>JAGVBT010000078.1 GCA_020059605.1 Deltaproteobacteria bacterium
ATAAGGATAAGGATAAGGATGATAAGCGTATTCCGGCCAGAGATGGATTTGCCTGCCTGAAAGAAGAGGATAGCGGTAATCCATTTCGCCAAGGGGTTTTATCTTCTCCCCGAGAATTTCACCCATGACCGTGATTTTTCTTCCAGCCCGGTAAAGATACGGATCTAAATATTGATCGGCAAAAATTAAAAACCTTCCTTCCGATGAGACTATTCCTTTGGGTTCTCCCCTCCAGCCGAGCGGTCTTTGGAAAACCTCGATTTGCGTGGCGGCGCCTTTCAGATTCACCGTTTCAACGATCTCTCCACCCCAGATCACCATTTTCCCTTTGAAACCATCCGGATTCTGGCGGACCTGACTGAGAGTAAGATAAGGATCGGACTTTGCCCTTAAATCCTTTGAGATGACATGAGCACATCCGGAAAGAAGAAAGACAAGAAAGAATAAAACTAAACGAAACCAATGTTTCATCTATTTTCCTCCCAAACTTATTTTAACCGATTTAAATAGATGGATCAATAAAGAACGAGAGAGAAAGAGGCGGGAAATTCCAATCAGGTGATTTTCAAGATGGTATATCTTTTGGTGCCGCCCGGAGTCTTCACCAGCACTTCGTCATCCACTTCTTTTCCAATTAAGGCCTTGCCCAGGGGAGAGACGATCGAAATCTTCCCGGAAGAAATATCCGATTCATCAGGCCCCACGATCTGATAGGTGACCTTACCCCCATTGTCACAATTTTCTACGGTCACTGTTGAGGCAAAGCCCACCTTGCCATCGGTGGAAAGGAGAGTATCCATAATCTCCGAATTGGCCAGTTTCTGTTCAATTTCTCGGATCTTCGTCTCGACAAAGGATTGGCGCTCCTTGGCCGCCGAATATTCCGCATTTTCGCTGAGGTCTCCATGGGCACGGGCTTCTTCGATCGCCTTGATCACCTGGGGACGAACGACTTTCTTCAAGTTCTCCAGCTCTTTCGCGAGATTATTATACCCGTTGCGGGTGATTGGAATTCGCGCCATGAAAGCCCCTTTTAGGTAAAAAAATATAACTGACCAACATAGATCTGTCAACCGGCTCCGGGGATTCTGTCTCCAGAATTTTTCTCTTCCCTCAGTGGCTGTGTTCTAATCAGCCGTTCACCCTTCGACAAGCTCAGGGCGAACGGCAAAATAATTGATGTTTACAGGCTGTGTAGTCCGTTCATGGTGAGGTTCTCGAACCATGAACGGACTTGCGACACAGCTTATTAATATGGGTTAGAGTGATTTGAATTCTTATCCCCTGATCAGTCTGGGCAGCATCAAATGATGATGAGGACAGAGTGAGACGGGATTTTGATAGGCAGAGCCTGCAAAAGCGACCATATATTTTCTCATGTCTGCAAAAGAAACAATCTCATCGACCAGCCCCTTTTGGGCGCAATAAACGGGCCTTGACTTCGTATAGTATTCTTGCGCCAAGGCATTCATCTTATCAATGGTGGGCTTGAGCGGACGGCCTGAATCCTTTTCTTTTACCAGTCTTCTTGCAAAGGAGGCAACCGCTGCGGTTTCACCGTGCATGACATAAATTTCTGTGGTAGGTGTGCCCAATGTAAACACATTATTATTGTTCGCCTGGGGGCCTCCCATAATGTAGTGGGCAGCGGCAGTTCCCTTTCTTAAGACGATGCACATCATGGGGATCTCGGTTTGTTCGATGGAGTAAATCAAGGATTGCCCCAGACCAAGGAGTTCGGCTTTCTCTGCAATGTCTCCCACATCAATGCCGCTTGTATCCTGAAACCAGACGATAGGCACCCTGTCTCTTCCACATTGAGTCACAAACTCATTCATCTTGATGAGTCCCTGCCGATAGAGCTTTCCACCGATCCCCGGATAAGGGGCATATTCGGGATATCCCTTGGGTAAGAATCCCTGTCGATTCCCGATGACGCCGGTTAAAAACCCGTCGATTTTTGCCAGACCCGTATAGACCTCCGGGCCATAACCAGGTCTAAACTCCATATGCTCACTGTTATCTGTCAACCTGGCAAGGACTTCATCAAAATTGTAGGCCGACTTCTGATTGAAGGCGATCAGAGAATCGATTTCCTTGGGTGAAAACCTGGGTTCTTTGGGTTCGGCCACCCTGAAAAATTTAGGGTCATAGGCTGGCATATACTTCATGTAATCTTTCAGGGCATCTAATACCCCTTCTTCCTTTTCAAAGACCGCCTTGAAGAAACCCGTGGAGTCATAATGGATTTCCACACGCCCGGGAGGAACGGATTTGAACTTCCTTGTTGCTTCAATGATCATTTCTGCCCCCTCCTCATCAAAGAAGCCTTTGGGAGTCATTCCGCTGACAATACCACCTCCCCCGACAGCAATATTACAATTCTTATGAGCCAAGAGTATGGTTGGACTAACGCCTTGGTATCCTCCACCCGCCGGATTGGTTCCATAGATTCCTGCCAGAACAGGAATGCCTAATTTTTCAAGTTCAGCATGCCTAAAAAAAGTGGTTCCGCTTCCTCTCCTGTTGGCATACACCTTTTCCTGTTCGGGAAGTTTCACACCGCTACAATTCACTAACCAGACCAGGGGGAGATGAAGTCTCTTTGCCATGTCAGTTACTCTCAGGATATTTTCCGACTGACCGGCAATCCAGGCCCCAGCCATGACTTTATTGTCGAAGCCGATGATAACAGCCCATTTCCCACTGATTTTACCCAGTCCATCTACCACGCCAGTGGTTCCCGATTCTTCCTCCATTGGATCATAAAGAGTGTGCAAAGGACGCCAAGTGCCTGGATCCAACAAATAATCTAACCTCTGGTAAACGGTCATCTCTCCTCTTTTATTAATCTCTTCAGTGGCCAGACCCGCTTTTTTCACTTTTTCCACAGCTTCTGCAATTGTTTTTTCAACTTCTTTAATTTGTTTAACATTTTCTTCTGCCTTTTTGATCTGTTGCTCAGTTAAAGGCTTCCCCAAATCGCTCATCTTTTGAAAATATGGTTTCATCAAGCAACCCTCCTGTCCGTTTATTTAATGAAATATTTCACAATATATTTAGCAGAAAAAATATTTAATGGCAAGTAATTTTTTTTTGTTTACTTTTTCCTTTATTTCTGGTATGTTATATGGCATGAAAATTTCAATCAGAACCAAGCTGGCCCTGATCTTCTTTGCCTTTGCCTGTTTCATGGGCGTGATGACCAGCCTGATCATCAACTCCCTGGTTACAAACCAGATCATTAATGAAGCCCAGGGGAAGGTAAAGGAAGATCTCAACACGGCAAGGTATGTCTATAATTCAAAGATAGGGGATATCGATCGGACAATCCGCTGGACCTCCATCAGGCATGTCCTCAAGAGGGGGTTGAAGGAGAAGCATATCGGGCCCGTCCGGGAGGAACTCTCCGGGTTGATGGCTGAAGAGGGGCTCGATTTTCTGACCTTGGTGGATAAAAGAGGAATCGTCTTGTTCAGGTTTCATCATCCGCGGTCTTTCGGAGACAATCTGGCCGATGATCCCTTTGTCAAGGCGTCTCTGGAGAAGAAGCCAATTTCAGGGACCCAGGTCCTGTCGGGAAGCGAACTGTTAAAGGAAGGAGAGCGCCTGGCCAGGAAAGCCACCCTTCCATCCATTCCAACCCCCAAAGAGAAGGGGGCCAGGCAGATCGAGGAGACCTCCGGAATGGTGTTGAAAGCTTCGCATCCCGTACTCGATTTTAACGGCGAAGTTCTGGGTGCACTGACGGGAGGGGTTCTTCTTAATCGGAATTATGAAATCGTCGATCAAATTAAAAACCTTGTCTTTAAAGGCGTAAAATACAGAGAAAAGGAGATTGGAACGGCCACCATCTTCCTCGGAGACCTGAGAATTTCAACCAATGTGATGGACAAGGAGGGAAACAGGGCCATCGGGACCAGGGCGATGAAAGAGGTCCAGGAACATGTTCTCGGGCAGGGGAAGTCCTGGATCCAGAGGGCGTTTGTGGTTGACCACTGGTATATCACGGCCTATGAACCGATTCTGGATGTCCGGGATAAGATCGTGGGCATGCTCTATGTGGGAATGATGGAAAGCAAATATGCTGCCATGAAAGAAAGGCTGATTCTCCTTTTCTTCCTCTTCTCGATGACCTCCATGCTGGTGGCGTTAATTGTCTCCTTCCTGCTCTCTTTTATGATGTTCAAAAAATGAGATCCCCGTTCCGATCAACCACGGAAGAGCGTTTGCCAGCCGAAGATTTATTCTTCACCGTTAAGCTCATCGGGGTCCCGGGGCTCTCCCTCCCTCCCCTTTTTTAATCCCTTTCTCAGTCCCGAGACCAGAAGCCAGAAGACAATAAGGGCAATGCCGATTGCCAGGAAGTTAGTCGCCCCAATCTTTTTTAAAAAATCGTAGAAGAACTCCACCGTATCCATCGTGCAATTGATTGGATCACATGAGATTTCTGTCCAGAGAGCGATACTGGATGGCTTCGGAGAGGTGGGAGGGCTGGATATTTTCAACTCCTTCGAGATCCGCAATGGTCCTGGCCACCTTCAATATCCTCGTATAGGCCCTGGCGCTTAAACCGAACTTATCGATCGCCACTTCCAGCAGCCCCTGGCTCGCCTCGTCGATCTGGCAGTACTTTTTAATTTGCCGGTTAGTCATCTGGGCATTGCAATAGATCTTCATCCCCTTGAATCGTTCGAGCTGGACCTTGCGGGCCTGATCCACCCGTCTCTTGATCTCGCGGGAGGGTTCCCCCGAGTCGCGGCTTGCCAAGTCCCGGTACTTCACCGCCGGGACTTCGATGTGAATATCGATGCGGTCCATTAAAGGGCCGGAGATCTTCGACCGGTAACGCTGAATCTGCGGGGCCGTGCAGGTGCATTCGTTGTTCGGATCGCTGTAATAGCCGCACGGACAGGGGTTCATTGCAGCCACGAGCATAAACCGGGCAGGGTAGGTGAGCGAGGTGGCGGCCCGTGAGATGGTTACCTTTTCTTCCTCCAGGGGCTGGCGCATCACCTCCAGGACATTTTTTTTAAATTCAGGAAGTTCATCGAGAAATAGGACCCCATTATGGGAAAGGCTGACCTCCCCGGGTTTCGGGATCTGTCCTCCACCGATCAGGCCCGCATCGGAGACGGTATGATGGGGGCTCCGAAAAGGGCGGGTGACGATGAGGGCCTTATCGGATGGGATGAGTCCGAGCACGCTGTGAATCTTAGTCGTTTCGATGCTTTCTTCGAAATTCATATCCGGGAGAATGGTGGGAAATCGTTTGGCGAGCATCGTCTTTCCGGAGCCCGGAGGGCCGATCATGATCACATTATGTCCTCCAGCCGCCGCCACTTCGAGGCATCGCTTCACATGCTCCTGTCCCTTCACCTCGTTCAGGTCGACAGGATAGATCATCTCGGTCTTAAAGACTTCGTCGAGGTCTAAAACAACAGGATCGATGTGGAGGCTGCCATTTAAGAATTCGACGCAGTCGGAGAGATTATCCAGAGGCAGGATGTCAATCCCGTTGACAACGGCGGCCTCCTTTGAATTTCCCCGGGGAATCAATATCCCGCGGAAGCCTGCGTCCCTTGCCGCCACGGCAATGGGAAGGGTTCCCTTGATAGGTTTGACTTTCCCATCCAGGGAGAGTTCACCAAGAATGAAGTATTGGTTGAGCCTCCTTTTTTGAACGACCTCGGTGGCTGCGAGGATGCCGATAGCCATGGGAAGGTCAAAGGCGGCCCCTTCTTTCTTAATATTGGCGGGGGCAAGATTGACGGTAATCCGCCGGGGAGGAAAGTCATAGCCGCAGTTTTTGATGGCGGCCTTGACTCTGTCCTTGGACTCCTTGACCGCACCCTCGGGAAGTCCAACGGTGGCAAAGGCAGGAAGACCCTGGGCGATATCGACCTCCACCTCGACCACGTAGGCATCGATCCCGAAAACCGCACTGCTGAGAACACGGGCTAACATATCAGGAAACACTTATATCAAAAATACCATGATCGCACAAGAAGAAAATATTCAGAAGAAAATATTCAGCAGGGGAGGGCGGGGAGCTTGACAAAAAGGGAGAGGGTCTTCATACTGAATGAAAACGACCGGGGGGAGGGCGCGATGGATATCCTGTGGATTGTCAATACGAATACGTTTTTGCTGGTGATCCTGATCATCATGGTTTCGTATCTCACCACGCAGGTGAACGTGTTGATACGGTGGCTGAGAAGGGAATAGAAATTTAATTGCCGATTTCGGATTGCGGAATTCGGATTAAAAACCTGAAATCTACAATTCAGGTTCATCCGGGTATTGAGTGGGTAAGCTTCCCTTCTCACTCCCTTTCCCCCTTTACAATAACCCCACCCAGCCTCCCCTTACATTAAGGGGAGGTGTGGAGGGGTTAAAAAGGGAAAGTCCCCACACAAAAGCCGGAAGAACCACAATTCAATTACTTGAGTTTCCAGTTTGTGCCGGAAGGGGTGTCCTCTAAGGCAATTCCTCTTGAGAGAAGATCATTTCGTATTTCGTCTGCTCGTTTCCAGTTTTTCTCCTTCCTGGCCAGATTTCTATCATCGATGATATGAAGAATTTGTTCCTCGGTGAGGTTCAATTTTTTCAGCCCGTTTTTTCTCTGTCGGGCAAGGTAATCCTCCGGATCTTCCCGGAAGAGGCCAAACACCCATCCAATTTTCGAAAAATGGTCGAGGCCTTGCTTCAGCATCGGCGCAATCTCTTGGGTGGGATGACCTTTTGAGATATCCAAAAGGCTGTTCAGGTTCCTCTGAAGATCATAGAAATATCCCAGGGCCTGAGCCGTGTTGAAATCGTCCTTCATTGCTTCTTCGAAGAGGGATGGAAAGGAGTCAATGGCTTGACGGCAATTCGCGATGGCGGCGGGGTCGATTTCTTTTTTTGATGGGGCAACCGGTTTCTTTAATTCCTCCTGGATCGCATGGAGTGTCATATAAAACCTATCCAACCCTGTGTTAGCTTCCCTGAGGCTATCTTCCGAATAATCGACAGGGCTCCGGTAGTGATGGGAAAGGAAGAAGAGCCGGAGGACTTCCGGATGCCACTCCTTGAGGATATCTTTAATGGTTAAGATGTTTCCGAGCGATTTGGACATCTTCTCCCGGTTGATGTTGACAAAGCCATTATGGATCCAGTAGCGGGCAAAAGGCTTTCCTGTCGCGGCTTCGGATTGAGCGATTTCATTCTCATGATGGGGGAAAATAAGATCTTTTCCTCCGCCGTGGATATCAAAGGTCTCTCCAAGGTATTTTTGGCTCATCACCGAACACTCGATATGCCAGCCCGGCCTCCCTTTTCCCCAGGGACTATCCCAGAAAGGCTCTCCGGGTTTGCTCGATTTCCAGAGGGCGAAGTCAAGAGGGTTTTCTTTCTTTTCATCGATCTCGACCCGGGCCCCGGCCTGCATCTCCTCGATGTTCCTTTTGGAGAGTTTTCCGTAGTCCTTAAACTTTTCTACGGAGAAGAAGACATCGCCATCCTTCCGATAGGCAAATCCTTTTTCGACAAGGATTGAGATGAGGTCGATCATTCCGGAGATGTGATCCGTCGCCTTGGGTTCGAACGTGGGTCTCTCCAGGCCAACCCCCCCCATATCGGTGTAAAATTCTTCGATGTATTTGCCGGCGATGACCTGGTAGTCCACCCCTTCCTCATTGGCCCGTTTGATGATCTTGTCGTCGATGTCGGTGAAGTTCCGGACAAAGGTCACCTCATATCCCCGGTAGTGAAGGTACCGGTAGATCACATCGAAGACAACGGACGAACGGGCATGGCCGATGTGGCAGAGGTCGTAAACCGTTACCCCGCAGGCGTAAATGCCCACCTTGTTTTCACGGAGGGGGATGAAATCCTCCTTTTTGCCGGTCAGGGTATTGTAGATGCGAAGAGTCATAACTCACCTATATGAAATTCGAAATCCGAATATCGAAATCCGAAACAAATTCAAATTTTCAAAACTCGAATATCATAAACTTATTGTTTGTTTCAAACATTTGGAATTTGGTCATTTCCACCCAAGGCGGATCCGCTTTTGGCGGATGAGATTGTTTCGAATTTCGTGCTTCGAGTTTCGAGATTCTTCTTTTAAGAAAGTTCAAGCGCCATTTTCAATCTTTTAAGCATCCTCTCTTTTCCAAGGAGAGAAAGGATTTTTGCCAGTTCGGGACCTTTCATCTTTCCGGTCATCCCCGCCCGGAGAAGGGCATAAAGCGGTTTTCTCTTCAGGCCTGTTTTTTCTTCAAGGCGAAAAAGCAGGGTTGATCCCGGGTCCCCTTCCATGTCCGCCCAGTCCTCTACCACCCGCAGAACCGTCTCAAGGATGCCCCGGTTTCCGGGGGACGACAGGAGGTTTTTTGCCTCCTCCTCAAAAGAGAATTTAGGGTCGAAGAAAACACCCAGATATTCCTCCACCTGGGAAAGGAGGAAGATGTTCTCTTTCAGAAGGACGAAAATCCGGTTGAGATACTCTTGATTTTGTTGGTCGACCGGGATCCCGGCTCTCTCAACGTATGGGAGAAGGCGCCCGGCGAGCCGGTCCTGGCCCATTTTCCGGATGTAATGACTGTTGAGCCACTCCAGTTTCTTCCGGGAATGGATGGGGGCATTTCTTGAAAGGGTGGAGAGAGAGAAATCCCCGATGATCCTCTCCAGGGGGAGGATCTCTTCACCGGAGGGAGACGTCCATCCCAGGAGGGCGAGGTAATTTAGAAGGGCCTCCGGAAGAAATCCCTCTTCGCGGTACTGGGACACGGCGGTGGCGCCATGGCGCTTGCTCAAGGGCGACCGGTCCGAACCGAGAATGAGGGGGTGGTGGGCAAACACGGGATGTTCCCATCCCAGGGCAAGGTAGAGAAGGATCTGCCGGGGGGTGTTGGAGAGGTGGTCATCTCCCCGGATGACATGGGTGATGCGCATGGCATGGTCGTCGATGACGCAGGCAAAATTGTATGCCGCCATCCCGTCGGAACGAACAATGATGAAATCGCTGATCCCGTTCGAATCAAAACTCATTCTTCCGTGGATGAGGTCCTCAAAGACAACCATTCCCTTGCCCACACGAAACCGGAGGACGGGCCGGAGACCCTCCGATTCCATCTTTGATCTTTCCCCTTCGGAGAGGGAACGGCATTTGCCGTCATACTTCGGCATCATCCCCATAGAGAGTTGCTCTTTGCGAAGGGATTCGAGCCGTTCGGGAGAGCAGAAACATTTGTACACCTTCCCTTCCCTGAGAAGTTTTTCCGAATGGTCACGGTAGAGGGAGAGCCGCTGGGATTGACGGTACGGGCCATCCTGTCCGCTTCCATCGGGTCCTTCCTCCCAGGAAATTCCCAGCCAGCGGAGGTCCCGGAGGATCGCCTCGATGGATGAATCGGTCGAACGCTCCGCATCGGTGTCTTCGATTCGCAAAATGAGCGTGCCGTTTTCCTTTTTAGCGTAAAGATAATTGAAGAGGGCGGTGCGGGCGTTTCCAATATGGAGAAGCCCGGTGGGAGCAGGAGCAAAACGAACGCGCACAGATGGAATCATTGGGGTCCTTTAATAATACAGATGTGACTAAATCCGAATATCGGGCGAAGCTTCCCGCAGGGATCAATCCGAAACAAATCCCAAATTCGGGATTCGTGCTTCGAATTTACTTCTTTCAATAACGTTGAAAGACATGGTTCAGTCTTCCTCCACCAGGGCCACGGCGTAGGCGGCGATTCCTTCTCCCCTGCCCGTAAACCCCAGCCCTTCGGCAGTGGTGGCCTTCACATTGATCCTTGCGGCATCGATTTCAAGGACATGGGCGATTTCGTTAATCATCCTGGGGATGAAATCGATGAGTTTGGGTTTTTGTGCCACAATCGTTGAGTCAATATTGAGAAGATGAAACCCTTTCTCTTTCACCTTTTCCATAACCCGCTTCAAAAGAAGGGTGCTCTTGATGTCCCTGTATTGAGGATCAGTATCCGGGAAATGTTTTCCGATATCTCCCTCCGCAACGGCTCCCAACAAGGCGTCACAGATGGCATGCAAAAGGACATCGGCATCGGAGTGGCCTTGAAGCCCGTAGAGGTAAGGGATGCGGACCCCGCCGAGGATGAGGGGCCGCTTGGGCGTTAGGGCATGGACATCATAGCCGAATCCCACTCGCATTACTCCCCTCCTTTCGTGCATTCTCTTGTCTTGAGAATCAGGTTGGCCAGCATGAGGTCTTCCGGCGTGGTAATTTTAATATTGTTATAAGATCCCGGGAGGATGTGGACCTTTTTTCCAAGTCGTTCCACAAGGGAGGCGTCATCCGTTCCGATAAATCCATCCGCCGCCGCCTTCTGATAGGCCTTCCGGATGAGGGGAACCTGAAATGTCTGGGGGGTTTGAGCCTGCCATAGAGATTCCCTTTCCAGGGTTTTTAGAACCGTTCCGTCCGGGCCAGCCATCTTGATGGTGTCCTTCACGGGCATGGCGATGATGGTGGCTCCGAACCGAGAAGCGGACCGGATTGATTCTTCAACCATTTCTCGGGTGACGAAAGGCCGGACGCCATCATGGATGACGATGATCTCCGCATCGTCCGAAAGACCCTCCAGCCCGTTCCAGACGGAATCCTGTCTCCTTTTCCCGCCCGGGATGATCCGGGAAACCTTTTTATATTGGAATTTCTCGACGATTTCTTCCAAACAATAGGCCTGGTCCTCGTGGCCGATCACCAGGAGGATGGACCGGATGAGCGGACAGGCGTCAAATCGATCAAGGGTATGGGCGAGGATGGGCTTTTCTCCCAGGGAGAAGAACTGTTTCTTTCTTCCCTCCATAAACCGCTGACCCTTGCCGGCGGAGATGATTATGGCATCAGCCTTCATTTAGAATTCGCTGTCCAGGGGATAATAGTAGTCCTTTGTGCGGGGCTCCCGGCTTCCCTCCTCCTTCATGCGGGCGAAGATCATCCTTCCCGCGGGTGTCTGGAGAACGCTGGTCACAACGACATCAATATTTTTTCCTATTTGCCGCTTTCCGTTGTCGACCACGATCATGGTGCCGTCATCGAGATAGGCTACTCCCTGTCCCATCTCCTTCCCTTCCTTAACGATTTTAGCATTGATTTCCTCCCCGGGGAGGACGACAGGTTTCAAAGAATTGGCCAGGGCATTGATGTTGAGGACCTCAACTCCTTGCAGCCCTGCCACCTTGTTCAGATTGGAGTCATTGGTGACGATTTTCCCATTGACCTCTTTGGCCAGCTCAATCAGTTTGGCATCGACCTCTTTGACCGAGGGGTAGTCCGTGTCCACAATCCGGACATCCACGTCGATCTGTTTCTGGATGTGATGGAGAATTTCAAGTCCCCTTTTCCCGCGGGTCCGTTTGATGGGATCGTGAGAATCGGCGATGTGCTGGAGCTCACTGAGCACAAATTGTGGGATGAGAAGAGGACCTTCCATGAAACCCGTTTCCGCGATATCGGCGATTCGTCCATCGATGATCACGCTTGTATCCAGGATCTTGGTGATCCCATTTCCGGGAGAGTCTTTCGAGGCAGTTTTCCAACCGGGCAGATGGAATTCCTCTCCTTTCTTTAACCCGATCCGGAGGCCGGTATACCCGCACACCCCGTAAAGCAACCCCAGAAAAGGCAGGGCTGTCTCCTGTTCGTTCAAAAGAAAGGGGGAAAAGGCATTTGAAATAAGATTGGCAAAGATAACTCCAAGAATCAGTCCGATAAAACTTCCAAGAAGATTTTTAAAAGGAACGTTTCTCAACCTGTCCTCCATTTGCAGGACCAGGGCCGAAAGGAGAAGGCCCCCGGCGAACCCCCATAAACCCATCCCGGGCGACATTCCGTTCATCAGGAAGTACCCGCTTGTCCCGCAGATGAAAAACAATAAAAGACGGAGAATCCATGTATCCATGTTATTCACCTCCTTTCGGGGAAAATTGGATCAAAAAATTTGAAGAAAAGACGGAGGATAAGACGGTTATGAGCCAAAGATTGTCCTGATCTCTCTGAGGATTTCCGTTTCTTTCACAGACTTGGCGATTGCGAGCTCCCTCACCAGGAGCGTCTTGGCCATGTCCATTATTTTTTTCTCACCGAAGGAGAGGTCTTTTTCGGCCTTCAGAAGATGAAGGTCCCGAAACACTTCGGCGATCTCGTAAATCGAGCCCGTATTGATCTTTTCCATGTACTCGCGGTATCTCCGATTCCAGGTCTGGTTGTCAAGGGTGACGTCCCTGTCTTTCAGTATTCCAATCACCTTCCGGGCATCGATCTTCCGGATCACGGTTCTCAGGCCGGCGGATTTTACATTGTCTTCGGGGATCATGATTTTCATCCCGTTGTCGACGAAGCGGAGGATATAAAAGCTCTGTTCTTTTCCCGAGATGCGCTTAATCTCGATGGCTTCGATCACTCCCACCCCATGACCCGGATAAACTGCTTTGTCACCAATGTGAAACATATCCTTAACCCCCTTCCTTTTGAGTCACCATCCAAAGAGGTCCTTTTTTTCCCGTATGTTCGCCTGTTTTGTAAGGTGAGAACGGGCGGTGTTGCGAAGCCTCAGGTTCCTTCGCGTCCGGCAAACCTTAACAGATCCTCTTCCTCGGGCCTTTTCCCCTGGATCATCCTTCCGATAGAGGCATCCAGTCCGAAGAGGGCCAAGATCTGGATTTTTCCTTTTGCTTCTCCTCTATCCCCGGGCTTTTGGGGCCGAAACACATCCATCACATCTCCGACCTTCAGACCGCTTAATTTGCCGGCGTTGATATAGACGGATTCTCCGTCAACCTTGGCCACCCGGCAGAACCATTCCAGGCGGTCCATTGCCCCTGAAAGGGAGCGGCTGAGGTCTGAAAGGGTCAGGTCAAAGGCCCTTCCTTTTGCCCTCTCATCGGCAAACATCCCTCTCTCCTTGGTGGGAGAGATGGCGTTCTGAGCTGAAACGCTGTTCAGTATTTTTCCGGAGAAGGTATCGATGATTTTCATCTCAATTTTAATAATTGCTGAAGAGGTGGCGTCCTGATCACGCGCTCCTTTTGTGGTGAAGACATAGGGACCCGTGAGTTCTCCCAGCACAACGGCATGGATTCCGAAAATCTCGCTGACCGTCCTTAGGGTCTCCGGGGATTCAAGAGCGGAAGGAGAACTCCCCCTTTTTCCCAGAAATTCCATCACCATCCGGTAGTCAACCGTGAGCAGATAAGGCGACCTTCTAGTCACTTCCTTGACCAGTTTTTCAGCCAGCCAATCGCCCAAAGCCTCTTCGGCGGAGGTGGTATGGTCGTCAAAGTGGGTGATCATCACTTTTTTCTTTAAAGATGAATCAGGGAGAACCGACACCGATGTTGTAACCGTTTCTATTTCCGGCGCGGGTGCAGGTGAAAGAGGTGTGCCCGCGGGAAGGGCTTTTGGGGCCCTGTCACTCTTGACCGACGGAGAGGTAAAAGACTCCCTTTTCGCCAGATATTCATCCACGGGAACATAGAGATATTTAGGCTGATTTCCCCCTTCCGAGGCCCTGGGATTGAGTACTTTCACATATTCGTGCCTGTCGATGAGGATGACTTCCTTATCCAATAATTCCTTTTTTTTCGCCTGATGTGGGGGCCCCTTTTTAATAGGCAGCCATGATGGAGTGGAACAGGCGGATAAAAAGAAAATAATGGAAAGAAAGAGAATCAGAGGAAAAAGAGGTTTGATTGGCTTTGCTCCCATATTTCCGTTTAATTTAACGATTAATTATACCTTAAAAATATGTAAAAATCAATCCGGAATTTTTTTTGGAAATTTTCACACAAAGCCCTGTTTCATTGGCAAAAAGAGCCGGTCATATTTAATAAATATTAATAAAAACAATTTGTTACGGATTTTGCTCGTTGAAGGTAAGAAGGGAGATGACTTTCAGGAGGTCTTCCGGGGTATCGACACAGACGGGTTCGTACTGAACAGGGACGACTTTGATGCGATAGCCTTTCTCCAGAATCCGAAGCTGTTCCAGCTTTTCAAGTTTTTCGAGGGGAGTGGGCTTCATTTTTGAAAATCTGAGAAGGAATGCCCGGTCGTAAATATATACCCCGATATGCTTGAATACTTTTTTAGGAAGGGGCCGTTTCGTTCCAAAGGGGTTGGATTCAAGCCTGTCGATCTGGAGGTCCCTTGGAAAGGGGATAGGGGAGCGGGAGAAATACAGGGCAAACCCCTTTTCATCGACGACAACCTTGACGATATGGGGATTGAGCCAGTCTTTCACCTCTTCAATCCTTGTGATCAAGGTGGACATTGAGAGGTCGGGGTCCTTTAGAAGAGGTTGGATCGCCTTGTCAATGATCGTTCCTTTGATGAGGGGTTCGTCTCCCTGGACATTGACGATGATTCTGGCCTTGAGCTTCCGGGCAACCTCCGCCACCCGGTCGCTTCCGCTGGGATGGCCAGGGGAGGTCATCACCGCCTTTCCCCCGAACCCTTTGACCGCTTCCAGGATCCTTTCATCATCGGTGGCAACGATCACTTCCCCGATCAGTTTAGATTGGCAGACCCCTTCATAGACCCACTGGATCATCGGCTTGCCGAGAATATCGGCCAGGGGTTTCCCCTCGAACCGTGTCGATCCATACCGCGCTGGAATGATCGCAGTGATCTCCATAATCCACATTAAATCAGATTCAGAACGGACTGTCAACCTCCGCCATCTACTCTTCCCCTCTCCCCCGCCGGGTAGAGCCTGCCTGCCGGTAGGCAGGGGTTGGGGTGAAGGGAGTATTAAGAAATGCAATTGCGATGAGCGGAGCGATTAAGATGTTTGTTTTAAAATACAATTTCCCTTGACAACACAAAATATTGTGGCAGCCTGTCACATAAACAAAAAGGAAATGACCGAGGCCGGAAAGTGAACGCTAAGAAAATAGAGTTGAACCCAATGAATTTCATTAATTGTTAATTGGATTTTGAAGGTTTGACCCCATGGCCTTGTAGCGCCTGGACTGCCAATAATAGTTGGCAACTCTAAAAATAGATTACAGTGCAGAGCCCATCTTCCCATGTATGGAGATTTCATAATAATCAAATTATCCTGTGATTTCAATTGTTTATAAAATCCAACAAAGTCATTGACTTTTGGCAAGAAAATTGCTGTAGAAATTATTGATTTTTGAACCATTCCTACCTTTAGAAATTCCTCTCAAACCTTTCAGGGGGAAAGATGAGAAAAGGTTTTCAGAAGATGCCCCTATAAGAGCTCTGGGGGAAGATCAATTCCCTTAGAGCCCCTCATAATATTACACCTCGTTCAATCGCGTATTGTCAGCGAGCAAGAAATGGCCCCCTGTGAATTTCAGAAGACAAATTAAGGAGAGGGACCCTGCACATAGACGATACCGAAGCAAGAGATGCTTTCGAGGGCCTGAGTCAATGTTTAATCCGGAAGCCTGATTGAAAATTATTGAGGGTACTAAAGGGGGCCGATCCCAAATATGAGATGGAATCGGATTTTGTCCTTTGTCAAGGGCTGACCCCATAACTGTCGGGCGATGGTCATAGGATGACTGGAGGAGACACGCATGATAATATCAAACACCCCAAAATCCGCTTCGACCGTGCACCGGTTCCTCGTATTCCTTGCAATCGTAGTGGCGATCCTTGGAGTCGCCGGTTGCGCAAGCATCTCGCCGGCTCCCTTCACTGCGCTCACCACCTCAATCCAGCAGGTTCGTGATGGGGCAGATGCTTCGCTCAGCCTCGTCCACGAACGCGCCCGCAACCGCTACATTGCTGAGGCGGCTGCCGGCGATGTCGCCAAGGTTGAGGGGCTTTTACTCACGCAGCCCGCCGGAGACCCCTTTGGCTGGGCCAGTTCGGACCCGCCCCTCTTTCTGAAGGTGGCACGGTTTAGGGATGGAGTTCACCGGCTCAATTCAGTGCTTGTAGCCTATGCCGGCCTCTTAGGGCAGCTTGCCTCTCCCGACCTTGTCAGCCCCGAGCAATTTGAGCAGCTCGCAAGGAACTTGAACGACAATCTGAGAACTTCGGTCCAGGCCCTTGGTGTCTCAGGACCGTATGACAAGGAGATTGCCATTTTCTCAACGCTAAGCACCGGAGCGTTCCAGGCATACCTGAAGAACAAGCAGCGCTCATCACTCTTAAACGCGCTGAATAGCAATCAGCCTGCGATTCAAGAGGCGGCTGAGTTGGGCGCTTCTGCTGTGCGCATCACAGCCATGGCATTGCGCAACGAGTACAATCAGAACAGCGCGAAACTCGCTGCTCTGGTTGCGAATCCCAAACTGTCGGATTCGGGAAAACAGGCGGCACTCAGAGAGCTCATTGAACTCAACGAAAAGTTTGTCAGGGAAGTCTCCGTGTTGCGGACGCTTCATCAGTCTTATACGGGGCTGCCGGCAGCCCACCAGGAGCTTACGGCAGGGCTGGTTGACCCTAAACGGGGAATTCCGATGATTCTCGAACTTTTGGAGAATGCCCGCGACCTCAACCGTTTGCACGATGAGTTGAGCAAGGGGGGCAAGAAGAAGGCCGCCAAGGGCAAATAATAAATCAGCAATTTCAAAGAGTCGCCTTCTATGGAGGAATGAAAGATGGCATTTAAGCCGACAGACAAAGAGAAAGTTTTAGAATCCCTGATGGCTGCACACCGGCAGGGACAGATTACCGAAATCAACCTCCGTCTTCAGGAGAAACCCGACGAGGCGGAAAAAGTTTGGCAGGAGAACAGCCGCCTTTCGGCGGAGATCGATATCCTCATCGGCCAGATGATGGATGAGTGGCTCGGTGATGCCGAGCGCGCCATTAAGGGCCTTGCGAAGATAAACACCAAGCTGGAGGCTGCCGTCGCTGAAATCAAGAAGCAGATCAATGTTGCCCAAAACGTTGTTAAGATCATCGGACTCCTTGACGACGCTGTGGCCATTGCCAAAAAGGTCGCGGCCGGGCTCTGACCCGCGACCCCGGACAAACAATGCCTGGCCTTGTAATTTGACAGAAGATTTTAATGAGGTGTAAAAAGGATGCATGTCCGGGTTTTCGATGTAGAGGGAATTCAGGAGAAAAGGTGAAGGCTAAGAAAATAGAATTGACTCCCATTATGATGAAATGGTGTTCCCAAAAAATGCCCATGCAGAAGCTCTAAGGGGGTTTTCCTTTCCCTTAGAGCCTTTTCCTGCAGACACTTCAAAAATTTAAAATATTTGAATTCAAAATAGGTGGAAAAGAACCTTTCAGAGGAAAAGGATGTTTCCCCTTGGGAAGGTCTCCATCAAACCTTTCTAGCTTCGTTTACTGGAATTTAATAAGGAAGGGGTGAAAAATTTATGGGCAGTGGTCATTTAAAGATAGGTACTTGGCCAACACCAGAACAGCCAATTACCATAGAGATTCCTGCAAGATTTTTACAAGAGTTCGAGAAAGAAGTAAGGATCGTTATTAGATATCCAGTGATTGGTATACCAGTACCCGATACCTTTTTTAAGAGAGTTCTCAAAAATCCAGAAGCTTATCAAGAATTAACAGAAAAGTTCGAAATTATGCTCATACCCAAGTAGAGGAAAGTTTGAAAGGAGGTGAAAAATTATTATGAAAAGTGATACCGTGAAGATTGATACAGTTCCATTGCCAGATAAGCCGTTGTCGTTAGAGTTCCGAATCCCCGAAGAGTTCATAAGGGAATTTGGAAAAGAGCTAAGAGTGG
Source organism: Deltaproteobacteria bacterium (assembly GCA_020059605.1). Lineage (GTDB taxonomy): Bacteria > Desulfobacterota > BSN033 > BSN033 > UBA1163 > RBG-16-49-23. The sequence continues at coordinate 17,709 of JAGVBT010000078.1, forward strand.
TCATTAGGCACCCTTGGGTGATTGGCATTCCTGTTCCAGAAAGACTTTTAAAACCTGAAATGCTCAAAGCACTGGGGAAAGATTTCGAAGCTGTAGTTGCACCCAAGAAATTCCAGAGATGAGGACCAATTGAGGAAACAGGGCAAAGGGCACTGCGTTAAAGTAGTGCCCTTTAGGCCCCAATAAACCGGAACATCTCGGAGAGAAGTAGAATGACCCCTGATGAACTAATTGAAATGCCTTTTTTGCGGAACATAGGGTTCATTATGACATATCAATGCCAGGTTGCCTGCCCTCATTGCATTATTGAGGCTGGCCCTCACCGAAAAGAGGAAATATCACTTACCGACGCTTTTCAGTGGATTCAACAAGTAGCATCCTATAGAAATGGATATATCAAAGTCCTCTCTTTAACAGGAGGAGAACCTTTTTATAATATTGACCATTTAAAAAAAATATCTGCTTTCGGGGAAAACAATGGTTTATTAATTTCAGTTGTAACCAATGCATTTTGGGCTTTTACAAAAGAAGAGGCTGTTAAAAGGCTAAAAGAACTTCGCTCAATTAAAATGCTTGCTATTAGTGCAGATGTGTATCATCAAGAGTCCATCCCTTTTGAAAGAGTAAAAAATGCCATATTGGCCGCTAAAGAATGTGGTGTACCCTACAACATCGCTGTATGTACTGAAAACGAGGATGATATTGAATACAAAGAGATAGTAAAGAAGTTGCACGAAATTACAGAGATGGAGACCATTAACACCGCAATTACATTTCCGGCTGGAAGAGCGCTGAAAAAAATTAACATGTTAAAATATCAGACATCTGAAGAGCCACCAATATCAGCTTGTTCAGCAGGCAGTTCTCCAATAATATTTCCTGACGGAAGGGTTATTGCCTGCATTGGGCCAGTGATTGATTTAACATTTTCACATCCACTCATATTAGGTAATTTGAGAAAAAACTCTTTATATGAAATCCTCGATGCCGCAGAGTTAAACCCAATTTTGCACGCAATAAGAATTTGGGGACCTAAGAAAATGGTATCAATAATCAAAGATGCAGGATTAAATCATTGCCTCCCTGGAAAATATATTAAAGATAGCATTTGTAATGTTTGTTATACCCTCTTGTCAAACAAGAAAGTCGTTGAATTCCTTGACAATTTGACAAAAGATGTCGAATTCAAGCGAATAGTTGCCTATGCAAGGCTCCACTACCTAAAAGAAACTAAAATGATAGAACTCTCGGGTTTAAGTCATTAACAGTTATATCAAGGAGAGGTGCCTGGCCTAAACTTGACAGAAGATTTTATTGAGGTATGGAGCGAATGCAGGACCAGGTCTTCGATTTAATGGAATTTGGTGGAAAAGGTGAACGCTGAGAAAATAGATTTGACTGCCAATCAAGTTAAGCGAAAGGTAAGAGCTGCCATTGAACTCTTAATCAGGAAGGATGCCTATTTGCTGAAGATTGATGTAAACGAAC
>JAGVBT010000099.1 GCA_020059605.1 Deltaproteobacteria bacterium
AGTGAAGTCCAAAATAGGCACGCAAAATGGCCTCCATGTCTGATTGCGCAAGCCTTTGGAAGCATTTCGGCATGCCAATTTCTGCAACAACGGGGTTTATCCAGGAATATGAAAACATTTCCTTACTCTTGCGGATGGGGAGAAGAAAATTTTAGACTATTGTTATTTTGCAACCATCAGGACCCTGGGGTAGATCAAAGTGGGGCGCCAGAAGATAAGAGAGGAGTCTTAAACCATTGATTAATATCTACATTGCGCGGCATGGGGAAACGACTTGGAATGCGGAGGGGAGGATCCAGGGCTGGAGCGATCCGGAACTGAGTCCCCTTGGCTATTCCCAGAGCCTCGCTCTGCTCGAACATCTCAAAGGTCGGCCCATCAGTGCCATTTACAGTAGTGATCTCCAGAGATCCTATCTCACCGCCCAACCGATTGCCCGGCGTCTTGGCCTTCCAATTTTAAAGCAGGCGGAACTCAAAGAGATTGGTTTCGGGATACTGGAAGGAAAAAACCTGTTCCAATTTGATGAGGAGCTGAAGAATCAATGGAATCGGTTTAAGGATGATCGTTTTTCCTATCGAATTCCAGGAGCAGAGAATTATTCGGATGTGGCCATTCGGTTAAAACCTTTTATGGAGAAAATTTTACAGCAACATGAAGGGGAAGAGATCCTGATTGTCGGACACAGGGTCGTCAACCGGTTGTTGATCGGGATGTTTCTGGGATTTCCTCTGGAGAAGACACTCAAGATTGAACAGACCAATGATTGTCTCTATTTGATAGAAAGAAATGTCGAAACAAGGGTTTTTCATTACATCGATGGAGAGATCAGAGAAGGGCTTCTTCTCGTGGGCCAGGAGATAAGTTTATAACGAGGGATGAGAGACGATGGACGAAGGACGAGGGACGAAAGGACGAAAAGGGTTTAATGCACATTAAAGCTCAAAACATGAAGATCCGCTGTGCGATTTATGATTGTGATGGGGTTCTTTTCGACTCCATTGAGGCCAATATGAGACTCTATAACGATCTCTGTGCCTCCGTAGGCCGAAGTCCGTTGAGGGAGGAGGAGATACAGTATGTTCATACCCATACGGTCTATGAGGCCATCCATTTCATCTTCGGCAAGGGGAACGAACTGGAGAAGAAGGCCCTGGAGGCGCTGAAGCAAGTCGATCTGAGAAATTACATCGTCTATCTGAAGATGGAACCCCACCTTTTTCAGGCTTTAAATCGATTGAAGGAGAATGGGATCCTTCGCGCCATCAATACCAACCGCACGACATCGATGAAGCATATTATGGATCGGTTTGACCTATGGCCTTTTTTCGATATGGTCGTCACCGCCCTCGATGTGAAACATCCCAAACCCCATCCCGAATCGATTGAAAAGATCCTCCAGAACTTCAATTTTAAAAAGGAGGAGGTCATTTTTATAGGTGATTCTGAGGTGGACCAGCAGACGGCACGTTCATCAGGCGTTCCGTTTATCGCTTATAAAAATGGAGGAATCGAAGCCGATTTCCACATCGACGATCATTTAGGAGTATTGAACTTCCTTCATATTTCCACCTAAGGATTGAAAGAAATACGGTCCTTCAACCCTGGGGTCATCACAGCCATTCCTTCTCTGTCTACAATGAAACATTGCACATCTTGAAGCCTTTGACATAGAGCGTATCCTTTTTCAGGCCCCAAGACAAATACAGCCGTGGCTAATCCATCTGCGGTCATTCCATCTTTTGAAAGGATTGTGACACTCTGGCATCCGACTGCCGGGAAACCCGTATTCGGATTGAGGATATGATGATACCGTTTGCCCTGATGGAAAAAGAATTTTTCATAATCTCCTGAAGTAGCGATAGCTGAGTCGGACACGGAGACCGTTGCCATGACCTTCTCGGCTGATCTCGGGTTCTGAATCCCGATCGACCAGGGTTCATAATATTTTAAACCTCCGGTTCTCAAATCTCCGCCGGCATTGACGATCAGGTTTTTATATCCCAGAGACGTTAAGATTTCGAAGGCCCTGTCCACGGCATAACCTTTGGCAATTCCTCCGAGATCAATGGCCATCCCCTTCTTTTTCAAAAAGGCCTTTCCATCGGATTGGATTAAAAGATTTCTGAAATTGACCAGATTCAAAATCTTCTTTACCTCTTCGGGTGGTGGAGGAACTCCTTTTTCCCTTGCCTTCCTCCAGAGCTGTGTGAGGGGGGCGATGGTGATGTCAAATGCGCCTTCGGAAAATCCGGAAATTTTCTGTGCCCTCTGAATGACATCAAATGTCTCCGGAGAGACCTTGACCCATTCCTTTCCGGCAGAACGGTTGAGACGGGTCACATCACTCGATCCAATCCACGGGCTCATCAATTGCTCGATCCTCTTTATTTCCTGAAAAGCCTGGAGGGTTGCCTTTTTCGCTGCCTCTTCGTCTTCGCTAAGGAGAGTAATTTCGATCACGGTCCCCATGGAGACTTGATGGTACTTGTTTAAGTTTGTGGAATGGGAGGGAAGGGGATTAACGAATAGGATGAAGAAGAAGAGAGGAAAAGGAAGGCGAAAAAATCTCCCCTTCATCAAATTATCTAACATATCCTTCCTTCTTCAGTTTCTCAAAGATCTCTTTGGCTTTATCGAGGCTGTCGAAAATGAGGACGGCGGTGATTGTTGCTCCTGAAATGGAATCGACTTTGGCGTCGAAGGAGAAGGGTTTGAGGATCGATTTTCCGACGGTCCGGCTCTTCAATTTTTTGATATCCTCCTCTGTCCAATGGAGATTATCGATCTTAGTGAGCTGAACAGGGACAATATCGATCACCTTACCCGTTGAATCAAAGGTATAAATGAAAAAGGTGTCATGACAGATATCACAGACGGCTCTGCGGCTTGCCAGTTTTGAGAAGAAGTTTTCCTGCCGGCCTCCCAGATCGACCTTTCCGGCATAGACTGAGTCGCCATCCTTGAGGGTGATCTTTTCAATCTGAAGGACTTTTCCTCCGGAGGCCTCCATTCCCTTTCTTGCCCTTTTTAATAACTCTTCTTCTGTAAGGGGAGGTTTCAGAGCATCGCCTTCATAGATGGCGCCTTTCTTAGGCTTGAGAAGGGCGAGATTATACTGGAGGACGGCTCTTGTTTCAGCAAGGGCATTCTCTGCCGATTCGGTCAGGCCCAGATGGGTGCTTACTACCACTCCGTTTCCCTGTGCATCCTTTCTCACCCAGATGGTGAAAGGCGTTCGAGGGCCTCCCAGGACCATATGGGCATCGAATTTGGGATCGCTGAAAATGGGATAGGGAATTTGATGCGCTTTTTTGAAGGTCTCAACTTCCCCAGGGTTATTGCCAGCGGCAATTCCGATCATCTTCACCTTTCCCTTTAATTTAGGGTCCTTCTCGATGGATGAATATAATTTGGTGAAGATCGGGGCCTGCTTCTGACAATTGAAACAGTAAGTACTGATCAATTCAACTAGGATCAAATCTCCTTTGATCTCCCGAAAAGAGAACCCTTTCTTTTGGGGTATTCCGAGGTAGACCTGTTCTCCTTTAGAGAGGGACTGCGAGAAGGTCAGATTGGGGAAAACGATAGCAAAACCAATCGGTTTCGTTTCTCCCGAGGCTGAGGAGAAGAAAAGCAATAGGGAGAGGAAGAAAATCCAAAAGGAAGAAATGAGTATTCGAAAGTACATAAACCTTTTCCCCTTTCACAAATTTGAGGGGATCACTTTAAAATAGATAACGCAAAATACTTAAGAATGCAAAAGAGCGAAAAGATGAAATTTCGGGAAGGGTCGTTAGATTGGCGTAGTCCCGGCAAAGTCGGGATTTCCCAAAAGGTGTCAACACCAATCTTGTGTTATCTTCTGTTGTGAGCAGGAATCATTTCATAAGTTCTTTAAATCTCGCTACCGTCAAATCGGCATCCCTGAGAATGCTTGCCAAAACTTTTGGGTGCAGAATCTTCCCCGAATGATAAGGAACGGTTGCCCTCCTCCCCTTTTTGTTTTTATAAATCTTGTGGCTTCCACTCTGCCGTGAAAAGGAAAACCCTGCCCTTTCTAACACTCTAATTGCGTCAACAGCGGTTACTCTCGGTAGTTTTTCACTCATACTGCCACTTCCATCATGGTGAGACTTACTGATTCTGCTTGAGGAACTTCTTCTCCGCTTTCAATCCTGTCTTCTATGTGAAGGCGAATAGCATCCTTAATATTTTCCAGAACCTCCTCATAAGTATCACCCTGTGTATAGCATCCTTGAAGTTCCGGACAGAGAGCAAAATAGCCATTCATGTCCCTTTCGATTACCACTGAAAATTTATATGCACTCATCTTTCAACCTCCCCTTTATTGAAATTGTAACAAACATTTCCCCCGTTGCCTTGGGTCACTTTGTTGGTGAACATAAATATAAAGCATTGATAATGAAAAGATACACTAAAAGGTGTACGAATGCAAAGACAAAAATTGTTCATCGAAGAGGAGAGGAAAAAGGCAGAAATACAGAATTACCGTTGCCTGACATCAATTATCTGGTTTTTACAAACGGATGGAGATCTTCGCGATAGTCCTGTCAATACCGAATTACCGATGCCTGGCACCAATTTGTTTTAACCTCACAATCACTTGGGGGGCAGAGTGTAGTTTAAAATCCCGTCCCCAAATGACTTCGGATGACTTTCTCCTTTTTCAAGCCGGAAAAACTTGATTTCAGGGATCATTACCGTTCCTTTGATCCCCTGGAATCGGCCTGTTCCATGAATGATTTCACCAGTAACTTTACCCGTTGTACCGCCAGTCGTTCCCACAGTATGGGTTACAATTGTTGATCCGTCCCGAAAAGTAAAAGTTCCATACTGATTAAGACTCCCCACTCCTTTAGTCCGATCAAAGAAGACTATCGTCGTACCAAAAGCCACATCCCCGTTTTCAAATGCATACACTCCGTCTCTTACATTTAAACCGACTTCATGCCCATCAACATCGGGAATCAAAAAGGTTTCACTCTTCACAACACGGGTGTAAAATTTGTAGTTAAGTGTTTCTGCCGTCGCTGCCGATGTAATCCCCAGAATCAAAATAGCAATTACCAAACCTGCGAATAATCTTCGAATTGCCATGGTCTCTTCCTCCTTTTTAGTTTTGGAAATTTAGTTGACATTTATAAAGCAAGCGCAATTTAAAAACGCAGATAGGAATGGCCCGAAAGATTCATTCTTCTGCAACTCGGATATTTCCAGTAAGATTCTCCGCTTTCTGTCCCATTCTCACGGATGGCTTCACTGCTCTTTACTAACGTCCCAACAATTCTAAACACCTAGCAGGGGCGGCAGGAATTCCAAAATCAAAACCAACAGTTGGCATATTAAATCCTTGCTTAACACGCTGGACTACATCTAAGGGAGTAGTTGAAATTCCTACAGGAACGTTTCGGCGCTTACAAATGGCCAACGTACGCTGTATGAGTTCCTCTGCCTCAGGTACAACAGTAGCTGCAGGAGGTGCCCCTACGCCTGGCATGGTTGTGCCCTGCCCACAGTAACCTAAATCACATTGGAGATCTGCCGGTCCAATGTAAACCGCTCCAACCCCGGGTACACTTAAGATCTCTTCTAAATTCTCAACTCCCATCTTCGATTCGACCATTACAATCAATAGAAGTTCTCCGTCAGGGTTCAAAGGCCAAAGGTCAGCCCGCTTGGCATACTCTGCCGGGCTAATTCCCCAAGTTCCCGAAGCAATTGTTGGACCAAAACCCCGTTCCCCCCGTGGCTCTTGATAGGGTGATCCTTTGAAGGGCGGATAGCGCATCGAAACCACTGCATCATAGGCCTGCTGCTTCGTGTTTATTTTAGGGATCATGATACCCATGGGACCCATATCGAGGGCTTGCTTAACTACCCATTGGTTGTATTTAATTTCACTCGGATTAGGCCCAATCCGGATGAAAGGAGTCACTTTGAACTTGCCATCCGGGGTCTTCATGTTTTGTAAAAACTCCCGAAAGTTCTCCATATTGAATGGCGTGTGCTCTGTATCGTAGATGATGTAGTCGAGATTTGACCTTCCAAGGATACGGGCATTCAGCATGTCATGGTTATAAGAAAAAACCCCAAATACAGGCTGGCCGGCTTTAAGCTTAGTAATCGTAAAATTGAGGCGGTCTTGGGCTATTGAGGCCGAGCTGACTGTAAGGAACAAAATTGTACCTCCCAGTATCAATGCAAATAGTGAAAAGGATCTTCGCGCTTTGCTGTGCATTGGTTTTACCTCCTTTAAAATGTGATTCATTTATGCTAATAAGCATCCCTTTGGGACCTATTTGAGAGCCTTTTTTATATTTAAAAATTTCTTTATTGAATTTATTGTCGCATTTGATAAAATAACTTACGGTCTGGACCGTCAGACATTTTTCAATTATCCCTATCCTTTTAAAAATCTCTTGTCTTTTCAAAGGGATTCGAGAGGATAAAATAATGGCGGAAAATGTTAAACACCCAATAATAATCGACCTGAATCAATTCAAGCTCCATGTTAATGTAAAAAACAAAATTGCATTGACCCTTCATTTCAACTCGCCTTCCCGTAAGTTTTACCTCTCCGTAATTGCCTTTGTTGTTTACGAGATGAAAAAAAGAGGGAAAATCATTCCCATCCCCATGGAAGAACACCTCGATCTGCTTGCTCTACTTAATGAATCAATTGGAGGCTCAGCTGGATCATCGGAAAGGGAGAACTTGCTGCCAAGGATCTACAGGAAATGGCATCTTGCCCTTCCAAACCTGGAAGAGGCTCCACTTTTTAAGGTCCTCGGCAGACAAAAAGGATATGGCGAAGGGATTGGTAAGATCTATCCGTTTACGGAAGAGGAGAAAGACTGTTGGGCAAATCTGTTTGAGTACATAGGAAGCGAAGAGAATGTCAGGCTGAAGTTTGCAATCGATAAGATAGGAGCAGGATTAGATGATGTTGTTATCCTCTTTGAGGATTCCTTAAACGAAGAGGCATGGGAAAAGTTTGTATTGAGTCTCAAGGGGAAGACAGATGAGAGGCCAAAAACAGAAGACATCGAACCAATCCTTAAAGAACTTGAAGCTCCTGTATCCCCAAATAGAAAATGGAAAATAACCTGGGCAAGCCGGTATCGCTGGGTGGCCCTGATTGCCGCGGTCATAGTAGTTTTGGGAGCTATCACATTAGCAATCTGGAAAACCTATTTGAATATTGCTCCAGTTAAGGTCGCTTCTGTGGAAAAGATGGCCTTTCCCCTTCCCGACAAACCTTCCATTGTCGTGCTTCCATTTGTAAACATGAGCGACGATCCAAAACAGGAGTTCTTCAGCGACGGGATCACCGAAGAGATCATCAATGCCCTTTCAAGGGTTCCTCAAATGTTTGTAATCGCCCGTCACTCTTCTTTCAACTACAAAGGTAAGTCAATAAAAGTTCAGCAGGTGGCTGAGGAGATGGGTGTACGCTATGTGATGGAGGGAAGCATCCGCCGCGAAGGGAATCGAGTACGCATCATGGCACAATTCATCGATGCTCTGACAGGTTTTCATTTGTTCTCAGCAAGGTACGACCGGGAGGCAAGAGATTTCTTTCACTTACATGATGACATCGCCATGAAGATCTTGACCGCTGTGCGCGTTAAATTGTCAGAGGGAGAGGCAGCCCACATTATAGCAAAAGGCACGAAAAACCTTGATGCCTATTTGAAGATTATGCAGGCACGCGAGTTTGCAAACCAATATAATAAGGAGACCAATATCTTAGCACGACAGTTGACAGAGCAGGCCATTTCCCTCGACCCGGGGTATGCCTTTGCATATGCCTCCTTGGCTTATACGCACTTTATGGATGTGTTGCTTGGAGCGAGCAAGAATAGAGGTGAGTCGATAGAGCGAGGCATAGAACTGGCTCAAAAGGCCATAGCCATGGATGAATCCCTAGAACGCCCCCATGGAATATTGAGTCTTCTCTACATATTAAAAAGAGACTATGATAAAGCCATTATTGAGGCGGAAAAAGCTTTGGCTCTCGAACCCAATTCGGCCCTTGCTCATCACACGTTGGGTACGGCTCTCTTGTATACGGGTAGACACGAGGAGGCCATTCCTTTTTTTAAAAAGGCTGTGCGGTTTGGTCCCATCCCTTGGTCCATCACCTTGTTGAACATGGCTTCTTGCTATCGTATGATGGGTCAATACGAGGAAGCCCTTGTAATTAGTAAAAAGTTGATCCAAAGCCATCCCGATCATTTATTGGGCCACCTTGGACTGACCGCCACCTATACCACCTATAGTTTGATGGGTCGCAGGGAAGAGGCCCGTGCCGCGTTTGCGGAGGTCCTGAGGATCGATCCCAAGTTCTCGTTGGAGGATTTTGCAAAAAATAACCTATACAAGAACGAAGCTGATTGGAATCGAGGTATCGACGCCCTGCGCAAAGCCGGTTTGAAATGAGAACCCCCAAATTTCTAAGTGTAGTTAGTAGTTCCAGCCGAGAAATTCGAAACTTTAGAACCTAAACATATCTTGCCACTGTGCACACCTTTCTTCTATAACACAATTGTTGATGGTCTCGTAAAAAGTCTGAAAAGGAGACTTTCTGTCAATCCTGCGCACGCAGGATTCCAGTGTTTTCAGGTAGTTAGAGTTTTCTGGATTCCCGTTTTCACGGGAATGGCGACTTTTTACGATTCCATCATTGTTGGTAAGGTAGGAGGAAGAAATATCGCAGAGGTAGTTGATAATTATGTTGATTTGGTTAGGAAATTTAATTCTGAATAGATTACATCTCCAGCCAGGAGTCGGAGTAGAGGATCTGGCCCATCAGGATTTTCGTGGTTTTGACATAATCAGCTTCTTCTTTGCTTAAGGATTTGAGGTCGATTTGATCTTTGTCCATCACGCGATAGATTAATTTTGTAAGATTCTCCCGTTTTCCTCTTGCAAAGATTTTTATTTCCTCATCGAAGGCATCGATGATGGCTGAGGACATGCCGTACCGTTCGATCATGATGAGATAGGTCTGATTGAGGATGGGCCTGAGATGATTCGGAGCACCATTGGAAACATTAGAGAGTCCGCAGGTTGACCTGATCCCAGGAGCGATCTCCTGGAGGTCTTTGAACATCTTCATAAATTCGATGCAGCCCGGGACCTGAACCTGGCTCTGGGGGCTGGTGATCGGGGTGATGATGGGATCGATCCAGATATCTTCATTCGGAATGCCAAATTCCATGGCCTTCTGCATCAGTTCGGCGGCCAGCACGCCCCTCTCATTGGCGTCTCGGGGAAGGCCGGAAGGGCCCCAGAGGAGGGCAACGACCCCTGCATCGTACTCCTGGGCAAGAGGGAATTTAGCTTCCATGCTCTCGGAACGGGCCATGATGGAATTGATGACTGCCTTCCCTTGTTTATTTTTATAGACCCGAAGCCCACCCTCAATGGCTTCGGCATTGATGGTATCGAGAGAGAGGGGGGTGTCCACGACTTCCTGGACGGTTTTGACGATCCACTCCATCAGTTCTCCACCGCCTTTTCTTGCAGGACCGAGATTGATGTCGAGATAATCCATCCCGGCCCGGGTTTCGGCGATCGCCATTTCCTGGATGGGACCGGGATCTTTCTCACGCATGGCGGTCCCGATTTTTTTAACGATCACATTGAGGTTTTCACCGATGAGAATCATAGAATCTCCACGACAAGGGTTCAAGGGTTCGAGGATTCAAGGGCTCAAGGGTCTTGAAAATGTTTTCTCGCTTGTCCCCTCGATCCCTGGACCCCTTGAATCCTTTTATTTAATTCCCCATTTTAAGGAAGGCGGGGAGATGGGCGGCTTCCCTTGGTCCGATCTGAACCTTCCAGTCCGGGCCAAGCTCTTCTTCAAGATCTCCGCTGATGACGGCGACCGCCCCGGGGATGACGACCTGCCGGTGTTTCACTTTGTCGGCAATGCCGCTCTTTTTAATAAAGGTCCCAATGGCATCTCCCACAAATTTTCCGGCGGCCCAGGCCGTGAGAACGGAGAGCCCTTCGGTGTCCATCACCAGAAGCCAGCAGGAGACCCTGCTGGCTTCGATCTCACCGGAGACGATAAAATAAGTCAATGAAAAGTTGACCGTGACCAATATAGGCGAATCCTCCCCGGGATTACCGATGGGATAGATTCCTTCCTGCATCATCATGGGCCGTTGAGGATCGGTGTAGATATTGAGCCGTTCAACAAGAAGGGGGAAAAGGGTTTCTCCCCGGAAGTCTGACAGGACGATAATTCCAGCATACTTTGCCACAAAGGTTGCGGCGATGAGAGCTTCCTTCATCGGATCATTCGTCATTTCACAGGGAAAGGTGATGGTCGGAAACCCGAGGGACCGGTTTTGATGGAGGAGCGCAGCCCGCCGGATAAGAATCTGGTCCTCGAACGCCCTGCGAAGCGTTCTATAGCCGGGATCAAGAACGAGGTCTTTTAAGCCAGCGGCCATCAGTTTCTCCGCCAACCCGGAGAGGGCTTCAAGATTGTCGGCCTTCACGGTCAGGGGGCATTTGTATTCCAAGGCAAGGCCGGCCAGGGTTTCAAGGTTCCCTTCGTTCACCGAATAGATCAATGGGACACGGTCGGAGGAGGCTTTGACGCCTGCCGTTAAAGCCTCGATCTTTTCACTCATCAAGATCATCGCCGCATCTGTCTCGGATTTCACCTTTTTTACCAGGGCTTCAAACTTGACCGGGTCTCCGGATTCATTCTTAATGGCGATCAGTTCCGGTCGAAGGGTGAGCCCTACCCGGTCATACCTCAGCCCGTTGAACCGCTTCAGGCGGTTTTCAATTTCAGCTTCGGGCATGGCATCGCTCACCAGGATGGCAAAACCGGGTTTGTTCACGAACGTTTTTTCGTGGCGGAATTGAACGGTCTCCCCCCCGATTTTCAGCACATTTTCACCCGAGCCGATAGCGAGAGGGCGTATGGGCGGGGCCGAAGCTTCGGAGAGCTGGGCCTTTGTCTCTTCGGACACATAGGGGCAGGAAGCCAGTTCCGCCTTTCCGGCGGCCAGATTCATGGCAAAAGCAAGGCAGGTCGGGACGCCGCACTCCTTACAATTCGTTTTAGGCAAGAGTTTAAAGATTTGAATCCCGGTTAAACCCATGGATGACTCCTTTCCTTTCACATGCCGGATAGCCCTTTAAAGTGCCTAAAGTTATGAGTGCCTAAAGTGCCTAAAATATTTTAAACAAACTTTAGTTCACTTGTAACTTTAGCTCACTTTAGTCACTTCTACTCAAGAATCGGATCCATCGAAAGGGCAGGGTGATTCTTTTCCGTGAGGAAAGGGAGAATCTCCTCTTCGGTGGTGCCGATGGACTCATCCGCAATCCTATCGATGAAATCAGGAATGCCAACCTCCTGTGATCGTTTGATCAAACGATCCCTGATCTCATCCTTGAGCATTTTAGGCATCCAGACGAGCCGTTTAAGCCCCCCATCCCCGACCAGCCACTTTCTTTGCGTGATATTATACTTGCTATGACCGACGAAGCCCGGCGTGACCTGCCCCCCTCCCACTGAACCCGCCAGGGTGGTGAACTTCATCCCGCAAGGAGTCATCCCCGGAAAGTCGCGGTTGACGGTCATCACACCGTTGCACATCGGAAGCACTGCTGCAATGCATTCGCAGCAGCCGCAGGTGGTCATCGGATCGTACATCAAACTGTAAAAGTTGTAGTGGTCGATTTTTTGACGGGAAGCCTTAAAAACGAATTCGTTTACGCCCTTCCATTGGCCCAGTTTATCATCGATGACTTCCCCCTTTGGAACGGGCTGGTTTGGCCCTGTGGGATTAATCTCGAAGGACGCTTTGCAATCCATCCAGTTGTAAGCGCCGCAGAGTCCTGTTCTTTCCGGGCTGATGACGCATACATGGCTGGGCGCAAAGGACTGGCAGAGGGTGCAGGAATAGAAGGTATCGATGGTCTCATCGGTCATTCCTTCGATGCGGGCATCCCTCTTCTGGTAAACTTCCCTCGCCTGCGCGAGGACGTGATCGACTTTCTCACGGTCCGTGTAAATCGTCACCTGGACTTTATCGAAGATGGCTCCGAAGTCCTGGTGAAATTTTGCGTGAAGGATTTTACCGAGATGGGAGAAGCGAAATCCCTTCTCCACAGCTCCTTTACTGATCCTTATCCACGCAATATCCCTCTGGCCGATATGCATAACCCCCTGGGCGTAGTTGATGAGATGGTGGATCTGCCTTTCGAGAATCGGTTCAAAATCCTCCTGCATCTGCCGGCCCGCCACCTCGGCGACAATCGCAATGGGAAGCCGCCCAGGAGATTCCACCTGGTCAAGATCGGGTCCAACGAGGATCACCTTGCCGTCCTCTACTTCATCCATGGCCCTGGAAGTGACCCATTCGACCGCATGGGTTCTTCCTCCTCCGCATTCCACGGAGATATCCTCACCCCTGACCCTCTCCCCTTCGAAGGCGGGGCCATAAGAGACGGGGATCGGGACTTCTGCGACGGTTACCTTCAGTCCCCTCACTTCCACGGCCCTCTGGACAATCTGGTCATGGGGGATGTTTGAAACAACATGTTCATAAGTGCAGACACCCGTGGGCAGGATTTCGGGGATGGGAGTGTCGGCGATTGTCGGGAAGCCCCAGTTGATGGCGCCAGCCGCATTGGCATACCATTCGTCCGTGACAAAACCGAGGGGCATGACGAAGGCAAAGGTACGGTCCTTGTTGTAGATCAAGTTATTCCGGAAGTCCCCGGGTTTGACTCCTCCGAACGCCATGGCGACCCTGCAGGCAAAGCCGATGGCAAAAACAGCCGCAGAGATATCGGGGCCGAAAGAGACGAGTCTCGTGGGCCATCCGATCTGGACGCCTGCTTCGACCAGCTGTTCGGAAAACCGTTTTCCTTCGTTTTCTGCGCACATAAAGACATAAAGATTCTTCTCCTGGAGCTCGATGGCGATCCTCTTTGCAATTTCCGGATTGGGAGCGGCGCCCACGATGGCGGCAAATCCGGGCGCGGTTCCATCCACAAATTCGACCCCCCGTTTCCGAAAGATAACGTCATCCGCCGCCCCCAGCCAGATATTATCAGGCAGGGGATCTTCCTGCTTCGAATAAAAATTCGGGTTTTCGAGATAGCGGATCGCTTCGATAACTTCCTCGGCGAAGAAGGCGGCCATCCCCGCGTCGAGAGCCGGCCCCAGGTAGGGAAGGTGGACTTTTTCCTTGACCAGCGGCGGCAGAAGAGACCGCATTCTCTCGAGAACAGGCTTGACATCGCCCAATTTCCGGATCGGGACTCCGAGAATGGCATAGATGATCGGCAAATAATACGCCGTATTGGGAAAGCCGATCTCCTGATCAGGCCCCCATTTCTTCAAAGCCTCTTCATACTTCTTCTCAGCCCTTTCAACAATCTTATGGGCTCCTCTGATAGCGGCAGAAGCAATGATCTTGGACACGGGTGAACCTCCTATTAATTAAATCAAATTCCAATAACCAAATCTCAATATCCAAATAATAACCAATGACCAAATTCCAATCACCATTATAAAATCCCTCCTAACCTCCCTTTGCCAAAGGGAGGAATTCCCCTCTTTGGTAATCCTTTCCCTGTCCAAGACAGGCAAAGAGGGGGAAGGGGAGATTTTATAAACAATGTCACTTCAATTTCGATGCTCTTAATAGTTTGATTATTGGCCTGCCTGCGCGAAGCCGCTTCGGCGAAGGCAGGTGCTTGGAAATTGGTTATTATCCATTAGGCAGCATCCAGTTCTCTTCGTTTGGCCATATCAAAGAGGACGCGCTCCCTGGCCTTATCGATGCCGAGGGCTTTCCTCTTCTTATCGATATGCTCGATCATCAATTTCGCCGCTTTCATCGGATCGGGCTCGAACCCCCATTTCCCTTTTAAACTATTTTCAAATTCCTCGAAGAGAAATTTCGTCACCTCCTCGCTTCCGGTGGTCGGCCAAGTCACGCCGAATACCGTGAAGATCCCTGAAGCGACGAAATAGTGGCCGATGGCGAGTGCCTTTTCGCTCATCCACTCCAGCGCCGCACCGGCCGCAGGAAGATCACTGATATCATCGCCCAGACCTCCGTCCTTAACGACGGCCGTGGCCGCCATCAAGATCCGGCTGTTGTCCACACAGGCCCCCATGTGGAGAACGGGCGGGATGCCTACAGCCTCACAAACCGAAGCCAGACCTTCTCCGGCATATTGTCTTGCAGCTTCCGGGGTGAGGAGGCCGCCTTTGCCTGCAGCCATTGCACTGCAACCGGTGACCAGGACAATGACATCGTTCTTGATCAACTCCTTGATGAGAGTAAAGTTGGGATCATCATGAGTGACGCGGGCATTGTTACAGCCGACGACACCCGCAATCCCTCGAATGCGGCCGTTGATGATATTGTCATTGAGGGGCCGGTAAGAGGCCCGGAACATACCGCCCAGGAGGTAATTGATCGTCTCATGGCTGAACCCGACAACCGTATCGGTCGTCTCGGAGGGGATATCCGCATTGGGTTTGCGGTTCTTAAAGTTTTCAATGGCCTCCATTAAAATTTTCTTTGCCACATCGGGAGCGCGATGCTCATCAAATTCGATATGCATGGCCCCTTCGATCTTGGCCCTGGGAGAGGTGGTGATGAGCTTGGTGTGGTAGCATTTGGCGACCTGGGCGAGGGACTGCATTTCGCATTGAACATCGACCACCATGGCGTCGACGACACCGGTGACAATGGCCAATTCCTGCTGCAAAAAATTTCCTCCCACTGGAATGCCATGGCGCATCAAGACCTCATTGGCGGAACAGCACATCCCTGTGAGATTGATTCCTTTTGCGCCCACCGATCGGGCGGCCTTCTGTATTTCGGGATCCTGTAACACTCCGACGATGATCTCGGGAAGAAGGGGTTCGTGTCCGTGGATGACCAGATTGACCTCATCCTTTTTAAGGACGCCGAGGTTCATCTTTCCGTAGACAGGGACGGGTGTTCCGAAAAGGACATCCTGGAGTTCGGTGGAGATCATCGAACCTCCCCATCCATCGGCTAAAGCGCACCGGGCAGCCGAATGGAGGAGGCTCTTGTATTCCTGGTCCACCCCCATGCAGGTTCGATGCAACAGCTCCACCACCTCCCGATCGATCCCCCGTGGCATGATCCCCAGATTTCTCCAGATCTCCTGCCTTTTGAGGGGAGCCCTTTTGGCAAGGAGGATTTCCCCTTCCTGGCGTCCGAATTCAGATAGAGCCTTCTGGCCCACATCGATGGCAATCTCCTGGACGGATCGGTTTCCAATCTCAACCCCGAGGTCCATTGCCAGTTGAAGGAGTTTCTGTTCGTCCTTGATTTGAAAGCCGGGGATTTTGCCTTTGGCGGTGGCCAGAAAGACTTCGGTCACTCCCCGTGCATGGTCGGAGTGGGCGGCTGTGCCTGCAGCTACCATCCGTGCAAAATTGCGGGCAGAGATCGTCTCTGCCGTTGCGCCACAAAGGCCCACCCTTCGCGACTTCTCCTCTCCCTTCTTTTTAGGGGCAGGAACACGGCAGGGGCCCATGACACAGGTTTTACAACAACTTCCCTCTGCCCCGATGGGACAGGGCTTCATCGCGTCGGCACGGTCAAAGATGGTTTCACACCCATCGGCCTGCGCTTTCTTCAACATTTTGACCGTTGCGGGATCGATACTCTTTTTTTCTATATCAGACATGGGATGCTCCTTTATATGCCCCCTGTCCCCCCTCATGATGAAAGGGGGGATTAAGTTTGATTATTTCGCCATGAAATCGGAGATCATTTCCCGAACCAGTTGGATTGCTTCCGGATGTCTCATAACGAGAATATCCGCCCCTGCAAGAAGGAGGATCACTGCCGTTACGGCTTCCATGAGGACCCCTCTCTTTTGGGGATTGCCTAAATCAGGCGCCTCTTCATCCGATGCCTTGGCCTCCTTTGTCTTCCAGACCTCTTTGGCCATATTACAGATGATGGGAAACTGAAGCCTTTCATCCTGCTGGGTGAGGGCGGCCATTCGATCCCTTTCCATGACGGAATAAGTGTATTCGATCCCGTATCCCAGTCCGCCCGTGGTCGGATCGACAATGATCCGGCTGTCGGGAATTCCCAGGTTTCCCAACAGGATGTTGAGTTGTTTGGCGAGGTTGATGTCGATGGGAGAAGAAGCGATGACCGTATGACCGTATCCGATGGCTCCTGCTCCGACCTGCTTGTAGTTCCCTTCCACAATGGGCCCGATGATCAGGTTCATCCCGTCGCAGACCTCAGCCACCTTTCGAAGGACATCTCCATCTTTGTCCGCATTGCCACTCCCCCATATGATCAAGGGGACATCGATAGAGGCGGCGACCTTTTTAGCCGTCTCCGCCGCCTCCTCAGCGGTTCGATTTAAACCATTTGGATCCGTGCTGACCAGCTGTAATGCAATCAGTTCAGCTCCGAATGGTTCGATACATTTTTTTGCCCAAGCAACCGGATCATGAACCACATCCCTGAACGGTTCAAGGACGGTCTCGGGCCAATCCTCGGGAGGGGCGTCATAGACCTCCATGGCAATCCGGGGAGGATGAGGCATCTCTCCCTCAAAGAGATACAAGGGATAGGAAGTTTCTCCTCCGATGGTCACCGCTTTTGGCCCTTTTCCGAGGGTCACCTTTTTTATCGTTCCCGTATAAGTAATTCTGGGTATCTCGAATGGCATGATTTTTTCCTCCCACGGGCAAATGGATTAAGCCTTCGTCTTCCGTTTCTCACTTCCAAACCATTCGTCGTTGAACCAGTAACGTTCCCCCGTCTTGAGGTAGGCAAGCATCTCTTCCCGGTTTCTTAATTTATTTCTCCAGTTCATCGGGGTTCCGGGTTTCCCTTCCTCAAATGTGGGACCCAATATCTCCACCCTTTTCCCGTTGAAAGCCACCTTTTCTTCCGTGCAATATTCAGCCACAAGATGCCTCCTTTTTAAAATCTCCTAAATTTTATCGTAACACTCGATTCTCAAGTTGTCCATGAGTTAGCGTTATGACTTAGCGTATCATATTCCTTCGGCGGATCCTTGACTTAAATCAATTGTTTCCCCTCAATCCTCTATCCTCAAGGCCCGAAGGGCCGCTCCCTAAGTCCTGCTTTGCAGGACGATCCTCATCATGGTGACCGCCTCCACCAAATCCGGATCGTCATCCACAATCAATATCTTCTTCGACATCTTCTTCCCCTCCTTTAAAATTTAATTGAAATAACGGAATCATCGGAAAAAATGGCATGTGGTTGAACTTTTTGGGGAATCATCCTGTTTTGGCAAAGATGGTTTTTCTATAATGCATTTTGTGTAACTTGTAAAGCTGGAAGAGGCGGCCTGAAAAATTCAAATGATACCCAAAAAATATCCGGGAGAATAACTGGCTTAAATACCTGTTATCCGATTGTCTGGCTCTTAAAGAATATAAAAGCCTTTAATTTCAATAAGTTGATAAAAAAATGCCAACCAAGAATAATTTTCTTGACAAACGGAAATTTTTATAATATTAGTAAATCCTGAAATAACAGTAATTTCTAAACTTTATTTGCTGCGGTTTAGTTGTTGAAAATTTCTTTCTTGGGGCCGTTCAAATTTTAGGTGTTCCGGTTCCCAGGCCTGAATGGAGAGAAGGAGGAAGCCATGAAATTGGAGGAATGTCTTAAGAAGAAATTTGTGGTCACCTCTGAGATTCAACCGGCGATCGAAACGGATGTCAATGAACTCATTCGAAATGTCAATCGTATTCGCGGAAAGATCGATGCCCTTACCGTGCCTGATTTGAATATTGAAGGGTTAGTGACCGATACCATGGGGACCTGTCGTGTTCTGAAGGATCAAGCATTTGAGCCCATTTTCCAGACCGCTTGCCGGGAAAAAAATCGGGTGGACATCCAGAGGCAACTCTTGAAAGCCGCAGAATCGGGAATCGACAATATCCTCACTTTCACTCAAGATTACCGGATTACAGGGGACAGCCTTCAGGAGATCATGTACTTCCATGTTGATACGGGAAAACTCTATTCGGTGATCAACAGCCTCCAGCAAGGATGTGACATCTCTGGAAACGAAATCGGTTTCAAGCCCAAGTTTTGTATCGGCTCCGGGGTGGATTCCAGTTGGGGCAAGAAGGTCCCGGATATGGAAATAAGGGAGATGGAAATGCTGGCCGACCTGGGAACTCACTATTTTCTGACAACCCCGGTCTTTGACCTCGATTCTTTCCATCAATTTATGAACCGGGTGGGCCCCATTCAGGTTCCTGTCATCGCAGAGATTATTTTGGTGAGATCGGCAAGCATGGGTCTGTTTTTGAATAAGTATGTGAGACCCGGCTTGGTGCCAAATCATATCATTGAAAAATTAGCGAAAACCTCTGATAAAGAGGCCACCAGTATTGAAATCGTTCGGGATCTTGTGAAGGGGCTGAAAGAGGTCTGCCAAGGGGTCCATTTTATCCCTGTCGGGTCAGTGGAGAGGCTTCACCCGTATCTTGAAGCGGCTGCCGAGTCCATCTGAAAACTCTGGAAAGAGGGGTTTGTTTTTTTCCCATTCCATCCGTTGTATCCTTTAGCCATTAGCCATTTTGCGGTTCTTCCTTCTGAGCCTCCTGCCTCCGATCTTCCCATTTAGATAAGCCTTCGATTGGATGGAAAGTTTTGAATAAATGTTTTATAAAGAACGTTAATTATTTCAGGCCTTCAAACACCATTTCGGCCCGAACCATAGCGGTCCTGGAGGTTTTTAACCCGGGATGAAAGGCGGAGGGGGGAATGACTGCATTCTTGAGCAAGACGAATCCATCAAGATAGGCGGCTGGGGGACCTCAATGGAGAATTCGAAAAACCGCAAAGTACTCGTCATCGGCAGTATCCCAGAGTTTCATGAACTCATCGGAGGGTCACTTCAGGGCCAATTTGAAGTGATGGATGCTTCAAGCGAAAGCGAAGGACTTGCCAAAGCGAGGGGGGAACGGCCCGACATCATCCTCTTAGGGTATGTTGACCCCCGGGGAAGTTCATTCAGACTTCATAAAAAATTGAGGGAGGGGTGGATCACCAAACATATCCCCCAACTGATCGTGGATGCGCATTTCCCGGGGCAGCCCCAGAGGGCTTGGACCAGTCAGGAAGCCATGCAGATGGATGCGGAAGAGTATCTGATGATTTCTCCTGACGATGCCGGGTCGGTGGCCGAATCGGTCAAGGCCTTGAAGTTGCTTGAAAGAATTGACACCCGGCTCGGGGAAAAAGCCAACCCGCTTAAAGAAGCCATTCTAAACCCCAACATTTTTTGTGTGACATGGGAGCAGATCCCCGGAAGGGGAGCCTTCGAAATACAGCAGGAGCATGTTTTCGACAATATCCGGAAAGCGGCCAACCTGGGAAAGATCCATGCGATCAGCGTCACCGATAACCCGGGAGGAAACCCCGCCATCTCGACGGAGATGTTATGTGCGGAGGTTAAAAGGGTAGGCACGGAACCTCTGGTTCATCTGGCCTGCCGGGATAAGAACAGGAGCCAGATTGAAAGTATGCTCTATGGGCTGGCGGCCAGTGGCGTGAGGAACATCCTTGCCCTTACGGGGGACTATCCCTCTGCGGAGGGGTTTGAGGGGAAGCCCAAGCCTGTTTTCGATATGGACCCGGTCAATGTGGTCCGGTTGGTCGAAGCCATGAACAGGGGATTGGAACACCACGCGATGGGCAAGAAGGTGGCCCTTGCTCCCACGGATTTGTTTGTCGGGGTTTGTGTCTCCCCGTTCAAGCAATTGGAATCGGAGCTGATGGCCCAATACTACAAGCTAAAGAAGAAGATTGAGGCAGGGGCAAAATTTATCATCACCCAGATCGGCTATGATGCCAGAAAGTATCATGAGCTTATGCAATGGTTGCGGCTCAATCATTTTGATATTCCGGTTCTGGTGAACGTTTATATCCTGCCTTATCCCACTGCCAAGATGATGAATAGCAATAAGATCCCGGGCTGTGTCGTCACCGATAAGTTGGTATCGGAATTAGCGGAGGAGGCAAAGGCCCCTGATAAGGGAAAAGCCGGGCGGCTCTTGCGGTCGGCAAAGCTTTATGCCATTGCCAAAGGGATGGGATATGCCGGCGCTCATATCGGGGGGCACGGCATTTCACCCGATATGGTGGAATACATCATCACCAAGGGCGAGGAACTCTCCAAGGACTGGGAGGAACTGGTTTCCGAGTTCGATTATCCCCAACCGGACGGGTTCTATCTCTTCGAGAAAGATCCGAAGATCGGCTTGAACACGGACGTATTGGCCAAGAGGCCTTCAAAATCCTCGGTCCCTTTGATTTATAAACTTTCAAGGATCGCTCATGTGACGCTTTTTGAAGAGAAGAGCCGGGTTTTCAAAATGCTTCGGCCCATTGCCAGGTGGGCTGATGTTTCGCCCAGAGCCAAAGCGGTTCTGGAATTCTTTGAGCACATGGCAAAGACGGTTCTCTTCCATTGCCTCAATTGTGGCGATTGCGCCCTCTTTGATGTCGCTTTTGTTTGCCCCATGTCTCAATGCCCGAAGAGCCAGAGAAACGGCGCCTGCGGGGGAAGCTATCAAGGCTGGTGCGAGGTCTATCCGGACAAGCAGAAATGTGTCTGGGTTCAGGCCTACGATCGGCTCAAAGCCTACCAGGAGGAAAACAGTTTAGAAGAATATATCGTTCCCCCGTGCAACTGGGAGTTGTGGCAGACCTCTTCCTGGCTCAATTTCTATATGGGCAGGGATCATACGGCAAAAAGACTTGGCATCAAGCCTCCCTCCTGATAAACACCATAGCGATGTGAATGAAATGAGGAGGATCCATCGATGAGCAATATGCAGTTCGAGGATTGCCTTGATGTTTTCCTCAAGAGGTTTGACTCGATTCTTTTGGGAGCAGAACGGTGAAGATTGTGCCTCCCCCTTCCTCACTCTCGACGGAGATGGAGCCGAGATGAGCATCCACGATGCTCTTCACAATGGAAAGGCCGAGGCCTGTTCCGACAATCTGACGGGTCTCAATGGTCTTTACCCGGTAAAATTTATCGAAGATCCTCGGAAGATCATCCTTCTTGATGCCAATGCCCGTGTCCGAAACCGAGGCTTTGGCAAATCCCCCCTCCTCGCTCAGGCTCACCCGGACGATGCCTTCCTCCGGGGTATATTTGATCGCATTGGAGATGAGGTTGGTAAAGATTCCCTCCATGCTGTTTCGATCGGCGAGGATGAGCGGATTTTCAGCAGCCGGAGGGAACTGGAGATCGATCTTCTTGTTTTCAGCCTCCGCTTTCATCAAGTCCACCACTTTCTGGATGATCTCCCGGAGCGTCAGGGGTTCCTTGTACTGGACCATTCTTCCTGCCTCAATTTTGGAAAGGTCGAGCAGATCTCGAATCAGGTTGAGCAGTCCTTTTGTTCTTTCCTTGGCGCGGAGAAGCAGTTTTTCCTGTTTTTCCGAGACGTCTCCGGCCACGCGATTGAGGATGACATTCAGTTGCTGTTCGACGGCGGCGATCGGCGCTCGAAGTTCATGAGCGACCATGGCGATAAACTCCGATTTCATTTTGTCGAGTTCTTTCAGATGGCTGATATCCTGAAGAACGGTGACGGAACCCATGGTTTCGCCAAGGTCACTCCGAACCGGTGCGGTGTGGGCGCGCAAAAAGGTTTCTCCGGATTCACCGATGCCCAATTCCTGGGACACGGAGGTATAATTCATATCTCCGGACTTCAAACTCCCCTCTATGGTCCTGGAAAGTTCCGGATCGAGGTTGCACTGGGAGAGGAAGTTCCCGATCAGGGAGGTTTCGGGGACCTTCAACATCCGGCTGGCGGCGGGATTGGTGAGCACGATATAACCGTCCCGGTCACAGACCAGGACTCCGTCCCCCATGCAGTTGATGATCGTTTTGATCTTCGACTTTTCCGTGGCAATATCCCGGAGCGATCTCTCCCGCTCCCGTCGGAGGAAATCCGCCTCTTTTTGAAGACTCCTTTTCTCCAGGGCCCTTCTGACGACAATGCGGAGCTGGTCGGGAGTGAACGGTTTTGGGATAAAGTCGTAAGCTCCCTTCTTCATTGCTTCCACGGCCGATTCGACCGTGGCATAGCCGGTAATGACGATGACGAGGAGGTTTGGATCGATTGACCGAATGTGGTCCAGAACTTCCATCCCACTCATCCCCGGCATCATCAGGTCCAGGAGGATGACATCGATCTGGTCGGGCCGATTCCTGACAATCTCCAGTCCCTGTTGTCCGTTGTCGGCCGTGAAGACTTCCCACCCATTCTTGGAAAGAATGCGGGAAGAGCCATCCCTCATGATCTGTTCATCATCGACGACAAGAATATTGACTTGGTCCGGCATGAATTCCCCTTCAAGGAGCAGTTCGTTTGAGGAGCGCCTCGCTTGAGGCAAGAGACAATTGATTTCCCCTCAATCCTCTATCCTTAAGGCCCGAAGGGCCGCTCCCTAAGTCCTGCTTTGCAGGACGATCCTCTGTCTTATTTAGAGAGGAGGGCTTCGATCCGCCTTACAAGAACCTCAGGCTCGACAGGTTTGTCGATGTAATCGTCCGCCTCGGTCTCCATGCCCATCTGCTGGGTATAACGGGTTGTGGCGATCTTGGAGATCACCGCCGTCAGAAGAAGGACGGGGATCTTGCTTAACTGAGGATCGGCTTTCAATTCCTTGCAAACCGCATACCCGTCCTTGTCCGGCATCATCACATCGAGGACGATGAGATCGGGGTTCTCGGTTTTTGCCTTCTGCAACCCCTCCAAACCGCCGTAAGCAGCCGCAACATCGTAATTCTTCGACTCCAGAATCATGGTGACCGCCTCCACCAAATCCGGATCGTCATCCACAATCAATATCTTCTTCGACATCTTCCCCTCCTTCTGTGATGTTTGACTTGGTCGCTCGTCTATCTCTTATCCCTAACTTTTTTCGAGGTGAACGGGGAGCTCGATCACAAACGTCGCGCCCTCGCCGATTTTGCTCCTGACACTGATTTTCCCTCCATGTTCTTCAATGATTCCAAAAGAGGTGGCAAGGCCCAATCCGGTCCCTTTTCCTACGTCCTTTGTCGTGAAAAAGGGGTCAAAGATACGAGAGAGATTTTCTTCGGGGATGCCTTCGCCGGTATCCTTAAATTCAATCCACACGGTCTTCCTGTCCGTAGAGACCGAGGTCCGGATGGTTAAGGTCCCATTTCCATGCATGGCCTCTGCCGCATTGACGATGATGTTCATAAAGACCTGTTTCAACTGGCCGGCATTTCCCCGGGCAAAGGGGAGGAAGGAGTCAAACTCCTTAACGATCCGGATATTATGGAAAAGGGCCTGATTGACCAGGAAAAAAAGGCCGTCATTGATGGCCCGGTTGATATCCGTGGGTTCCCTCTTCGGTTCGGTCTGGCGGGCAAATTCAAGCAGGCCCTTTACAATCTCCTTGCAACGCCCCGCCTCCTGGACAATACGGGCGAGGTCGCCCCGTTTAAGATCTTCCTCCGGCAGGTCCTCCAGCATCAGGCTGGAATAAATGAGGATGCCGCCCAGGGGATTGTTGATCTCGTGAGCAATGCCGGCGGCCAGTTTTCCAAGGGAGGCCATCTTTTCGCAGCTGACCAGTTGGATGTAGGTTTCCTGGAGTTTCTTCTCCATCAACAGCCGGGGCCTCAAATCCGTAAAAATACCGACGCTTGCCACCTCCTGCCCCGCTCTGTTGTAAATGAGAGATGCGGAGATCTGTATGGGGATGACTTCTCCCTCCTTACTGACAACGTTGAATTGACAGGGGAGGAGTTTTCCAATGCCTCCGTAGTCCGGACTTCGAAGCCTATGCATGATCTCCTTGGCAATCCCCGGAGGATAGATCTGGGTAATGTGCATCTTTCCGATGACCTCTTCGGCCTTATATCCGTTCAGGGTCTCGGCTCCTTTATTAAAGATGAAGATGTTTCCCTTCATGTCGGCGGCGATGATACCATCGACGGAACTCTCAATCAGGTTTGTGAAGAATTCATTGGCCTCACGGAGTTCGTCCTCAATCCGTTTCCTCTCCGTGATGTCCAGGTTAATGCCTTCATAACCGATGATCTCATCTTTTT
The DNA here is from genome assembly GCA_020059605.1 of Deltaproteobacteria bacterium. Classification (GTDB taxonomy): domain Bacteria; phylum Desulfobacterota; class BSN033; order BSN033; family UBA1163; genus RBG-16-49-23. The sequence goes on from JAGVBT010000099.1 coordinate 24,184, forward strand.
CGTTTTTGATGGGATGGCCGGTTAGCAGGATCGTGATTTTTTCCCCATTCTTCTTATGGAATTCCACTTCCAAGTCCTTGACAAAACCGTCTCTCTCGGTCCTCTCCATGAAAATTTCACGATCTTTCGGATTGACGTAGAGATCCCGGATGATATCGATTTTGAGAAATTCCTCTTTGTCGGCATAACCCAGCATATCGAGAAGGGCCTGGTTGCATTCCAGGAACTTACCCTCCTTCGAGCTGATGAAAAGGCCGTGTCTTACCCTATCGAAAAGCCTCCGGAGCTTTTCTTCGGATTTCTTTAAATCGCTTTCAAATTTTTTCCGGTCCGTGATATCCTTGAGATAGGCATAGCCTTTATGGATTCCATGAGATGTCTTGGCCAGGGCAATGCAGATTTCGGCTTCCTTGATCTCACCGGCGGAGGTAATCAGATGGACTTCCGCACAGGTTTTCTCTCCGTATTGCTCCGGATGGATGAAAATATCCTCGACAAAGGATTGATGGGGGTTGTCCAGGAGCGAGAGCATACTCATCTTGAGCAACGCCGCATTGGGAAAACCGGTGATCTCGGAGGCCATCCGGTTGGCGAATTCTATCCGGTGATTTTTATCGAAGACAAGGATCCCGTCGTTTCCAAGCTCGGCAATGGCCTGAAACATCCCGGCCTCTCCGTTCCGGTCGACGAGGGTGAGTCCATGGTTCATCTTTTTTTTCTTTGTCGGTGATGATAATTTCTTCGCCATCATCTCTTTTTAAAAAGTTATGTAAGGGGGGGAAGGTTAAGGTGAAGAAGCCCGTTTCGTCATAGGGTTACGTCAATCGGTTTTTTGCTTTGGGACTTAACCCTTCGACCTTAAACGAAACTGACATCCTCGCCATAACCCTTTCCCATTTTTATCGCCCGATCCGGTCGAGAAGGGGAATGACCAGGTTCTCCCATCCAAGGGGGATGATCTGAATGCCCTGGCAGAGCGGTTTTACGTCTGCGATGAGATCTCGGGCGATTTCAATACTCACGTTCTGTTTATCCGGGGCCCTGAGCAAGCGATCGATGATGGCATCCGGGATGGATGCCCCTTCCACATGTTTATTGATATAACGGGCCATTCCGACCGATTTGAGCAGGGTGATGCCCACAATGACAGGGACTTTGAAATGGGCTGCTTTCTTCATGAAGTTTTCAAACAGGCCTGGATCATAGATGGAGCCGGCGAGGAAGAAATCAGCCCCCTCATGAATCTTCTTCTCCATATTCGTGAGCTCGAGGTCGAGTTGAGGGCCCTGGGCGGCCCCATTGACCTGGGTTCCGACAAAGAACACGGGTTTTCCCTTGAGGTCATTTCCGGCGAGATCATAGCCTTCCCGGAGACATTTGGCGGCGCCAAGCAAGCCCATCACATCGAGATCAAAGACAGGATGAGCGTCAAAATGATCCCCCATGGAGGGAGGGTCGCCCTGGAAAAGGAGAAGATTCTTCAGACCAAGGGCAGCCGCATTGAGAAGCTCCGATTGAAGGGCCAAGCGGTTTCGATTGGCACAGGAGAGATTGCAGATCACTTCAATTCCTTTTTGCTTCAGGAGGGCGCATGTCGAGAGTGAGCCCAGCCTCATGATCCCATTCTGGAGGTCCGGAATCAAGATCGCATCTACCCGGCCCCCCCAGCGTTCCGCATATCCATAGACCTCGGAGGGATCGGTCCCCTTTGGGGGTTGAAGTTCAGCCGTTAGGGCAAATTTCCCTGAATGGAGTTGATCCTTAAATGACATGGGTTTTCTCCTCTCGCATCATCTTAAGCTGTAAACGTCCTGCGTTCCGGATGGATGATCGATCCCGACAGAACGATTCTGTCCGATGGAGGTCCATTTTACGCCAAGGGGAAAGTCGCCCCATTATATAATTTGGAGAAAAAAAGTCAATCCTTTGTCCCCGTTCTTGTCCATCAGGCGAAGGTTGGCCTGTTCAATCTCATTTGGCATATCTTTCTTGATAGTCTTCGTGGACCATTGTTCCGCGGGTCTGGTTTCGCCACTCCCTTGCGGGTTTGATCTTCAGGATGTTCTCCAGGCGGTTCTGTTCCTTCAACCGTTTAAAAATTTCAAACCAGGCGCAAGGGGTGTCTTTGCTCACCTCGCACTTTCCATCCCGGGAGGTTCCTCCGCAGGGCCCATTGAACAGGCTTTTGGCACATCGTGTGATGGGGCAGATCCCCGCTGTTTCACCGAGAACGCATTCCCTGCAGGTACGGCAATTTTCCTCGAACCAACCGATATCCCGATCGATTCCGACAAACGTGGTGTTTAAGGCTGGGAAAACGGGCTTTGATGGGTACCGGTCGGCCAGGAACTGGACGCCGGCGCCGCAGGCCATGGAAAGGATAGCATCATAATCGTTTGCGATCTCATCGAGCTCAGGATAAAAATCTCCATTGCATTGACGTTCGATCGTGAAGCCGTCCGGCCGGAGCATTTTGCCCTCCTGTTTCAGGGCATTTTCCAGGTCTTCATTCAATTGGCCGACCTCCCTTTGCCCTCCCGTAAAACAGATGGAGGTGCAACCGCCACAGCCTACATTCAGGACTTTTTTGAAGGTCTTGATCATCTCTTTGATTTCATCCAAAGGTTTTCTTTCAGCAACGATCATTTTTCTCCTCCAGTAAGTGGAACGTTTCCCCGTTAGAAGTCATGCCTTACTCGGTTTCGAGTTGCAACAACTGGAATTTCTAACGGGGTGTCTTCGCTCACTTTCGCACATGGCAACCTCCGCAATAACGGGGCGGAGCTTTCTCCCGGTCTTTCAGAGGTTTTTTATGGCAACCCAGGCATTGCCCATGATAGGCCCGTTCAAGATGAAGCCGGGATTTCGGCCCGTGGCAGGCGGAACACTGAATCTCCTTGTTTCCCTCCTCCAGTGTGCTTTCGTCCAGGATATTTTCACCCTTCTCGTAGAGATGGTGGCAATCCTTGCAGGACCATCCCTTTTCGACATGAAGGTTATGGGGAAAGGGTACGGGAGGCCGCTTTTTCCCGGCCCGGCCCTTCGATGAATCGAGAAGCATCATGTCCGATTGGGCCATGAGGGGCGACCCTGCCATCAGGATAAAAGTCAATGCAATGAAGAACACCGAGAACCCTAACCTTTTCATGTCCTGCTCACCTCCGGAATACCCGATTCGTCTTTATTATAGCATTATAGCCAGCTCTCCGAAGAGGCTTCGTTGTGTTGGGGATGGATGTCCTGAGATCTCAAGACGGCCCGGGCAAATGCGATCATGCTCGGGACATGAATGCCGATCGGACAGTAACAGCGGCCGCAGAGAACACAGTTTCTCCATACGATTCCCTTGATTTCATTCAAACATTTCCGGTCCACCTTCCCCCTCTTTCGATAGAGTGTTCCCAGGGAATGGATGACCTTGTAAGAGGGCATGTACCGGGGATCTTTCTTGTATTTCATATAGAGAAAGCAGCTCTCCGCACAAAGACTGCAGTGGGCGCAATAGGAAAGGAACCGTTTCATTTTTCCCTTTCTGCGGTTGAGCAACTCCTTGATCTTTTTCGCATCGACCTCTTTCATGTCCTGATTCGAGATGGCTTGATCCATAGGGCGTCTCCTTGTCTACTCCGTTACCTATCATGCCCCGCCCGGTTTCTCGTCGCAACGAATCGAATCAAATTTCCAACGGGGCTTACCAGGTCCTCGCCCCCCGGAGGAAACCATACTCCCCTCCGAGGAAGAATCGATAAAGAAAGAAAAAAAGCATGTGTCCCAGCTTGGTGAAGGGAATCGTGATGAGCATGATGTTCCCCGAGAGAATGTGAAGCATCATGACCGTCTCATAATGGAACCACTGACGGTAAGCGAAAAAACCCGTCAAAAAGGGAGCAACGGCGATGAGCAAAACCACGTAGTCGTAAAGCGTTGTGATCGCCCTGACCCGCGCAACCAAGAGCCGCCGTCCGAGAAAATAGGCTCCGCAAACCAGAACGATCAAGGTCAACCCATCGGACAGAGCTTCCGGAAGGCTAAACAGACTCCATCCCCAGGATTGGTAAAGAAGGATGTTGTGTCCGAGGAGAAAAAGAGGGGCGCCGATCAGAAGGACATGGAAGACCGTGGTGACGACGGTCAGGACAGGATCGGTTTTCCAGAGGGTTCCTTTCAACGAGGTTAGGCAGGAAGCAACGATTTTCCCTGCCGTTTTCTTTTCGGGTTTGATCTCCCGGGGAAGGGGGGGGTGACCCCATTCCTTCTTCCTGGTCAGCCTGAAAAACTGAATCCACTGGAAGAGGAGCCCCAGGATAAAGACGATGAAGGCAATCGATATCAGCGGCCCTTGAACAAAATCAACCATGACCTTCTCCTTGTATTATTCAAAATAAGTTCCTTCGTTTAACGTTGGCGAAGCTCGTATCGAGGCTCGTATATAAATACTGGATATTCGAGCTTCCAATTTCGATCTTCCCGTGGTCGGGAGTCGGTACGACAGTGTCGGTACGACAATCGTTCCGATTCGTACCGACTCTTTTCGACTTGTTACGATACCAGCATCGTCACCGCTTGCCGATTGAAGTTAGACGATGCCTTTTAAACCTGGGGCCTGGGCAACAGTTTTGCGCGTTCTGCAATCTCCGGCACCTTGTGTTCCCATTCGATGGCCATGAGATGAACCCCGTGAACCCCTTTCATCTCCTTCAGCTCCTCGATCTGTTCCACGCAGAATTGGATCCCTTCTTCAGCAGGTTTTTTCGCCTGCACAATCCGGTCGATGACCTCATCCGGGATGATGATCCCGGAGACGTTCTTCGCCATATACCGGGCCATACCTCCTGATTTGAGAGGGGTAATCCCGGCTAAGATATGAACCTTTTCCGTTAAGCCCATGTCGTTGGCCTGTTTCACCCACTCGCGGAACATCTTCATATCATAGATGCACTGGGTCTGAATAAAATCCGCTCCGGCCTCGACCTTTTTGGCCAGGCGATAGACCCGCCACTCAAAAGGTTCGGCAAACGGATTTTCAGCCGCACCGATGAGCATCTGAGGAGCTCCATCGATCTCATCGCCGCTGAGAAATTTTTTTTCATCCCGCATCCTTTTAACGAGACCGATGAGCTGGATCGAGTCAATATCAAAAACGCCCTTGGTTAAGGGATGGTTTCCGAACTGCTGGTGGTCGCCCGAGAGACAGAGCATGTTCCGGATCCCGTGGGCATAAGCGCCGAGAATATCGCTCTGGATGGCAATGCGGTTGCGGTCCCGGCAGACCATCTGGTAGTTGGGCTCCAGGCCCTCCTGGATGGCAATTAAACCGGCTCCCCAACTCGACATGCGCACCACCGCGGTCTGGTTGTCCGTGATATTCACCGCATCCACGATGCCTTTGAGGTAACTTGCCTTTTTTCTGACGTGGTCAACATTGGCTCCTTGAGGAGGGCCGAGTTCCCCCGTGAACGCAAACTGTCCGGCTTCCAGGGTTCTTTCAAGACGGCTTCCTGATTTCATAGGCATTCCCTTTCTTGATGATGAGTATTTCTTTTATGCTCCTTTGGGTAAGGATTTCACAACTCCCTATACAACCTTGCATATCTCGGGCAATGACTGATCGGGGGAGGAGAGACGGATGTAATGGATCATGTGATTGATCGTAGCGATGGAGAGAACGGCCAGATCATCGCCCTGTAACTCCCTCACCTTTTCTCCCGAAAAGAGAACCTGCATGGAGGGGGGGAATTCCTCGTCTTTTCGGTTATAGAGGAAGTGGATCTCCACTCCCGGGTAAAACTGTTTTTTAACCATCCAGTCACACCGGATGGGAGGAGAGATCACGCGCTCTGCTCCGATGTATTGAGTCATCTTGTCCACATCATCGAGATATTCAAAGGCCTCCGATCTCCTGGCCACCTCTTTTTTAAGATACAGATCATGAACCACGACTCCCTCGATCTCCTTCAGGGTTAAGAACTCTTTATCCATCTCCGCTGCCTCCCTCCTCTTTAAGGGAACCTCCCACGCCAGGGTCCGGCGACGTCAGAAGTTTCTGGCTGTGCTCGCTCGCTTCGCTCACTCCGCCTCCCTTCGGTCGCCCGGCTGAAGTTAACCCCGTACTTTGATACGGGGCCGGAATGACATTTTTAGAGGTGTCTTTTAGATAGAGGGCGCCCGTGGGACAGACCTTCACACAATCCAGACAGGATTCGCATGCGATGGAAGAGAGGGGGAGATGATCAAACGTGGTGACCGTCATCTCAAACCCCCGGTGAGCGAAGTCAAGAAAGGATTTCCCGAGTCCCTGGCACAATAAGACGCATTTCCCGCACTTCACACACTTCCTCGGATCGTAGGCAAAGAGGGGATGAGAGTTGTCAACGGGAAGATCGCGGGCAAGGCTCCTCAGGGTTTTGGGCTGAAGGGGCATGTTCATTGCCGAGGCGGTCCTGATCAACCCGCAATTTTTTCTCTTCGCGCAATTTTTGCAATCGATATGATGGTCGCTCATGATGAGTTCAAAGGCCATCCGCCTCATCCTCGCTATCTTTTCCGTGTGGGCGTAGATTTTCATCTTTTCCCGGACGGGTTCCGAGCAGGCAGTGGTCATCTCCCTCCGGCCTCCGACTTCCACCTCCACAAGGCAAAGGCGGCAGCCCCCAAAAGGCAGTTCAGCGCCCTCCGTGGCGCAGAGATGGGGGATGTAAATTCCCGAGCGGAGAGCGGCCCAGAGGATTTTTTCCCCGGAATCTGCGGCAATCTCCCGGCCATCGATGATCAAGGACGGCATGGTGTTTCCTTAGTCACATGGTCTTATAGTCGGGTAGCGCCCTCATTTATTGAGGGCGAATGATCCTTTTCGTCGGCAATAAATGCCGACGCTACATTTCTATAAGACTCCTTATGCCTTCGCCACAACGATCTTTGGTGAAACCTTAATAACCGCACTGTACTCCCTGGGGCAGACCTCCAGGCAGATTCCGCATTTCAGGCATTTTGTCTGATCGATGATCTTAATGTTCTTTTGATCCGGATGGATGGCCTCCGCCGGGCATTTGAGGACGCAGTGCTCACAACTCCTCTGGCATTTATCATAGACGATCAGGTAAGAGATGAGATCATGGCAGAACAGAGCCGGACATCGCTTTTCAACCACGTGGGCGATGTACTCGTCCTCGAAATATCTCAGAGTGGTGAGGATCGGGTTGGGAGCCGTCTGGCCCAGGCCGCACAGGGATCCTTCCACAATGGCCTCGGACAGGTCTTTGAGCAACCGGAGATGATCGAGCGTCCCTTCTCCCCGGGTGATCTCCTCGAGCAGGAGGAGGAGATGTTTGGTTCCGATCCGGCAGAAGGTGCACTTCCCGCAGCTCTCGTTCTGGGTAAAGGCGAGAAAGTATTTGGCGATATCGACCATACACGTCTCTTCGTCTACGGCGATCAATCCGCCGGAGCCCATCATCGATCCCAGGAATTTCAGGGAATCGAAATCAACCGGCGTATCGATGTATTGGGCGGGGATGCACCCGCCCGAGGGGCCTCCCACCTGGATGGCTTTGAGGTTTTTCCCATCTTTCATCCCCCCCCCGATCTGATCGATGACTTCCTTCAGGGTTGTCCCCATTCTCACCTCGGCGAGCCCCGATTCCCTGATCTTGCCTGCGAGGGCGAAGACGGTGGTCCCCTTCGAACGATGGGTCCCGATTTTTGAAAACCACCCTGATCCCTTCGACAGGATGGGGGGAATACAGGAAAATGTCTTCACATTATTTAAAAGGGTGGGTTTCCGAAAGAGGCCCTTCCGGGCGGAATGAGGCGGCCTGACCCTCGGCATCGGTCTTCTGCCTTCGATCGAATACATCAGAGCGGTCGACTCCCCGCAAACAAAGGCTCCCGCTCCGGGAAAGACCTTGATATCGAAGTCAACCCCCTTTCCAAGAATGTCTTTCCCCAGAAGGTTGTATTCTCTTGCCTGCGCCAAGCTAAGATTGACCCTTTCGATGGCCAGGGGGTATTCCGAACGGATGTAGATATGGCCCTGGTGGCCATCGAGGGCATATCCGGCAATGGCCATCCCTTCGATCACCTGATGGGGGGAACTCTCAAGGATGACCCTGTCCATGAAAGCTCCGGGATCGCCTTCATCCCCGTTACAGATCACATATTTCGGGCGCTCCTCGGCCCTGAAGCATTCTTCCCATTTTATTCCTGCGGGAAAACCGGCGCCTCCCAACCCCCTGAGCCCGGATCGCTTCACCTCTTCGAGGATCTCTTCCTTGGCCATGGTCAGGGCCTTGTCAAGCGCTTCATAGCCGCCGAGGGCGATATAATCCCTGATCTCTTCAGGGTTGATGTGACCTGCATACCGGAGGATGATTCGCTCTTCCTTCTCGAATTTTTCGAGCTCGGGGATATAGGGGATGTCCCCCTCCTTCATCTCCAGGGTGCCGATGGCCAGATCGAAGCAGGGATCATCCTCGATCAGATAGTTGTAAACAATTCTGGAAGCGTCTTGCGGTGTCAGATTTTTATAGCAGATCGTGGGATTGCCTTCCTTCAGGATATAGACGAGAGGCTCGGCAAAACAAATTCCCAGGCATCCGACTTTGATGATTTCTCCCGGGAGATTATATTTTTTCAAATCGTTCTTAAATGCCTCGGCCACTTCAAGGGCGCCAACCGAGATTCCACAGGTGGCGCTCCCGATAAAGATCTTGGGGACTCCATCGTTCATCTTTTCATGATAGAACCGGGTTGCCTGTTCTCTGATCTTTGAATAGGTCATATTGCTTAGAAAATAGCGTTTAGCGGTTAAGGTCACGAAGCCCGTATCGTTAATAAAAGGTTACGTTTTTCGTCTTTAAATTCTTATTTCATAACCGTTACCGAATGACGAAACGGGCATCGTTACCGTAACCTTAACCGAGTTCTAACTACTTTTGTCCTTGTCACGGAGGTTGATGATCACTTCCTCCACTTTCCCAGGACTCATCTTCGGATAGATTTGGCTATGGATCTTGACCACAGGGGCCACATTACAACAACCGAAACAGGCCGTGGCATCGAGGCTGAAACTCCGGTCCTCCGTGGTGTCGCCTCTTCCGATCTGGAGTTCCCTTGAAAAGGCATCGAGGATCAAATTTCCACCCAGGAGGTAGCAGGCCGTTCCCAGGCAAACATGGACGGGATTGCGGCCAGGGGGCTTTCTTCTGAACTGATGATAGAAGGTGACGATACTAAAAATTTCAGAAGGAGGAAGAAGGAAAAAGTGGGCTACCTTTTCCATGGCTTCTCTTGAGACATAGCCCACCTGTTCCTGAATCTCTTGCAGCACAGGGAGTAAATTTTCTCTCTCCGGACGGAACCTCCCGAGGGTCTCCTCTATTTGCTTTGACTCTTCCATTTCTCAATCATCTGGGGAAGAAAGGCTGGCAGATCGCTTGCCTCACGAGGTCCAACGATGACCTCCCAGCCCTGTAATTCTTCTTCAAGCTCTCCCTTAATTCTTGCGGCAAACCCAGGGATGATGATCCGCTTGCTCTTGACCTTGTCTCCTATCCCTGTTTTTTTGAGAAATGGTCCGGCCGTGTCCCCGCTGAACTTTCCCGTTGACCAGGCCGCAAGGACACACAGACCTTCCGTATCTTTTACACAGAGATAGGCCGGGATTTTACTGTTTTCGATCTCGCTGGCTACGGCAAAATAGGTCAGTGCGAAATTGGTCGTCAGGAGGACCGGAGATTCCGGGGAGACCGTTCCGATTTCATAAATCTTCTGCTCCACGGCAAGGGGCACCCTCGGATCCGTAAAGATGTTCTGTCTTAAGACAAGGAGAGGGTAGAGCATCTCTTTTTCGAAATCGGACAGGACAACGATTCCGGCATATTTGATCACTCCTGCTGATGCCAGCAGAGTTTCCTCCATCTTATTTTCCGCGAGCATACAGGGGAGAGAAAGGATAGGGTAACCCAGCGGACGGAAGGTCTTCTTGAGGGCCGCCCTCCGGATGAGAGTGTAGTCCCTGATCATCTCCTTCAACGATGCGGGGGAAGGATCGAGAACAATATCCAGAATCCCTTCTTCCTTGAGTCGTTTGGTAATGGGAACAATCTCTTCAACCCCGCTGGTCTTGACTCCGATGGGTGCGGGTTTTGCCTTTAATTTTGGCAGGGCCGCATCCAGATTCTCTTTGGTGATGGGGTAAAGAAGGGGGTTCTTGTCTGCGATCAGGTCCCTGGCTTTGAAGAGAGTGTCCAGGTCTTCACAGATTAAAACGATGGGAGACCCTTCCGCTGCCACTCTCTTCACCAAGTCGAGATATTTCTGAGCATTTCCGGCATACTTCAGTGCAAAGAGATTGGCCCGAAGCGTCTGACCCACCCGGTCAAACTGGAGCGTCTTCAGCTTGTCGATTTTACCGGAGATGGTCGCTTCCTCTTCCTTTTCGGTGATGAGAAGGGCGATCCCCGAAGGCCTGTAAAAAGTCTTCTCATGCCGGTAGATCACCTCTTCCTCGCCAATGCTCAGAGCGTTTTCCCCAGCGCCGATGGTCACCAGCCTGATCGGAGGGGCCAATCCCTCCTCAAGCTCGGTTTTTACCTCTGCGGATAAGTACGAACATTTCTGAACAGATACTGCGCCAGATGCCAGTTTCATTGCAAAGGCGAAACAGGTCGGGAAACCGCACTCCTTACAATTTTTTTTGCCACCTTCCGGTAATTTTTTCTGTATATCCGATGCTTTGAGTGCCATTGGAACCCTCCTTTTTATGCTTGGCCAGTGACCCAAGGATGACCGACCCGATTCAAGAACTCGGTCAACTCGTCGACATTTTTCACATCCTCTTCTGTGGCAATCTTATCAAGCATGCCCGCCTCTTCCAGCACATCCTTCACCTGCTCCTTGACTGATTTGGGCAACCAGACGATCCTCTTGAGTCCTCCGTCGGTCTTGAGAAATTTTTTCGATCTCATGTAAGAGATCGCCATACCCAGCATTCCCTCATTCTGCCTTCCGCCCGAGGCTTCCCCCGCGATTCCTGAAAACTTCTGGCCGTTGACCGCCTCACCGAGGAAATCCCGATGGACAATACCAAAGGCATCGACCTCCGGAATGTAGAAGCAAATGGCCTGGAAGCATCCGCAGGAAGTGTGAGGGGTTTCCAGCGCGCTATGGAGGCAGAAGACACTGTTTGCCCCGAGGGACTTCTCTGCCACGATGGCATTGACCCCAGAATAGATAAACTTCTCTGCATCCAGGAGATCCCCTTTCTGAACGGCGAATTGTGGACCTTCCGGATCCATCTTATAAGCGGCCCTTCCATCGAACCAGTTGATGGCCCCGCAAAGAGAGACTCTCTCCGGAGTCACGACGCAGACATGGGTGGGGGCAAAGGATTGACAGAGTGAACATCCATAGAATTCGTCCACTTCTTCCTCGGTGATCCCTTTCAGTCGGTCATCCCTCTCCTTGTATACCTTCCGCGCCTCAAGGACTTCTTTCTCAACTTTTTCAGGATCGGTGATGAAGGTGATTTGAATCTTTTCGATGATGGAGAGTTCGTTTTTATAAAGCATGACGAGAACCTTTCCGATCTCCTCAAGGGAGTTGAGGCCCTTTTTAAAACTGTCTTTGTGGAGTCTCATCCAGATCTCATCCCTCTGGGCCATGTGCCAGAACCCTTCAATATAGTTGATGTACATGTGAACGCGGCGTTCAAAGACGGGCTCCATATCTTTTTCCAACTGCTCGCCCGCGACTGCGATCTTGATAAAGATGGGAACGGAAGCCCCCTCTTCAAAATCCTTGATATCCTTTCCGATGATCTCGACCTTTTCGTCTTCCACTTCGTCGGCGGGTGTGACGGTCACCCATTCGGCTTTGAACTTATGCTTCGGTCCTCCAAATTCGATTTGAAAATCTTCCTTTCTTACGGTTTCGCCCTCATACTGAGGTCCCACATCGACTGAAAACATTTTGCTCCTCCTTTCTTAATTCAAGCTATTGATTAAAATTTCTAAGTATTCTTTCCATTTATCGGCCTTCAGATTGGCAAGGGAGAAACTGGCATGGGGATAAACATAGGGGCAGAGCGTGACCGTTTTTAGATGGGGGGCATAGTGTTTCAAGGTGGAGAGGCCCTGGTTTCCAAAGTCCGTCCTCATCCCCAAAAACATCACCACGTCATGGTTGCCCTGCTTCTTGACTCCCTTCCAGTTAGGATCCTTCAGATGGTTGATGATCTCAACGGCATCATAAGCCGAATCCGGAACCACGCCGAGCTCGAGCAATTTCTTTTTTGTGTGAGCTGTTGCGCATATGGCGGCCCCCAGGGCTTTCGCAATTTCCACCCCATATTGGACGGCCAGCTTTTCACCCATTGCGATATCGAGACATCTTGGTCCAAAGACAACCAGGGGTCTCTCTGCTTTCTTAATAATTTTTCCTAAAGCTTGAGGGTCTTCGATTACTCTGCATCCTTTTAATCCCGTTAAGACATTGACATGATGTAATGGTATGCTCATTTTTTCTCCTCCATTTCTATGGCTTTTTTCTTTTGAGCGCCTCTTCCACGGCCAGCTTAACCTGCAAGCCCGCGTGGTGCATCAGCGTATCTCCCAATTCTTGATCCATGACCATCGTGGCCATGCAGGGATGGTTGTGGTGAAGGATGCCTGAACTTTCCACGGCATCCTTGATGTGGGTTCCGATCAGATTTTCGGCCACGTATCGGGTATTCCCGCAGGGAGCGCCCCGGATGACCCTGACTTCCCTGACTTTATCTTTTTCGATCTCGACCTCCACTTCCGGCCTCCCGAAATATTTGACGAATTCGAGGATCAACTCGTTTTTCGTCATTTTCTCAGTCAGGGTGCAGAAGGTCATCGGATGAACGAGTTCGATCCCGTCTTTTTCCAACTTTTTTTTAATCTGTCGTGCAAGCCCCGTGGTGATAAAAGCCTTGCTGTCGATAGGGGTAATCACTGCACGGGCTCCGATCTCCTTGATGAAGAGGGGGATCATTTCGGCCACGACCGGATGCTCCTGGACCGAGACCAACAGGTCGCAGGAGGGAAGACCTTCAGGGAGGTAATCCGACAGTTCATCGACAAAGGTGGGCAGCTTTTTCGTAAAGTGGTAAGCCAAAACCTGCCATCCGGCCGGAGAATGCCCTCCGATATATTCCCAGAATCGCTTTCCGTAATCCCCTTGATACAGGATGAGCACTTTCATTTGACCACCGCATCAATCGGGATATTGCTTTCATAAGTGCCGATCAAAGTGGGCAGGGTCAACAGCGGTTTCGGATGCCATCCGACGCTCTTGAGGTATTCAACGACCTCCTTCTTGTAGACGATCGGGATGTCCTTATCATTTCTTACAAAATTCTGGAGGTCATCCGGAAGGCTTCCCATGTGCTGTTTGTAGAGGGAGATATAGTGATTCAATTTGAGCTGTCTTCCCTGGGCGGTATCATTCTTCCGGATACAGAGTTTTGCCATGGTGATAATGGCCCTCTCTTTGCTTTCGACGACGATGGAGAGATGTTCCGGAGAAGGCTCTTCTGTATTGATGAGTTCCCTCTTCCTTCCGTCCATCACGGTCCAGTCGTCTTCTTCCTTTCTGGAGAGGTAGAGCCTTCGATATTTAGCCGAATGGGGACCGAGGACCACCGGGATGCCGAGCCGGTTGCATCCCGTCCCGATGGAGAAGGCTTTCTGTGAATAGGCGCCCCAGGCCAGGCCAACCGCTCCGACCCGGTTCAGGATATAGTCGGCAATCACTTCATAGTTCGCCCGAAGGGGAAGCTTTGCAAAGATGTTGGCGACCTTCATGGCGGCGCCGGTGATGTGAGCATTGGCCACACAGCTTCCCACATTCAACACTCCGCCCGCATCAAAGTCAGGTTTAAATTTATCGTAGATGGTTTTCCCTTCGGCGTCTTTCTTCATTCCAGCAGCCATGGCCGCGCATCCCGACAAGACAACAATATATTTTCGCTTGGCAAACTCTTCAGCAATCTCGGCGATCTCTTCTATCTCTTCGGGATAGTTGGAGCACCCGACAATGGCGATAATTCCCGGGATCGTACCGAGGACAATGGGGGCGCCTACCTTTCTGATTTCCACATCATGAATGGGGCCTCTTCCCACCCGGATATTAAAGGTGTCCCATGAAGCAGCAGCCTGCATGATCGTAATGATGGGAACTCCTTTCGCGCACTCCTGCTCGCATTTTCCGCAGCCGATGCATTTTGCGAAGAGATCGGCCATCTTTTCGAATTTTCCCTCTTTAACCTCCGAAACGGCGCCTGAGATATCGAGAAGGTTGGGGCAGACCCTATCGCAGAGCATACACTTTTTACAAGCATCCGCCAACTCAGTCGCCTTCTCTTTCGTGACGATCTCTTTCTTTCTGCCCTTGGCCACGATCGGAAGCACCTTTGCAGCCACTTCTCCGGCCTTGTCCACATCGCGAATGAGCACCTGTTTTCCTTCCTGGGTGATCATCCGGACGATTTCGTCGATTTCCTTGTGAGTCACATCATCGAGGCCGTAACTGATCTTGTCCGAGGTGGCGATGAGGGCGCTTCCGGAGGCCCTCGCCAGGTCGGGGATATCGCAACGGACGCACTGTTCATCCGTGATGATTAAATCGGCAATCCCTGTTTTTAAAAAGAACAACTGCTTGGAGAGCGGGCCGATGATCTTTGTTTTGTCCGAATACCGGGTGTTATCGATGGCGGTGCAGCATATGCCCGTAACCTCCACCTGGTCGTAGGTTCCTGCCTTCATAAAATAGTCGATCATGACGGTGGCCACTGCCGCATTATGGCCTACGCAGGTGACAACCGGTTTTGACTTATCCACCGCCCCCCAGCCCAGAGCGGCAAGGGGAGTCTCCGCCACAGAGGTCGGAAACTTAAAACCTATGGTCTGGGCGATATCGGCCGCCTCCATAGCAACATGATCCAACATTCCGATATGGAGTGATTTTGATTCAAAATCAAGCTCATTTCCTTCCTGTCCGAAGTGGGTTGCTGAGACACCATGGATAATTCCCTTTTCGACATATTCAATGGCCTTTTTCAAGTCCCCTAATGTCTCAGGTTTCAGTCCCATGACCGTTCGGATATGAGGCGCTTCTACGGCAACCTGTCCCCCCAGATCAATTTTATGATTTTCACCATGTTTCTCAATAAGGTAATCAATCAGATGGCGGGCATGGGCGCCATGGGCTGAACAACCCATCAGAGCGAACATTAATGCCCATCTTCCCTGCTGGCCGGAAATATTGATACCGCAGGCGCCTTTATTGTCCCCTGTCAAATCACACTTCCCGTAGGTGCAGAAACAGCAGAGGTCACAAAAAGGCGCATAGAACGGTTTGTAAGTCTTTAACAACCTCATATCCCACCGGCGCAAATCGGACATTTCAGGCATGGAAGTCGGGCCAATGGGCTCCCAGTTATCTTCAGCCCTTATCGTCTTATTGATCTCTTCTTGTTTCGACTGTCCTTTACTCATGGGTGACTCCTTTCAAGAAATTAATTTTTTAACCAGTTTCATACTTTCCGGGTGCCGCATGATCACCAGGTTTGCCCCGGCTAAAATCAGGGTGAAAGCCGTCAGGGCTTCCCAAAGTATCCCCTGAGTTTTATCTTCCTTTGCTTCTTTTGTCTTCCAGCAGTCCTTTCCGATATTGGCAACCATAGGAGCCTTCATCATCTCGTCATTATGGATGACCGCCACCTGTTTGACCCGCTCCATGATCGAGAAAGAGTAGTCAATCCCATAACCGATGGCTGCGGATAAAGGGTCGATGACGACCCGTTCTTTTGGAAAGAACTTGGCGAGCTTCACGTTGAGTTCCTTGCAAAGATTGATATCCAGGGGGCTCTGGGGGATGATGCTGTGTCCTCCCTCCAGTGCGGCCTTGGCGATTTCCTCATAGTTTTCTTTCACCAGGGGACCGAGGAGGAGGTTTGTACCTGTGCAGACCTTTGCAATTTCCACCAGCGCTTTGGCATCTTTGTCCTTGTCTCCAACCCCCATCACGATGAGAGGAACGGCGATCTGATCGGCGATCTTCTTCACATTTTCAGCGATTTTGGCTACATCCGCCTGATCACTGTCAAGGCTCGCCAGGTAGAGGGAGATGAGATCGGCGCCAAACTGTTTGACGGATTTATTGGCCCAGGCGACCGGGTCAGTGAAGACATCCGCATAAGCTGATCGAAGGTGTTCGGGCCAACCTTCCGGAGGGGCATCGAAGACTTCGAGAGCAAATCGAACGGGTATTCCCACCTGTCCTTCAAAACCATGAAAGGGGAGGGTTTTTTCCCCTCCGATCTTCACCGCTTTCCCTTCAGGGCCGATCGCTACCTCTTTAATGTCACCCTTGTAAGGTTCAAAAAAGTCGTTGAGCTGCATACTTGCCTCCTTTGTTAAAAAATTTTAAAGGGTTCAAGGATTCGAGGGTCCTGGGATTCGAGTAAAAAGCAATGAATTACTTGAACCCTTGAATGCTTGACCCCTTGAATCCTCAAATTTAGGTTTCCAGCCAGGAGTGGGAGTAGAGTGATCTCCCCATCAGCACGTTGACCGTCTTCACAATATCAGCCTCTTTCTTGGGGAGGCTGGATGGATCAATCTCCTCATCCATGGCTCGATAGACCAGATCCCTGATCTCAGGCAGCTGCCCTTTGGCGAGCTTTACCAGCTCCTCATCAAAGCTATCCACGATGGCAGAAAAACAATTATACCGATCGAGCATTACCAGGCAGATCCGGTTCAGGATTCCCCTTAAGTGCTCCGGAGCCCCATTGGAGAGGTTGGATAGCCCCAGAGTCGATTTAGCTCCCGGACAGACATCCTGGAGAATCTTCATAAACTCAAAGAGCTCTACAACCTGCGGTTGATCGACGGAAATGGGCATCATGATGGGGTCCACCCATATCCTTTCATTGGGAATTCCGATCTCATTGGCATAGGCGACCGTCTCCATAATCGCCTCTGCTCTCGATGAGGAATCGGTTGGTATCCCTGCATCGATCAACACCGAAAGGACAACATCACAATTATACTTAACTGCCAGGGGAAGCATCTTGTCTTTGCTCTCCTGTTTGCCTGATGCAGAATTGATCAACGGAGGAATTTTGCAAACAGAGAGGCCAGCTTCCATGGCAACCGGATTGGTCGTATCCAGCGAAAGGGGTTTATTGACCGCCTCCTGGATGACCCCTGCGAGCCACTTCATGATATCGGGGTCTTTCCTTGCAGGCCCGACATTAAGATCAATATAATCTGCGCCAGCTTTTGCCTGTTTGATTGCAAGTTCCTGCAGTGGTTTTTCATCCCTTTCTTTCAGGGCATTTGAGACGACTTTTGACAGAATTTGAATATTTTCCCCAATTAGAATCATGCGTTCCTCCTTTTTACCCCGTTAGAAATAATGCCCCACTGCTCTGCAGCGGTGTTACATTTCAGAACTATTCCGGCGGGACTTAATAGCCTGCTGGAATTTCTAACGGGGTTAACGAAATATTTCACAAATAGTTGTAAAACTTTTTACAAAGTGTTGTCAATGGAATTAGTACGCTTTTTCTCATGAAAATATCTTTGTCAGGGCCTCCCTTAATTTTGTGACAGAGGGACTTGACTCTTCCAGATTTAACATGGGGATCCCTCTCAGTTCATGGTCAATAATATTGTTATCTTCGGGGATGATTTGGAGAAGGTTGAGGTGCAGTTTTTCGACCTCCTCCAAAATCTGTGCAGGAGGGTCATGGGCAACGCGGTTGATAAGCAGGTAGGTCTTTTTGATATTCAAACCCAATTCGCTGACCAGGTCTTCGAGTTTCCTGCATGTCCTGACTCCCTTCATGGATGGGTCGGAGACCAAAAAGAGTACATCGAGACTCCCATTGGTCCTCCTTGAGATATGTTCCATGCCGGCTTCGTTGTCGATGACCACATTTTTATAGTTGGAGGCGAGTTTTTCAATGTAATTACGGATGACGGAATTCGGATAACAGTAACAACCCGGCCCTTCCCCCTGCCCCAT
>JAGVBT010000045.1 GCA_020059605.1 Deltaproteobacteria bacterium
CCTCGGTTGCGAGTCGAAGCGACCTGAGCCTGTCGAAGGGTGCGTTCCGCAGCCATTCATGCTTCGACAAGCTCAGCACGAACGGCTGGGGTTCAGTCTCGGTGTCTATACAATTATGGACTGATTAGTAATTAAGGCTTTTTCATAAATTGATTCAAGAAATCCAGGGCCTAACACTTTGTGAACTTCAAATACAGCAGCCATGATTTGGTACGAGAGGTCACGGTATATGATATTTGTGCTATTCGTTGTCATTCGTGTCATTCGTGAATTTCAGAAAATACTTCCCCAGAAAGGCCTGCTTAAGATCAATAAGATCCCGGCAAGGATAATGAAAAAAATTCCTTCTTCGCTGTTCTCGATAAAATTCTTATACCGCCAGGGGACCCTCTCCTTTAAATAAGGAGTCCACCGGGGGAGGTACTCCGGCACGTTCTGATCGTAATCTTCGTATTGGGTTCCGAAAATCTTTTTCAGCCTGTCCCCTTCCACCCTTTTTTTGTAGGGGATATAGTGAAAACAGAACATGAAGGTTGCGGCGGCCAGGAAATAGATATTGTCCGCCAGGATACAGAACCCCGCCGTGATCAGGATGGAGCCGATGTAGAGGGGGTTTTTGACATACGAATACGGCCCGCTCACCGTGAGCGTCTCATTCTTCTGGAGATGCCCTGCCGCCCAGATGCGGATCGATTCGCCCAATAAGATCAGGATCAGTCCGATCAACAGTCCGGGCATCCCGGGTCTGGCAAAGATGACCAACAGGATAGCCCCGATGAATAAAGGAATCCTTCGCAACTTTTTGCTCATAGATCACTCCTCGTCTCTTTCGTGTTAAATGGCCTGGCTGTTGCTCAAAATGAATCCATGCTTCGACAAGCTCAGCATGAACGGACAGGTTTCATAATTTCAATATATCACCGTTCGCCCTGCCTGTCCGCCGAAGCCCTAGCGAAGGCGGGAGCCTGTCGAAGGGCAAACGTTTTATTTGGGTAACAACCCCTTCTTATCCGGCAACAGAAGAGGCCTTTCTCTTTTTATAGATGAACCAGAGATTTCTGAAATAGATAAAATTTCCCGGGAGATAGGCCAGGATGAAAACGGGATCCATCCGATAAATCGCATAGGTGAGAACGATCAGCCCTCCTCCCAGGCTGAAATACCAGAAAGCAACCGGGATGACGCTCTCCTTCCTTTTCTCCGAGGCGATCCACTGGATGAGGAAACGCATCGTGAACATCGCCTGTCCGATAAAACCCAGGATCAACCAGAAGTCTAACCGAAATGTCGGATACTTCAAAGAAAGGTCCTTCAAAAAATTTAACGCAAAGCTGAAGATTGCTTCCATCTTAAATTCTCTCCTCAATGTTATAACGGATACTGCGGTGTTTCATCCATCTCACGCCCAGGAGATCGATGAAAGACCGCAACACGCGGTTCCTGATGTTATATTTTGATTTTCCGTATTTCCTGGGATGATGAAATACTGGAACTTCGATAATCCGGTAACCTTTCATTTTTGTCAGGGTAGAAAAAAACCGATGCATTCCATTAAACACCAACAGGTCTTTGATACATTCCCTTTTGAAAGCCCGTAGGGTGCAGGCGCTGTCCTTGAACTCCTCCCCGCATAAACGGTTACGGACAGCGTTGGCAATCTTCGAAGAAATTCTCTTCAACCATGGGTCACCTCTTTTCTGTCGCCACCCCGTGGCCATATCGTAACAGTCAAGATACCCCAGAAGCTTCGGGATATCCTCCGGATCGTTCTGGAGGTCCGAATCGAGCGTTACGATCTTCTCTCCCCGGGCCTCCCTCATCCCTGCGATCAGGGCCGTGCTGAGCCCCCGATTCTCCCTCAACCCGATCACGCGGAGGGAGGTGTGTTTCAGGGCCATCTCCCTGAGAATCTTTCGGCTCCCGTCCGAACTCCCATCATCCACAAAGACCATCTCGTAAGGGGTTCCAAGCCTCCCTAAAACCTCGGCTAATTTAGGGATTAAAACAGGGAGGTTCTCCTCTTCATTATAGACAGGGATCACCACGGAGATATCAACGGTTTCAGTAGGATTCATCGTTGTTCAGGAAATACGGGTTTCGTCTAACGGCAACGGTAACGATGCCCGTATCGTTTATAAAAGGCTACGCCTATCGTGTTTAATTCTTCTTTTAACGTAACCGTTACCGAATGACGAAACGCCTGCCCGCCGGTAGGCAGGGGCTTCGTCACCGTAACTTTAACCGATTGCTCCTAACCTATCTGTTTAGTCTCATTTATTCGAAATCAGTACGATATCATTGCCTCCCACCGGGCGACGGGCGATTACCTTAACTTCCATTGTATCCTTATTTTTCTCCAATAGCATAAAATCTCTAAGCTTGAGGAGGCAAAAAACCCTCTCCTCCGATTGGAGCAAACGATCCAGTTCTTCTACTCTCTCTATCTCCAGGATGGGCACAATCCCTGTATAAAAATTATAGGGCGCGGTGATAAAACCTCCAAAGATCGCCAGCTTCTCTCCGGGTTGAATCCTCGAGGTGATTTCCTGCGAGATAAAACGGGCCGATTTATATGGATTGACCGCCGGAAAAGCGACCCTGAAGGTATAAAAGGATCCGCCCCCTACGATTACAACGATAAGAAAGAACAGGGCTGCCCGCTTCCGGAGCCGGTTGAGGACAAACAGGGCGAACGCCCCTCCAACCCAAAGAAAGGTGAAGGGGAGGCTATGCAGAAGGTAAGCAGGGAATCTCGTCCAAACCACCCATGGGATGGCTGCTCCTGCAATCAGGATCAGTCCTGTCAAGAGATGGAGGGATACGGAAAACCAACCCTCACGAAAGCTTCCCGTAGAGGCGGATATAAGATCATCCCAGAACTTTCCCACCATCAGGGAAACGGCCGGAAAAAGGGGTAAAAGATAAAGCCCTCTCTTTCCTTTCGAGATGGAAAAGAAAATGAATATGACCGCAAACCAGACCAGGAGAAAAAGAAATTCCGTCCTGATTCTCCTCCTTCCTTCTGAAAAGCCGTAGGCGATGGCCGCCGGTAGAAAAAAGGTCCAGGGTAAGAAATCAGCCGGGAAGTTATAAAGATAGTAGTAAAAAGGGCGGATATGGCTCGATCCCTTTGCAAACCGTTCAAGCGTATGGAGCATGATCGTCTCGTCGAAATAATCTTTCCCTCCCTTCAAGAGGGCGGGAAGATACCAGGCAAGAACGACGATGAAAAAAAGAAACAACCCCGGGAGAAGCTTCATCCTTTTTAAGCCATTCCAATCTCTCCGGATGATGAGATAGACCAGGCAGACCAGGAGGGGAAGGACGAATCCGACCGGCCCCTTGGTCAATGTCGCAAGCGCCAAGCCAATATAGAATCCATAAATGATGAAGGGCCTCTTATTCTCCCTCTCCCCTTGGGGGAGAGGGGAGGGTCGCATCGACTCGCAACCGAGGTGAGGGGGATTGCCTCGATACCATTGTAAAAAACATAGTAAAGAGAGAGTGGTGAAGAATGTGAGAGTGGCGTCGATATTCGCCCTTGTGGATAGATAGGCGAATTCATGGCTCGAAGCGAGGAGGAGCCCGGAGATAAAGCCCATGCGGGATGAATAGAGCCTTTTCCCGATGAAAAAAGTGAGGAGGACGGCAAGGGTCCCGAAAAGGGCGGAGGGAAATCTCACTGCAAAGGAGGTAAACCCGCCCCAGAGATAAGAGGAAAAGGCGATGAGCCAGAAAAAGAGCGGAGGTTTATCCGTATACATCTTTCCATTAAAATGCATCAGGATCCAATCGCCCCCGTTGACCATTTCCCTCGCCACCTGGCCATAGCGCGGCTCATCCGGGCTCCAGAGGTCCCACTGGCCCAGGTTCACAAAATAAACGGCAAAACAGAAGGCAAGCAGAAGTGCAACCTGCCCCCAAGGATGATTCCATAAGTGTGATAGTCGCTGTTTCATCTCTTCTAAGCTGTCAAAATTCCTCCTATATTAATCCAGTGATCGGACGATTTCAACTCCGGACTCGGGAAGCCCTGATCAGTTTGAACAGGCCATAACAGGTGAACATTAAAACCCCGCCAAAGATCAAATAATAGACTTTCCTCGAGGTTCCCAGCAGAGGGAAGAGGTTCGTAAAGACCCACTCCTCGAAGAAATCCTCCACCCCCCACTCCCCCTGGATCGTGATGACATCCTCCGAAATCTTATCTTCGTCAACGGTCACCTTTAAAATGTGGTGGAACTTACCCCATTCCGGCTGACTTTGTTTCAGGCGTCCTCCGCCGCCCGAAACAATGAGACTCATCCCTTTCCTTTGCCCCCTCCAATAGCCGTGGTAATCTCCGAAAAAGCACACGGTCACCTTATGGCCTTCTAATAAGTTGAAGAGCTCCTCTTCTCTCGGAATGGGGAGAGATCCTTCGATATGATCGGCTAAGCCTCTTGGGGGATAATGGATGAAAACAAAGCGTTGTCTCTTGCCCTCCCTTTTTTCGGATAGCGTTTTTTGGAGATAATCTAAATAATCGCTTGGCTTTTGCCCGTCAACCCCACAAATAATGAAAAGGCAGTTATTAAAGACAAAATCGAAGTTCATCGAGCCATAAAGGGATTCATAAATGTCTTTAGTCACCCTTCGTCCATCCTGCCTTATCCTCGAATTAGAATGATCAATGTCATGATTTCCGGCGACCAAGAAAACGGGAAAAGGCGGCTTGATTTCAGTCGTCATCTCTGTCAGAAAGAAACGATGGTTCCAGATATCAGGCTTTTTGACGAAATCTCCTAAAATGACCATAAAAGAAGAACGATCTTTCTTTAATGCCATCTCGATCAAGGTTTCCGCTGCTTCGCTTCCACTTGTATCACCGATAACCAAAAAGGAAAACGGGAAACCCTCTTCGTTTAATGTGGCTACATGGGAAGGCCTGTTCCCGATCAGGTGATGGGAAGGGATGCTGTTATAATCGCGGCAAAATAGAATGACAATCCACAAGAGATAGCTGAGGGATAAAGAAAAAATGGACAGGATCGCCCACCCAACCCATTGATGTTTTTCCCTTAAATTATTTACGAACCTCATAGTACTCCATTTCCTCACGATTTTACTGGTTTGAGATAAGAACAAGGTCCCAATGCCATACCTTCATCCGGTCGATAGGATAAATTTCGATTCTCAAATCTTTTTTGAGCTGGTCGAGGTCTGCCTTTTGAACCACCATAAAAACCCGATCTGATGATAAAAAAACCTTATTAAACCTGCCCTGGTTCCATATTTCTTCGGTAAACGGTCTTTTTGTATAGTAGTATAACCCTGTGGGACGGAACAAACAGACTTTTAACTCGTCCTGTGGATCCATTCTTTTCAGAATCTTTTCGGAAAATATTTTCATAGACCTCTGCTCATTCAACCGAAGAGGGAGGGTATAGGAAAGGTGGAGATGAAAGAAGGTAAAGGTTGTCATGAGGCAAACGAATGAGGCCCATCCCCTCTTCTTTATGAAGAAAAGAGTGGAGAGAAGGGAACCGACCAATGCATAAGAACTGACGAATAAACCTAACGAATGGTATGGTCCAAAGCCAGGATATAACCTGTTTGGAATTCTCCATAGAACCCCAACAAAGACAGTGAGAAAAAGGGAGGTCAAAAAGATCAAGGGGATGAGGAGTTTTTTATCCCTCATACCTGAATCCAATCGGAATTCCCATAGAACCCCCACCATCAATGCTGCAGCGGGATAAAGGGGAAGAATATAATTATCCTTTTTCCCTTTGGATAGGGTAAAGAAAAGGAATACGGTAACGAACCAAACGAATAAAAATAGAAATTCTTTTCTTTTAGCTTTCTCGTTTCGTAGACCAAAGAACAAGGCCGCTGGCAAGAAAACAGTCCAGGGTAAAAATTCCAAGGGGAAGCGAATAAAATAAAAGAAGAAGGGTTTGGCATGAAAATGCCTTCCCCCTTCGATTAGCCTTCCAATGGTTTGGCCAAAAAGAATTTTATCTCTGTAGACTTCGCCTCCAATCCAACAGGCCGGGATTAACCAAATTAAAACGACCGCAAGGGAAATGATGAAACTGTAAAACAAATTCCGGGCTTTTTGGGGTTCTTTCTGAACAAATGAATAGAGAAGGAGAATGATCATAGGAAGAAATGCAATGGGCCCCTTGGTCAGGGTGGCCAAGGCCGTAAAAACCCCCGCCCAAAGGTAATATTTTTGCTGCCCCTCGTTTTCATACCCAAGATAAAAATAATAAAGTGTGAGAAGAAAAAAAAGCGTAAAAAGGGAATCCATCAGCACCCATCTTGACAACTGAGGGAATAGAAAGCAGGTGGAAAGAACCAGAGCAGAGAATAATCCTGCTCTCTCATTAAAAAGCTTCTTACCGAAAAGGAAGGTGAGGATCATGGTCAAAAATCCAGCCAGGGCTGAAGGAAGGCGATTGGCAAACTCCGTATCCTCTCCTAAAAATAAGGCCGACAGGTTCGCCAGCCAGAAAAAGAGAGGGGGTTTCTCAGCATAAATCCTTCCGTTGAGATGAGGTAAAATCCAATTCCCGCTCTCCCTCATTTCACGAGCCACAACAGCATACCGTGTTTCATCCGGATCCCAGAGATCCCTTCCTCCAAGGTTGAATAAAAAGACCAGGGTGCCTGTAATGAATAAAATAATGAAAAAATTCTTTCTGGATGAAATTAGATTCATTACTTCCTTAAAACCCAACGATTTTTGTAAATAATTATAAATGCCGAAGATGAATGGCAGATTAAATGAAAATGAAGATTTCTTAACCTTGGGAATGTTTAGGCTTTGTGGATAGGTAAATAAACGGTGAATGTTGACCCCCGACCTGATTCACTTTCTACTTCGACTTCCCCGTGATGGGCATGGACGATCCATTGAACAATGCTCAAACCTAATCCAACCCCTTCCGTTTCTCTCGAGCGGGATTTATCCACTCGATAGAAACGCCTGAAGATATTTTCTTGCTCTTCTTGGGGGATTCCAATTCCCGTATCCTTGATTTTGACAACCACATTTCCTTTATCTCTTTCCAAAGCGACTTGAATAGACCCCGTTGGGGTGTACTTAATGGCATTATCGATTAAATTAGTGAAAAGCTGTTGAAGACGAATTTTATCCCCCGAGATGACCACTTCCGGAAGGGGCCGGATCGTTAAATCTATATTTTTCTGCTCGGCCAGAACCTTAAAAAGGTTGGCGATATCTTTAAGCAAAAGGTCCAACCGAAGAGGGACCATTTTCAGCTCCGCCTGGCGAGAATCGAATTTGGAAAGAAGAATCAAATCATTGATCATCCGGTTCATATGTCGAAATTGTTCTAAAAAATGGGCGAGGCCTTCTTGATACTCATCGGGGTTCCTCTTTTCCGAAAGCAAAACCTCGGCTTCTCCTTCCAGCGCGCAAAGCGGAGTTTTCAGCTCATGGGAAGCATCGGCAATAAACTCAGCCATCCGTTTAAAGGAGGCATCCAATCTGGCAATCATGGCGTTGATCGTCTCGATGAGTTCATCCATCTCATCTTCCGTTCCTCTTGGGATGAGCCTTTCACTGAGATTCGCAGAGGTCATATGTTGTGCTTTAGATGCTATATAACCGATGGGAGAGAGAGATTTTCTGGCCAGAAACCACCCTCCCAATGAACCTAATAGGATCAGAATGGGCAGGAGGATAAGCATGTTACTTCTAAAATTGGAAAGACTTTTCCTTACAAACTTGAGGTGGGTCCCAACCTGGATAATATATCTTTGATGACCCTGGACGGGAAGAAAGGCGCTTATGACCCGGTAGGGTTTCTTTCTTCCCTGGGGCCGAACGTTTTCCCTAATCTCCTTGCCATTCAGAGCCTTGATCCGGACACGGTTATCCGGCACGTATCCAATCTCTTTGAATTTACTTGAACTATAAAAGTGATCTCCGTTCTCCGATAGGACTCGAAAATAGACAGGGTAAAGAGATCTCGCCTCCATATGGCTCTCAAAGCTTTTTAAAACATTTTGATCATAGGGATGGATGGATAGAATTTCTTCCAATTCTTTTATCTCATCCAGGATAAACCGATCCACTTCCTCAATAAGCTTATGTTCCAAGCGAAAATAGAGGAATCCACAGATAATTAAAGCAGAGGCCAGGAAGGTCAGAATGTACCAGAGGGTTAATTTGACATCGGTTCTCCGATAAAAATTAGCCCCGATCTTCGAGAACATACCCCACCCCTTTCACAGTATGAAGCAGTTTGGGCTGGAAGTCCTTGTCGATCTTATTTCTCAGATGAGAGACATGGACATCAATGACATTGGTAGAGGTATCGAAATAGTAATCAAAGATCCTTTCAGAGATCATGGTTCGTGTGATGATCTGCCCTTGATATCTCACGAAATATTCCAGAAGAGCATATTCCTTGGGCGTAAGTTCGATTTTGATATTTTCACGGAAAACTCGATGTCCATCCGTTTCTAAAAGGAGGTTAGAGACCTTGAATCTCGAAGGGACACCGGAGCCTTTATTTTCCCTCCGCAGGACCGCCCGGATCCTCGCCAGCAGTTCGTGGAATGAAAATGGTTTTGTTATATAATCATCCGCGCCTAAATTTAAACCATGGACAATATCGCTCTCGTTATCCTTTGCTGTCAAAAAGATGACGGGGACCTGGTTTCCCCTCTCCCGTAACTCTTTTAAAACCTCTCTCCCATCTTTTTGAGGAAGAAGAATATCGAGAAGGACGAGGTCATAAAAATTGAGGAGGGCCAATTTCAAACCTTCCTGCCCGTCGAATGCCATGTCCACAGAAAAGGAATTCTCCAGAAGTCCCTTCTTAACGAACCGGGCAATCCCTTGATCGTCTTCAACCAATAGAATTGTCGTCAGCATTGATCTGCGGGCCCCTGTTCTTCAAAAATGATCTAAAGCCGGTATAGTGCAGTATAACTGTGTTCAGGTTTTGCAACCCCGGTCTGGATGGCCGCTTCCCTCACGGCCTGGGCGACCCGTTCGGGGACCCTCTTGTTGAGGACGCCAGGGATGATATAATCCTCGCTCAATTCCTCCTCTGTCACCATTTGAGCAATTGCATCGGCTGCAGCAAACAACATCGGGTCATTGATCTCCCTGGCTTGACAATCCAGAACACCACGGAAAAGGCCGGGGAAACAGAGGACATTATTGATCTGATTGGGATAATCCGATCGTCCGGTTACAATAATTCTCGCCAATCGCCCCACTTCCTCGGGCCTGATCTCAGGGTCGGGATTCGCCATGGCGAAGATAATCGGATGTTTTGCCATCTTCTTGATGTCACTCAGTTGAATGACGCCAGGTTGGGAAAGGCCAATAAACAGATCAGCCCCCTTTAAGGCCTTTGAGATAGGTCCGCGAATCCTCTCAGGATTCGTATTTTCTGCAATGAGCACCTTGATGGGATTCATGTTTTCCTTTCGACCCTTATAGAGAATGCCGCTTCGATCGGATCCAATAATTTGCTTCACTCCTGCAGAAGAGAGAAGTCGTATCGAAGCAATTCCGGCCGCGCCCAAACCACAGACCACGACTCGGATATCTTCCAACCTTTTATTGACAACTTTCAAGGCATTGACCAAACCTGCCAGGATCACTACGGCTGTCCCATGTTGATCATCATGAAAGACAGGAATATCCAATTCATTTCTCAATCGTCTTTCGATCTCAAAACAGCGAGGAGCAGAGATATCTTCCAGATTAATTCCGCCAAATCCGGGGGAGATCGACTTGATCACCGTGACGATTTGTTTCGGATCTTTCGTTCTTAGACAGATGGGAAAGGCATCGACCCCTCCAAACTCTTTAAAGAGCATGGATTTTCCTTCCATCACCGGCATCGCTGCCTCAGGGCCGATATCCCCCAGCCCGAGCACAGCCGTCCCGTCTGTCACCACGGCAATGGTATTCTTTTTGATGGTGAGATCATGCACCCTCTCTCGGTTTTCGTGAATGGCCATGCAGACCCTTGCCACTCCTGGAGTGTAGACCATTGAAAGGTCTTCCCTTGAATTTAACGAGATTTTATTTTTAATCTCAATCTTTCCCCCTTGATGTATCATAAAGGTTCGATCGGTTACCTGGAGAACATTAGCGCCTCTGATCTGCTTTAGCTCTTCCACGACCTTCTGCCCCATCGGGACATCCGCTACACTCACAATGATGTCCCGGATGGTCATATTCTTTTTAAATCCAACAATATCCACAGCGCCGATGTCTCCTCCTGCCCTGCCAATCATTGAGGTGACTTTGCCAAGCATTCCTGGTTTTGAAACAATCTCAAGCCGAATGATAATGCTATAACTTGGACTGGGAGTCTTAATCATCTTCACCTCCAATTCTTGAGTATATCAGGCCATTCTCAATGGGAAAATTTATTACCATTTTAACAAATTCCCCATCAATTGAAAACTCCTTGAAAATTACTTCTTTTTATTCTTTTAAGCCGGAACACATGAACAAAATCGGATGAAATCGCTTCCTAAACCCAGCCTGCTCCTAATGCGATCGCCAGAAGAAGGAGCATGGCTCCGACCATCTGCTTGATGACGGACATCGTCAACTTTTTAATAAGGCGTGTCCCAAGGAAAGTTCCTAAAAAGGCGGCCAGGGTGGCTGTCGCTATAAGTTCCACCCCTCCATGGGCTGAAAGGGTTTCAAACTCTTTTGAGAAGAAAGAAAGGCCATAGACCCCGAGACGGGAAAAATCCACGAGGACGGCGCAAACGACCCCGGTGCCGATAAAGGCCTCTTTTCCGAGCCCTGCCTTGATCAGGAAAGCCGACCGCAGCGCTCCCTGATGGCCGGATAAGCCTCCAAAAAAACCGGAGAGCGCCCCGCCTAAAGGAAGATATTTGCGGGCAAAGGCCATCTTTTCGAAAAAGGGCAGAAGGTCAAACAGGGAGAAAAAGAAGATGAGAACGGCAATAACCATCTTAATGGGCGTCACCATTAACATCTTCGAACCGATGGAATACCGGAGGATCGGAGCGAGGTCCGACAAAACGACGAGAAGATAAGCCCCGAAGAGGGCAAAGACGATGCCGGGTATGGCAAAGGCCAAGACCACGCTCCTGTTCGCCTTCCTGCCCGGGAGGCTGACTTTAAACAGGTTATTGGCAAGGTGGACAACCGCCGTTGAGGCAATGGCGATTTCCAGAGGGAAAAAAATCGCGAAGACGGGCATCAGCAAGGTTCCCAGTCCGAAACCCGAGAAAAGAGTCAAAGCGGAAACGACAAGCGCCGCGAGTGAAACGATGATGTATTCCATAGGTCCCTCTTTTTTAACTCCTTGATGATGCGATTCATCCTTAAAATAACTCCCCAAAAAGCTCCTTCACCTTCTCCTTTGCCTGTTGAGGACTTCTTTGAGTCTTTCGGCCACCGCTTTTAATTCTACGATGGTTGTGGTCCGGCCGAGGCTGAACCGGATGGCCCCCATTCCGATTTCGGGAGGGATTCCCATCGCTTTAAGAACAGGAGACAATTCAACCGAGCCGGAATGGCATGCTGCACCAGTGGAGGCGGCTACGCCATCCAATCGGGCCAGAATTTCTGACCCGACTCTTCCAGCAAAACTTATATTGAGCGTATTGGGGAGCCGGTGGGCAGGATGCCCATTGAGAACGACTTCTCCGCCGAAGTTTCCTTGAAGCATTTCCCAGAACCGGTCCCTTAGTTCAAGGATTCCGGGATCACCAAGATATTTCTTTGCAATTTCACAGGCTTTTCCGAGCCCAACGATCAAAAGGATATTTTCCGTTCCCGCCCGTCTTCCTGATTCATGGCCTGCGCCGTGAATGAAAGGTTCGATAGGAGTCCCCTCGCGGATATATAAAGCGCCCACACCTTTGGGGGCATAGAGTTTATGGCCGGCGACGGATAATAAATCTACTCCAAGTTCATCAACTTTTGTCTCGATTTTTCCCACAGATTGGGCGGCATCCGTGTGGAAAAGAATCCCATGGCGCTTTGCCATCTTTGAAATCTCTTCAATCGGTTGGATCGTTCCAACTTCGTTATTGGCATGCATCAAACTGATGAGAATTGTTTTTGAAGTAATGGCTTTTCCAATCTCTTCAGGGTCAACTCTTCCGTAACGATCCACGCCGACATAAGTAATCTCCGCCCCAAGTTTTTCGAGAAAGCGGCATGGATTGATCACGGCCGGATGTTCGATCTGAGTGGTGATGATATGGTTTCCCTTCTCTTTCAAAGCAAAGAAAGTCCCTTTAATAGCGTGGTTATTGGACTCGCTCCCCCCGCTGGTGAAGACAATCTCGCCCGGAGCGCATCCGAGGAGCTCTGCAACCTGTCGCCGTGCCTGCTCGATTGCTTCCTTGGCAGGCTCTCCTGCCCAGTGATGGCTTGAAGGGTTGCCATAATGCCGGGAGAGAAAAGGGTTCATCGTTTCTGCCACTTCAGGAGCAATGGAGGTGCTGGCATTGAAATCAAGATAAATCTGTTCTGTTTTCATAAATCTCCTTACTTAAATCCCATTCTGAAGGTACCCTTGCAGAAGCAGATTCAGATGATCCTGATCGAATTTCTCGTCAGAAAGTCGAAGTATGAAATCTTTGCCAATAAATACATGATAGGGAACCGACCCATTTCCAAATTTCTTATAAATCTCCCCATCAGGGTCAATGATCACTGGATAGGTCAATCGATGCTGAAATGACCATGAAGAGGCCTTTTCAGCATCCTCCTGAACACCGATAGCCAAAACCTTCAACCCTTTATCTTTGAATTTCTGCCAGATATCTTTTTCGACGACAGGAGCCTCCTGCTGGCATCGTACTCAGAGGGTTTTCCAGAATACCAACAAAATCGGAGAGCCTTCTAAGCTTGATAAAGATATATGGCCATCAATGGGAAAATCCTCAGCCCTTTGACCGTTTTTCAGCATATTTGTTTGGTTATCAAAAACTTTCATATGTTCTCCTTTCAAAACCATCCCCGTGGGATCGGGACTTTATAGGTCCTCCAGGCAAATAGGGCAGACAGACAGATGAAAATGAAAAGTGTCAAGGGACTCAAGCCGAGGGTCAACCGGGCTCCGGCGAGCAGGGAGGTGAGGACGAGAAAGAGACAGATGCCTGAAAATCTTTTCCTTCTCATCCGGAGGTTGATCAACTTAGGTCTCATCTCCTCTGAGAGAAGGCTGTCTGGTTTTAAAGTGGATAAAATCGTTTCGATCTTCGGTTGCACACCAAAATGGATATAAGAGAGAAAACTGACGAGGAGAATAAATGACCCACCTTTTATCGCAAGCGTCCAATCTAAAATGAGGGAGGACCATCTAAAACCAGTGATCCATATGAGAAGGAGGCCAGTGATGAGAATGACCACAAGGTAGGCGTAACATCGGATGGGTTGCCTCTTGATAATGTTCTCCATATAACGGTCAGTATTATAACCAGGCGGAATTCCAAACCTCGCCCTCTCGTTGACGATGATCAACATATAGAGAGGAGCGGCCATAAAGAGGGTCGCTATGAGATGGATTGCTAAAATGATCGATCTCCATTCTTCCATTTTCCTTCCTCCTTTTTTAGTTTAATCTTGATTTAAAAAAGATTTGATTTAGATCAATTTTTTCATCGAAGATGGTATTTGAATTTATTTTCGGATTAATTCGGTTTCGAGTTTTATCGGATTGACGAGACAATAGACTCCTGGACATCTTTCATGGGCCAACTTTTCAAGTTCGTTTAACTGCTCCTCTTTCGCATCGCTTTTCACAGTGGTGATGATTTTGACCCTTTCTACAATTGGGTTATCTGTCAGCCCCAAGGTTTTGCTGAGATCAGTGAAATTTTCTGCCGAAACCCTGAGGTCATGGATTTTAATTCCCATCATCGTAGCCATTGACATGAAAGTGCCAGCAAAACAGGCCGCAAGACCAAAAAGACAATATTGAATCGGATCGGGTGCTAAACCTTCTCCTCCCATAAAAGGAGCAAAGTCTGCTCGGAGAATGGTTCCCCTTGGGGGATGATGAACCTCTGACTCAATCTGAGGTTTTCCTTCATCGAAGTTCCATGAACATTCAATTTTTTTGCTCTTTTTGGCTTTTGAGTGATCGCTTTTGACCTCCTCTATAAAAATTTTTAGTTCTCCAAGATTCAGGTGATTCAAAGCCATATCTGATCCCTCCTTTGTTTATAACTTATTAATAATATTTATGAATTAATTTCATTTAATACGCCTAATGCTGGCAACCATCTTTCCTTTCTCTTGAAGTTGTTCCAACAGGATTTCACGCATTAAATCACAGGCCTGGATGATTTTTGAATTCGATATACGATAATAAATATTCACTCCTTCCCGTCTACTGAAAACCACCCCCTTCGATTTCAATACGCTCATATGTTGAGAGAGATTGGCCTTACTAAGGCCAATCCTCTCGATCAACTCGCTGGCCTTCATTTCTTTGTCCCTTAACGTATTTAATATCTCCAATCGCTTGGCATTTGAAAAAACCTTACAGACATCTGCGTGAAGTTCAAAAATCTTTTCCATTTGGTTCCCCCTTAGCTTCGGCTGTGCCGGCAAATTAATATTAAATCAAGCATTTGAATTTCGAGCTTTGACATTTGACATTTCTTTAAAAGCCAATGCCTTTTGTGGACACGCCTCAATACAGAGCCCACATTTCAGACAGTCCCATTCTGGAATAATAACTGCCTTTCCATTCTCAAGTCGATATTGCCAACGCTTGATCTGGATGGGACATACTGTGTCACATTTCTTACACTCATTGCATTTTGAGCTGATCGTCAAAGGATACCTTCCTCTTCCCAACCAATTACCCATTGTTCCAACGGGACAATAGGTGCACCAATTTCGGTGATGGGTTTGAATTCCAAGGACAATTCCAACCACTGTCGTCACGGTCAGCATCATGACAAAGACCCCACCCATCCCATCTATACTTGGCCATACCCGTGGAAGCTGGGTGACCAAAACTGTCATTAGGACCATCATAATGAAGATTCTAAATTTCAAACTTCGGAAAAGCAGGGGGATATTCCTCTTCAAGCTGATTCGACTTAAAAGCAGATCCCATGAACTACCCCGTGGACACAACCAATCACACCAGTATCTCCCCTTAAAGATGGCTATTCCCATTCCGGCGATCATGCAAAAAGGCAAGAAATACCCAAGGATGGGAAATCGCCATCCTCCGATCACGGCGATGGGCAAAATCCAGAAAAACCAAAATTGCCGCGATGCTCTCTTTTTAATAGCAAGGGCTAATGGATCCATCTTCATACTCTCCCACTTGTTTAGAATATGTAGTGTTAATAACTTTCTAAACTCTAGTATAATAAAATTGATCTGTCAAGACTTTTTTAAAATCTTGTTTTAGCAAAAAAAGTAAAGAACCCCGCCCACATAAGGGTGGGGCTTAAAAACCCAAATTCTTAAAACCAAGATCCCGAAACAAGTTCGGGATGACAAAAAACGAGAACCAAACCCAGTTGTCATGCTTCGTTTCAGCATCTGATTTAGTTTTTTTCTGCCTTCCGCAGATACACCTTCCATCCCCCCCCCACAGGAAGGGGTTTTCAGGTGTGATCTTAATAAATCATCGGTATGACCATTTAAAAATCTTCTTTAAAGTTCAAAACTTCCTTGAAAATTACCATTTTATTCTTTAAGATGGAAACCATGAAAACGAGGGATTTTTTATTCAGCCTCCTCTCCGGTATCCTCCTCACCCTCTCTTTTCCCAACTTCGACCTGGAGTATTTGGCCTGGTTTGCCCTTGTCCCCCTTTTATATTCAGTTGAAGGACAAGGATTGTGGATTAGTTTCAAGCTTGGGTTTTTAACCGGTTTTGTCTCGTTCCTTGGGATTCTCTACTGGATCATTGTTGCCATTCACACCTACGGGAATGTTCCTTTGATATTAAGCGGTTTCATCCTTTTATTACTGGTGGGCTACTTGAGTCTATTTATCGGCGCGTTCACACTCTTATACCGATTTCTCCAGATCCAATTGAAACTGCGGACGGTACTTTTAGCCCCTCTTATATGGGTATCCCTGGAATACTTCCGTTCCTTTTTCTTAACCGGATTCCCATGGGCCAGCCTGGGCCATTCGCAGTATATGAATCTCCCATTCATACAGATGGCGGATATCACCGGGGTCTATGGCCTCTCTTTTGTCATCCTCCTGGTCAATGCTTCCCTTTACATGGTGATTCTCCAATGGTCGCAAAGAACCTTCCCTCTCCGGGAGGTGGCGATTACCGTTCTCCTTCTCCTGGGTTTCCTGGTCTATGGGTATTTGAAAGCGGGCGCCGTGGACCGGCAGATGGCCCAAAAGCTTTCCATCAAGGTAGGTCTGGTCCAGGGCAATATTGACCAATCGATCAAGTGGGATGAATCCTTCCAGAAGGAGACCCTGAAGATCTACGAAAGGCTTTCATTGAAAGCAGCAGAGGGGAAACCCGACCTCATCATCTGGCCGGAGACAGCCACGCCTTTCTTCTTTCAGGATGCAACGGAGTTTCAACCCACAGTGCTGGATATCCCGAGGCAAACCAATGCCTTTCTCCTCTTTGGAACCCCGTCCTATAAGATCGAGAGAGGAAAGGTCCATCATTATAACAGCGCGCTCCTAATTTCTCCCTCCGGCGAACTGCAGGGGAAATATGACAAGATCCATCTCGTCCCTTATGGTGAGTATGTCCCTCTTGGAGAATATATTCCCCTGGGCTCCCTGGGAGAAGGAATCGGGAACTTTAAGCCCGGAAAAGAGACCTTTAACTTCACCCTTCCTCAGGGTAAATTCGGGGTTCTCATCTGCTTCGAGATCATCTTCCCGGACCTCTGCCGGAGATTTGTAAAGGAAGGGGCCGACTTCCTGGTCACCATCACCAACGATGCCTGGTTTGGGAGGACCTCTGCACCCCGCCAGCATCTCACGATCGCCAGCTTCAGAGCGGTGGAGAACCGCGTCTTTATCGCCAGGTCGGCAAACACCGGGATCAGCGCTTTGATCGATCCCGTGGGAAGGATTGTGAAACAGGGAGGAATTTTTACCGAAGAGGCTATGAGCGGAACGATTCGCCTGTCAAAAGAAAAAACATTCTATACGCTTTACGGCGACGTCTTCGCCTGGATATGTTGCGCCGCTTCCATTATCCTTCTGGGAAACGCCTTGATCAAGCACGGAAGAAAGAGCTAAAGGCTTTTTCACCGGCCCGGAATATTCTTCCCCTGGACGGCAGTCATCACCTTTGTTCAATCTCTTAGATTGCGAGTGGAAGGAGTCCCCCTGAAAATTTTTATCATCGTCTTTCCGAGGACAACCGGAATTGGAAACTGAAACCTTGCTTGGAATCTTTGTCGGCATCGGTCTAAGCGCCGCCTGTGGCTTCAGGGTATTTGTTCCATTGCTCGCCATCAACATCGCGTCGCTTAACGGGTATCTCCAGTTAGCGCCGGGCTTTGAATGGATCGGAAGCTCCCATGCCACCCTTGCCTTTGGAACGGCAACCCTCGTTGAAATCCTCGCCTATTATATTCCCTGGCTGGACCATTTATTGGATTTGATAGCCTCCCCGGCTGCCATCGTTGCAGGGACGATTCTGACGGCTTCAATGATCGTGGAACTATCTCCGCTTTTAAAATGGACTTTGGCCATTATCGCAGGCGGAGGAGCAGCATCCATCATCCAGGGAACAACCGTTGCCCTTCGGACAAAATCCCTGGCGCTTACGGGCGGCTTAGGAAATCCGATGGTTTCCACGATTGAGGCCATGGGGGCGGTCGTCACTTCCCTCCTGGCCATTCTCGTCCCGATCCTCTGTCTCCTTCTCCTGTTGGTGATGTCTGTCTGGGTTTTCCTCAAAGCCGGCCGTTTCTTCTTCGGAAGGGCAAAAATAAAATAGGAGGTTCGCATGCCCTATTTAATGAGAAAAGGACTCCTGTATGACCTGGAGGACGCTTTTGACATGCTCATGGATTACAAGGTCATTTTTTTCGGGGAGGAGCACGGATCCCGGATGTCTCGAGAGGCTGAATTTTCCCTTCTCAAAGGGCTTTCAAAACGGGATCCAAAAATCGTCCTCTCCCTCGAAATGTTTGAACGCGATGTTCAAGGGATTCTTGACGCTTACTTGAATGGGAACATTTCCGAAAAAAGATTCCTGGAGCAATCCCGCCCATGGCCCAACTATAAAGAGGACTATCGGGCCCTGATTGAATTCGCAAAGAAGAAAAAGATCCCGGTGGTTGCGGCAAACATTCCCCGAAGGGCGGCGGCAGCCGTGTCCAGGGCCAATCAGATTTCTCCCCGCGTCATGGGGGAAGACCGGATCTATCTTCCTCAAATCGTCCACCTCAGATCGAAAACCTATTACACGCGCTTTCTCTCCTCGGTCGAGGGGATGCCCCGGCTCGCTCCGATGAAAGGGATGGAGGTGGACGGGTTATACAAGGCGCAGGTCTTGAAGGATGCTGTGATGGCCTCTTCGCTTGAACCCTACCTGGATCGCCGCGTCCTTTTCTGCTGCGGCCACTTCCATTGCGGCTATCACCTCGGCATTCCCTACCAATTGAAAAAGAAGCATCCGAAGCTCAACCTCGCCGTCATGGTGACGGCTTCAACGGTGGAGCCCTTGCCCATGGAAGACCGGGCGGGAATTGCAGACTTCATCTGGGTTGAAGAGTAATGGGAGGTTACCGGTCCCTGCGATCCGGTTTAAATAAGCCTGCTTGATCCGCTCCGAGCAACCCTGACCGGTAAGAACGCGCATCCACCGGAGAGAGGCCGGAGATCATGCTCCGCTTGAGGAGGGGAACTTTTCTGATTTCGTCCAATCTTCGGGCAATATCCTCAAGACTGTCGTCGCTCGTCGTCCAGTTCCAAGGATCAAAAACCTTTAGATTGAGAGGCAGGCTGTAAGCCCGCAATGTCTTTTCCCGTTCCACGTTATAAAATTGCTCGAAGTACGACATCACCAGCTCGCGCAACGTCCGATAAACGGGCTCGCGGAACCTCAGGTTTGCGAAATTCGATTTTGCCACCGCGCCCCAGTGGCCTTTCCGTTTGAACAATGCCAGGAGGTGGTCGTCATCCCGTTGATTGGGAACCATCTCCAACAGTAGCGGAGGATATCCCAGGCGGCGGAGCGCGGCAGCCGCAAAGACAGCGCCGTCAAAACAGTGGGCTGTCCGCTCGCGAAGAACGCGCAGGGGGCACCGATAGACCCGTTCCGTGCTATAAGGAATCCGGTCAAGAAAGGCCTGGATTTTAGCAGGAGTAGCCAGTGCTTTCAACCTCTGGCGCTCGGCCTGTTTCAAGACCTGCTCCAAATCTTGAAGGGGAGGCATGGAAGTTTCCTTTCTTCAAATTGCTTCCTCTATTAACTCATTTGGGGATAAATCACCATATCGGCTTGAAATCTTGCTATATTGACAACACAAGAGGAGTAGGTTTATATGAATGCGAAAGGTGAGGCCTATGCCGCTGCGAATCGGTTTTGACAACGAAAGATATCTTGAGGAGCAGACCTCGGCCATCCTCGAACGGGTGGGTCGATTTGATAACAAGCTGTATCTCGAATTCGGCGGCAAACTGCTCTTCGACTACCATGCGGCAAGGGTGTTGCCGGGTTTCGACCCCAACGTGAAGATGCGTCTGCTTCAGAAGCTTCGCGATAAATCGGAAGTTGTGCTCTGCATCTATGCCGGGGACATCGAACGGAAAAAAGTGAGGGCCGATTTCGGCATCACTTACGATTCGGATGCCCTGAAGTTGATCGATGATCTCCGGGATTGGGGGATTGAAGTGATCGGAGTCGTGATCACCCGGTTCGAAAATCAACCTGCGGCTACCGTGTTCAAAAAGAAATTGGAACGGAGAAACATCCGGGTCTACACCCATCCCTTTACCAAGGGCTATCCAACGGATGTCGATACCATTGTGAGCAATGAGGGATATGGCGCCACTGAATATATTCATACCGCCAAACCGATCATTGTGGTCACGGGACCCGGACCCAACAGTGGGAAACTGGCCACCTGCCTTTCGCAGATCTACCATGAACACCGGCACAGAATCCATGCCGGTTATGCCAAATTCGAGACGTTCCCCATCTGGAATCTTCCGCTGAAACATCCGGTCAACATCGCTTATGAAGCCGCCACCGCTGATATCCGCGACTTTAACCTGATCGACTCCTTTCACCTGGAGGCCTATAATGAAAAAACGGTCAATTACAACCGGGATGTGGAGGCCTTTCCGGTGCTCAGACGGATTATCGAAAAGATCACCGGAGAGGATTCATTTTATAAATCGCCTACGGACATGGGAGTCAACCGGGCCGGGTTCGGAATTACCGATGATGAGGCGGTGAGGGAAGCGGCCGTCCAGGAGATTATCCGCCGCTATTTTCGGTATGCCTGCGAATATGCAATCGGGTTTGTCGATCGAGAGACCGTCCAGAGGGTTGAGCTCCTGATGGAGGACCTGAAGGCGAGACCCGAAAACCGAACCGTCGTCCTTGCGGCAAGGCAGGCCGCCTCGGATGCCGAGAAGAACGGCAAGGGAAATGAGGGGATCTATTGCGGGGCAGCCTTGGAGTTGAGAAATTGCAAGATCATTACAGGGAAGAACTCCCCTTTGATGCATGCGGCTTCCGCACTGATTCTCAACGCCGTGAAGCGCCTCGCCGACATTCCCGACACGATTCACCTTCTTCCCCCCAACATAATGGAATCGATCAGCCATTTCAAGAAGGATGTGCTCAAGGGAAGGATGGTCAGCCTCGATCTGGAAGAAACGCTGATCGCCCTCAGCATCAGCGCCACCGTGAACCCTGCCGCCCAGATGGCGGTTGAAAAATTGAAGGAGCTATCCGGTTGCGAAGTTCATATGACACACATCCCCACCCCCGGGGATGAAGCCGGACTGCGAAAGCTGGGGGTCAACCTGACGAGCGACCCCGAATTCGCCACCAAACGCCTCTTCGGAAGATAGCCTTAAAATAAGGGACACATACCTTTTTTCTTGACACCAAAATAAAAAGAGTCTTTAATTATTAATTATGCCACGAATTGCAAGAATAGTGGGAGTCGGGTATCCACACCACATTATTGAAAGAGGTAATAATAGAGAAAAAATCTTTTTAGACTCAAAGGACTACCGAAAGTACCTCTATTTCCTTTCGAAATATTCAGAAGAGAAAGAAGCTGTTGTTCTTGCTTACTGCCTCATGTCTAATCATGTTCACTTGCTTGTAAGACCCTCCAGGGAGGAGTCTCTTGCCAAGATGATGCAGGCTGTTACCCTCTGTTATAGTAAATATTTCAACCAGGAAAATGGACGGACCGGACGGCTCTGGGAATGCAGATACTATTCTACGGTTATTGATGCAGACAGCTATTTATGGGCTGTCAGCACATATATTGAGAACAACCCTGTTAGAGCCGGAATTGTCAAAAGCCCCGAAGATTACCCCTATTCCAGCGCCAGGGCTCATATCTTAGGCAGGAAAGACCCTTTTTTGAAAGAGCCTCTATTTGACATAAACCAACGGAAGGAATACCAGAGGTTTATCCGTTCTGAAGAGGATAAAAAGATTACCGAGGAGATTAGAAAACAAACCAAATTGGGTAAGCCTCTCGGTGATGGAGGATTCCTAAATGCTCTTTCCGAAAAACTGGGGCATAGCCTATCATTCAGACCAAGGGGAAGACCCAAAAAAAGAGATTATGGGATTAAGGATTAAGAAGTTCAGATTCTTGTAACACTTTAGCGGTTTGAAAATCTTTGTAAAATCCCTCCCCACCTCCCCTGCCTACCGGCAGGCAGGCTTTGCTAAAGGGAGGAGATAAGGAGGGGTTTCCCCCTTTGGCAAAGTCGTTTCGACTCGCAACCGAGGGGGATTTAGGTCGTTGCGACTCGAAACCGAGGGGATTTTATAATAATTCTTTTTGTCAATTGACTCATAAAACTCATCTCGTAGTCGATTCTTATCGACTTTTCAAAAAGCTAAATTGATACAGATTCTTTAAAATCCTGAATTCCGAAAATACATAAAAGGTATGTGTCCCCAATTTAATGAGGGAGAAAAAATGGAAAAACGACGTCGCATTCCAACCGAATGGATAAATCTTATCTTTGGGATATTGATCTTTTTCGGATTATACCTCACCAGCCTCTATAGTTACCTCCTGTTTCATAGCCTTGCCGAAATGTTTTCAATTGTGATCGCCTGCGGTATTTTTATGGTCGCCTGGAATTCCCGCCGATTTCTTGATAACAACTACCTCCTCTTTATCGGCATTGCCTATCTGTTCGTCGGCGGTCTCGATTTGATTCACACCATTGCCTATAAGGGGATGGGAGTCTTCCGTGGATACGAAACAAATCCGGCAACCCAGTTGTGGATAATCGCCCGATATACGGAAAGCCTCTCGCTGCTCCTTGCTCCTTTATTTTTAAGGAAGAAGCTAAGGATCCATTACGTATTCTCCGTATATCTTGCCCTCATTTCTCTTTTGCTTATGTCAATTTTTTATTGGGAGATTTTTCCTGTCTGTTTTATTGAAGAAGTGGGATTGACCCCATTTAAAAAAATCAGTGAGTATATTATTTCTCTCATCCTCTTGGCCTCCGCTCTCCTCCTCCTTAAGCATCAAAGGGAATTTGATCGAAAGATCCTCCAATGGATATTTTGGTCTATCCTGCTGACCATTGGCTCCGAGTTGGCCTTTACATTTTACATTCATGCTTACGGGTTCTCAAACCTGATCGGTCATTATTTCAAGATTGCCTCTTTCTACCTCATCTATAAAGCGCTCATCGAAACAGGCCTGATTAGGCCTTACGACCTCCTCTTCCGAAACCTAAAACAAAGCGAGGTAGCCCTTCGCCATTCAGAGAAAAAATTTTCAAAGGCCTTCCATTCGAGCCCGAATCCGATGGCCATTGCTTCACTCTCTGATGGCCGATACCACGAGGTCAACGAGAGTTTTTTGAGGTTGACGGGCTACAGCCGGGGGGAAGTGACGGGCCGGACCTCCATTGAAATAAATTTCTGGGCATCCCCGGAAGACCGCACCCGGATGAAGGAAGTCGTGGGGAAAAAGGGATGGATCCGAAACCAGGAATACACATTCCGGAAAAAATCAGGAGATGGTTTTACCGGACTCATCTCTGCGGAGGTCATTGAGATTGATGAGGAACCGTGCATTCTTTCAGTGATCAACGATATCACCGACCGCAAAAGGATGGAAGAGGAACTCTGCAAATCCCGAGACGAATTAGAAATGAGAGTCCAGCAGCGAACCGCCGAATTGGCAAAGGCTAATGAGCTTTTGGAAAGGATGTTTTCCAGTATCGACGTTTTGATCGCCTACATGGATAAAGACTTTAACTTCATCCGTGTCAACCGTGCCTATGCTGATGCGGACGAGCGGGAGCCGGAGTTTTATGTTGGAAAGAATCATTTTGTCCTTTTTCCTAATGAAGAGAATGAAGCCATTTTTAAAAAGGTGGTGGAAACAGGCGAGCCTTATTCGGTTTATGCCAAGCCCTTTGAATACGCGGAACACCCCGAGCGGGGAGTCACCCACTGGGATTGGAACCTCCAACCGGTTAAAGAACTTGACGGTAGTGTCGGAGGCGTTGTCCTGAGCATGGTCAATGTAACCGAGCGTATCCGAGCCCAAGAGGCCGTGTCGGCAGAGCGACAACGCCTCAATGATGTCCTGGAGGTGCTGCCGGCTTACGTGGTTTTATTGACACCGGATCATCATGTTGTTTTTGCCAACCGCTTCTTTCGGGATCGCTTTGGGGAATCACATGGCAAGCGTTGCTTTGAGTATTTGTTCGGCTACAGCGGACCCTGCGAGATTTGTGAAACATATACCGTTCTGAAAACCGGGGCTCCCCACCAGTGGGAATGGACCGGCCCGGATGGTCGCATTTACGATGTTTTCGACTTCCCTTTCACCGATTCGGACGGCTCCGCCCTCATCCTGGAGATGGGCATCGATATTACCGAACGGAGAGAAATAGAG
The DNA here is from genome assembly GCA_020059605.1 of Deltaproteobacteria bacterium. Lineage (GTDB taxonomy): Bacteria > Desulfobacterota > BSN033 > BSN033 > UBA1163 > RBG-16-49-23. The sequence continues at coordinate 24,082 of JAGVBT010000045.1, forward strand.
AAACAAACCAATGCCACCAATGCCTTATTGATGCTGTTTACCCAAAAAACCACACGAAAAGCATACCTTGATGCTCTGGTCGACTTGATCCATGATTGGAGCAAGTGCCGATGTGTGGGAATCAGGGTAAGGAATGGACAGGGATTTATCCCCTACGAGTCTTACATCGGGTTTAGCGAGGATTTCAGGAAATCCGAGGACTGGCTTTCAATTGACCAAAATCAATGTGCCTGTATCCGGGTGGTCAAGGGCAAACTTGACCCCCAAGATGCTTCGGTGATGACACCCGCCGGATCTTTTCGCTGTAATAACACATTGAAATTTATCGAAAATCTTTCAGATGAAGAAAAGGCCCGATATAGAGGCGTCTGCATCGAGGCAGGATTCATGACCGTAGCTGTGATTCCCATTCGTTACCGTGATGAAATTATCGGAGCAATCCATCTGGCAGACGAAAGACCAGAAATGGTACCATCGAGAATGATAGATTTCATAGAAACCATGACCCCCCTCCCTGGAGAAGCCATACACCGATTCAACTTGGAATCAGAGCTTCATCGTAATTATGAAACTCAAAAAGCGATCAATTCTCTCCTTCGCCTCTCTCTGGGGGATATCCCCCTTGAAGAGTTTCTGGAAGGGACTCTTGACATGCTTATTTCAAACCCATGGTTTTCTCCGGCGGCAAAGGGCTGCCTCTTTCTTGCCGAACCTCACAGGGAGGTCCTTTCCATGAAGGCCCAATACGGGCTTCCTGATCCAATTCGACAAAGATGCGCCCAAGTTCCATTTGGAACGTGTCTCTGTGGAAAGGTCGCATTAACAAAAAAGATCCAATATACCGATTACCTAAATGACCGCCATGACTTCACCTTTGAGGAGGCCACCCCGCACTCCCATTATCATGTGCCCATTCTATTCGGGGAAAGAATCCTCGGATTGATTACCCTGTATTTGAATGAAGCAGATCGTCCCGGCCGGGAGAAAGAGGATTTCCTGACGGCTGTTGCCCACACACTGGCAAGCATTATCGTGAGAAAAAAGTGGGAAGAAGCACTGCAAGAATCGGAAACCCGGCTCCGGCGTCTCTCTTCCCAATTGTTGACGGCGCAGGAAGATGAAAGAAGACAGATTGCCAGGGACCTCCACGACGGGGTCGGACAAATGTTAACCGCCCTTAAATTTAAGATCGAGGACCTCCTCGAGCGAGGGGATCCCAAAAACGTTGGGGCGAATGCCGAATCGTTAGAATCTGTGATTCCCATCATCCGAGAAAGCATCGAAGAAGTCCGAAGAATCCAGATGGACCTGCGCCCCTCCACCCTGGACGATCTGGGGGTCGTGGCCACCCTGAGGTGGTTTTGCCGTGAATTTGAGAAAATCTATTCAACCTTTCACATTGAAAAGCGGATGGATGTGAAAGAAAATGACATCCCGGATCACCTCAAGACGGTCATCTATCGAATTATTCAGGAGGCCATGAACAATATTGCCAAGCACAGCAAAGCGAATGTCATTTGCCTCTCTCTCGAAAAGAGGGGGGACCGGATCGAATTGAAGGTTAAGGATAATGGAATCGGGTTTGATCCGGCAATGGCCCGCAAAGGCTTTGGATTGGGCAGTATGAGAGAACGGACCGAGTTTTCAGGAGGAACCTTTGAAATAGAGTCAGCCATTTCCGCGGGAACGAAAATCAGGGCAAGCTGGACGATTTAACCATTGGATGAACAACTCAAACCGAGGCCTTGTGGCTTCGAACGGCATGGTCCTTACCATAGAGACTCGGACTTCCTGCCAAATCACTTTCTTAGAACTCATCTGAGTTTACCGGATTGCCAGGCTCCCCATCCGACCCACCCTCAATAATACATAATTCGAAAACGCTGAATAAGGTGTTCACCTTATTTACCCTTCCGGCAAGGGATGATAAAGTGTATTCGTTGAAAAAATGGGGGCAAATTTAAAATGTTCAAAACATTAATCGTTGAAGATAGCATTCTTTTTCGGAAACTCCTTAAACAGACCTTGCATTCCAGGTTTCCCGCCATGGAAATTTATGAGGCGGGGAATGGAACGGAGGCTTTACAAAAAGCAGCGGGCGATCGGCCCGACCTCATCTTCATGGACATTAAATTGCCCGGAGAAAGCGGCCTGGAACTGACCGCCAGCTTAAAAACAGCCTACCCTGATGTTCCCATCATCATTCTAACGAGCTACGATACCCTGGAATACCGGGAGGCGGCGGTTCTGGCCAACGCCGCCTATTTTCTCTCAAAGGGTTCGACAGACAGGGAAAGTATTTTGACATTGGTTGAGTCGATATTGGGTTCTTCAAATATAAAAACCCAGCACTGAACCTACGGGGCAGGCCGATGAATGAATTCGGGGGTCCATTTCCTGCCAGGGATATGGACAAACCGGGTATCAGCCTGCCGTTCATTACCGGCGAGGGTTGAGAAAAAGGAAGATGATTCGCAACGAAGAAATGGAGGTGAGAGGAATGAGGCGCATGAATGGCTTGACGGATCGAAGAATGCCCAAGGACTTCAATCTCACGCATCCAAGAAGGGCACCTTTCGAGAAAGACCGCATGAAAATGGAATTTTTTGATCCAAAAGCCGACCCCATTGTGCACAACTCATGCCGCGGTAAGAAAGAAAATCCTTTCCTTCTTGATTGAAGGAGAAGGACGTTGACGTAATCCATACCCATAAGGAGGACAAGGTGAGGTGCGACCGCTGTACAGGCATCATGGTCCATGAAATATTCTTTGGTCTCCATGAATATTTCTGGGGGTGGCGATGCATCATTTGCGGGGAGATCATAGACCCGGTGATTCTGGAGAACCGGCGGGGCTATAAGATTCTTTAATCTCCATGTCTTGTTTTCAATCACTCGTGGAGAGATGAGAGAGACTCCCATAGCCTTTCTTTCGAAATAGCCCTGGATAACATTTACAATTTTTATGGGAGAGAGCCGATTCAAAGAAGCCCTTCTAAAAAAGAAAGGTTTCGTCTATACCTTTGAACTTGTCCCGGGCAGAGGGTCCAGGGGAAAGACCCAGGATGATATTCTCAGAATGGCCGAGAAGGCTGCTGCATCCGGATTGATCCATGCCGTCTCCATTACGGACAATCCGGGGGGGCATCCTGCCCTTTCCCCTGATGTGATCGGCCTTGAAATCTCCCGCCTGGGTATCGATCCGATCATCCACTTCACCTGCAAGGATAAGAATCGTAACCAGATCGAGTCGATTCTCTACTCTCTCGATCGGATCGGTCTTTTTAATCTTTTAGTGATGACAGGGGATTTTCCTCTTTATGGTTTTCAAGGAAAGTCAAAACCCGTCTTCGACCTCGATTCGGTTCAACTCCTCCACCTGATCGATCAGATGAACCTCGGACTGGAAATTGATGGAAAGGCCCCGGGAGGAGGGATTCGACTTCCCCCGACTCACTTTCTCAAGGGGTGCACGGTTTCACCCTTCAAGAAATTGGAGCCGGAGGTCATGGTGCAATATTGCAAGCTCTACAAAAAGGTGAAAACCGGAGCCGATTTCGTTATCACCCAGGTAGGATTCGATGTGAGAAAATTCGACGAGGCCTATCGCTTCATGCGTCTCAATGCCCTACGGATTCCCGTCCTTGGAAATGTTTACATCCCCAATCAGTCCGTGGCCAAAGCGATGAACCGGGGGCGAGTTCCCGGGTGCGTGGTCACCGATGGCCTCTATCGAATCATTGAGGAAGAGACAAAGGCTCCTGACAGGGGAAGAAAGGCCAGGCTCGACCGGGCTGCCAAGCTGGTCGCCGTTCTCAAAGGGATCGGCTACGACGGAGCCCATCTCGGCGGCCCTGATTTAACCTATGAGGATGTCCAGTGGGTCATTGAAAAATCAAAGGAGTTCTCTCCGACCTGGGAAGGATATGTCCGTGAGTTCTCCTTCCCCCAACCGGAGGGATTCTATCTCTTCGAAAAGGATCGGGGGACAGGCCTGAATACAGATGTTCCGGTTTCCTTAAGGGGTCATCCTCACAAGGCTCTTGGATACATGCTCATGCGATTTTTCCACCATCTTGCGTTCACCCCTGAAGCCGCTCTCTACAAGCCGGCCCGCTGGTTTTATCGAAAGATTGAGGACTCATGGCTCGATGGTCCATTCACGGAGCTGGAATACTGGTTGAAGTTCGTAAGCTCAAGGTGCCGCCGATGCGGGGACTGCACGCTTCTGGAAGTAGCCTTTCTCTGCCCCCAATCCCAATGCCCGAAGTATCTTTTCAACGGACAATGCGGAGGTTCTTTTGAGGGATGGTGTGAGGTCTTTCCGGGCAAGAGGAGATGCATCTATGTCCGCGCCTATCAAAGGCTCAAGTCTTACGGAGAAGAAGCATCCCTTAAAGAAGGTTATACGCCCCCCCGGGATTGGGCCTTAGACCAACTCTCCTCCTGGGCGAACTATTTTCTCGGCCGTGATCACCATGGTTCAAAACAGCTTGGGAAGGACTCCTCATGAACTTATTACATTGATTGGAATGGGGCGCAGACCATGCTTAGTCCAATCGATGAGGGATTCCCCCTTTTACTCACACCTGACCAGGAACACAGGCTTGGGGGAATGGTGATGCACCTTTTCTGCGACATCTGGGTTAACAAGAGCAAAAGAAACTGAAAGAAGGAACCTTTGAGGAGAGGTCATGAGAGAGAGAAAATTCAAAGCAGTCATGATCCCGGCAGGAAGAGGGGGTAGCTTTGCACGGGGGAGAGGAAATAATACCAATATTCTTATTCCTTTGGGACCAGTCCCCTTTCAATCGCAAAGGCGGTCAATGCCTGGGCGTTATGGAGATCCAGTTTTTCCATGAGGTTGGCCCGGTGTTTCTCAACCGTTTTAATGCTGATGCAGAGGTCATCTGCGATCTCTTTGTTCTTGTACCCCTCCGCAATCAGTTTCAAAATTTGCCGTTCGCGGGAGGTCAAGGTCTCAAAAGAGGTTTTAGATTTTAACTTTTTTCTTCCCTCCAAATATCCTTCGATCACTTTCTCGGAAATCTCCGAGCTGATATAGTGTTTCCCACCCAACACTTTTTTAATGGCCATTACCAGTTCCGCATGGGTGGCATCTTTTAAAAGATACCCATCCGCTCCTGCCTGGAGCGCGGAGAGGATATACTCCTCTGCCTTATGGACGGTAAGGACAACCACCTTTGTTCCCGGTTGAAGTTTTTTGATCTCTTTTATGGCCTCCATGCCATTCATCCGCGGCATAGAGAGATCCGTCAGGATGAGGTCGGGTTTCAACTTTTCGACACATCGGATGGCTTGTTGGCCATTCTCAGCTTCTCCGATGATCTCCAGTTCTTGATCAGACGAGAGAAGCGACCGTAAACCTTCCCTGAGAATGGTATGGTCTTCGGCGATAACAATTCTATATTTCGAGTCGATAACCGATCACCTCTTTAAAGAGAGGGTAAAAGCTTATGCTGCCACCCAAAATACAGCCCAAATCGGGCCTAAATACAGTGTAGACCTTATTTACCATCTTTGGAATAATAAGTAAAGTGGATATTAGCCCAAAATAAAATTAAGGAGGAGAACGATGTCCAAACCAATCCCGTGGGAAACAAAGATGGAGGCAGCTCTGGCACGAGCCCGGGTAGAGGGTAAACCTGTACTGGTCGATTTCTTTAACCCCGGCTGAATTGGTTGCAACCAGATGGATGCCGTGACGTATCCGAACGAAAGCGTGACTGAGTTTATTCAAAAGAATATGATACCGTTACGGGTGGCCTTTGATGCTCAACCCCTGGCCACCGATTTTAACATCAAGTGGACCCCAACCCTGATCACACTCGATGCCGAAGGCAAGGAACATCACCGGACAGTGGGGTTCCTTCCTCCTGAGGAATTGACTCCTTCGTTACTTTTGGGGATCGCAAAAACCTATTTCGATCAGGAGAAATTTAGTGAAGCCCTTTCAGCTCTGGATAAAATCCTGGCAGAGTATCCAAAGAGTGATTCTGCTCCAGAGGCCATCTATTGGAGAGGAGTCTGCGGATACAAAAGCACCCATCATCCTAAACCCTTGAAGGAGGCTTATGAACAGCTCCAAACCAAGCACCCTTCAAGCGAGTGGACAAAACGCGCCTATCCGTACCGTTTGTTATGAGGCTCCCTGGAGTTGAAAAAGGAGGACAAGATGAGGTGCGACCGCTGTACAGGCATCATGGTCCATGAAAAATTCTTTGGTCTCCATGAATATTTCTGGGGGTGGAGATGCATCATTTGTGGGGAGATCATCGACCCAGTGATTTTGGAGAACCGGTTAAGCCATAAGAATCTGTAATCTCCATCTCCTGTCATCAATAAATAGTGGAGAGAAGGGAGTGATCACCATGACCTCTCTTAAGAAGGGAGAGCTGTGGCGGAGCCATCTCACAGGGATGGTTTACAGGATAAAAACGATTAAAGATCAGATGGTGGTGATGGAATCACTGAATGGTTTAAACCAGGTCCTCACCAGTAAAGAAAATCTGAATTTATTTTATGAAATGACATCCTACTTGGAAACCCCACCTCAATACAAATGACCTCCTCTTCCAAAATACGAGTTTCCTCTTATTTGTTTCAGAAACTCGATTGGATACTGTAAAACTCAAAATACCAAAGAATATTTAAAGAATTTGAAGAAGCAAATTTCAACTGGGATGGTTTTTTTAAGACTCAGATTGGATCGTATAGATAACCCGTGCGCGTGCCAATGGCCAACGCCCCTCCGGGGTTCCGTAAAACATCCGGTCCACTGGAATAGGTAACTTCCATTTATGTCCGGGAGGGAATGAGGCTTACGGTTTTTTTCGGCACTGTTTGACTTAAGTCAAAGCTTTTTCCCATCATTTGCTGCAATTTATGTTTAAGGCCCTATTCCAATTCTCAATTTTTTTTGAAAAATTGAAACATTACAAAATACCCCTTTCCTCCCAAACTCAGAATGTCAACCCCGTTAGAAATTCAAGCGGGACGATAGCTGCGCCCTTGCGGAGGTGCAGCGGGCAAAATGTTCCCGGAATCTTTCTGAGATAGGGATCCGACATCGACGGGACTGGAGATCTGGGGGTATTATTTCAAACGGAAAAGGAGGCGTCTATGGAGAAAAAGGCTGCTCGAAATCTTTTCATCTGGGGAACGGTCATCTGCACCGCCATCTTCATCTGGCTGACGATCGACACCCATATTTCCATCCCCAAACGCACCAACACCGATCAACTGACCGAGGAGGTCGTTCTGGGGAAACGGGTCTGGCATAAGTATAACTGCAACGACTGCCATACCATTCTCGGGATAGGAGGCTACTACTCTCCGGACATGACCAAGGTTTATTCCTTGCGTGGAGAGAATTGGTTGCGTTTATTCCTGAAAAATCCGGAATCCCCGGATCCCCGGAGAAGGAAGATGCCCAATCAGAAGCTTTCTGACGAGGAAATAAAGAAACTGATCGCCTTTTTCAAATGGGTGGATGCAATTGACACCAATGAATGGCCCCCCCAGCCCCTTACCGTGGCAAAAGTGACAGGGGTCCCCCTCGAAGAAACAGCCCAGGTTCTGAAGGGGAAAAATGTTTACAACCAGAACCGGTGCGACCTCTGCCACCGGATCGGAGGACAGGGTGGCATCATCGGCCCCGATCTTTCCAAGGTTGGCGACAAAAGGGAGCTCCAATGGCTTTCAAAGCTCATTAAAGATCCAAAATCGATCAACCCGGGGACACAGATGCCCGCCTATTCGCAACTCTCAGAGGACGAAGTCCAGGCATTGGTGACTTTTTTATCAGGGCTCAAATAAATGCGGAATTCGGATTTCGGAATTTTAATTCATGATGAAATGGTTTTATTCCGCAATCCGAAATCGGAAAAGGAGGGAAAAAATATGATCTACGAATCACAAAAGGTTGCTATTAAATATTTTGTCATTTCCGCCATCTTTTTCGGTCTCCAGGTCGTCGTAGGCCTGGTTCTCATTTTGAAATATATCTGGCCCGATCCTCTCATCGGCATTATCCCTTTCAATACAGCCCGGGCCATCCATACCAATCTCCTGGTGGTCTGGATGCTTTTCGGATTCATGGGAGGCACTTATTATGTCGTTCCGGAAGAATCGAAAACGGAATTATATAGTAAGAAACTTGCCGACCTCCAGTTCTGGCTCCTCCTCATAGGCGGCCTGGTTGGGGTGATCGGATTTCTATTCGGCTGGACGGCTGGACGGCCTCTTCTGGAGCTACCGGTTGAGTTGAAGTGGGCGGTAGTCATTGTGGTTCTAATCTTCATCTTCAATGTTTTTATGACGATGGTCAAAACAAAGAAATGGACGGCTGTCCAGGGTCTTCTCCTGGGAGGGGTTGTCATGTTGGCGGTCATGTGGCTTTTTGCGATCCCCTTCTTTAAAAACCTCACCTTCGACTATTATTACTGGTGGTGGGTCATCCATCTATGGGTGGAAGGGGCCTGGGAGCTGATTGCCGCCTCTCTTATGGCATTTATTTTGCTTAAGCTCACCGGCGTGGAGCGCATGGTGGTAGAAAAATGGCTCTATATTGAGCTGGCGTTAGTCCTTACAACCGGAATCATCGGAACAGGGCATCATTATTACTGGATCGGAACGCCGGGATATTGGCTCTGGTGGGGCGGGATTTTCAGCGCCCTCGAAACCGTTCCGATCGTCCTCATGGTCCTGGATACCCTCAGACACGTAAAGCATAGAAAGATTGAGATCACTGACCGGTTGGTTCTTTACTGGACGGTCGGGTGCGCCCTGTTCCATTTCTTTGGCGCTGCCGTCATGGGGATGGTTCATACATTACCGCAGGTCAACCGCTGGACACATGGAACTCAGGTGACGGCCGCTCATGGTCACCTGGCCTTCTTTGGCGCTTACGCCATGCTCATCCTGACCGTTGTCTATTATGCCCTTCCAAAATTGAAGGGGCTAACCCAATTCAACCAGAAAAGGGGATTCTGGGTTTTCTGGATCATGGTGAGCATGATGCTGACCATAGGATTAGCTTTTGGAGTGGCCGGGGTAATTCAATCCTATATGCAGAGAGGGTTAGGAATAGAATTTCTCACTGTCCAGGAATTTATGAGACCCTGGTTCATCGCTGTGCTGGTCGGAGGATTGGGATTCTTCATCGGCGTGGTCATTTACATCGTCGACGTTTTAAAAATCGCCACCCATAAGCCGGAATAATGGAAGAATGGAATGGTGCCTGCCGGTAGGCGGGGAATAATAGGTTGATTTAATTAAAAACAATAAATCACTTCTTTAAAACCCAATATTCCAACATTCCATCATTCCAATATTCCATTCAGGGTTGGTTATGTCATCCGTGATTGCTGAGACGATTGAAATCATCAAAGAGAAGTCCCCTGGACCCCTCGAGGAGGTAAGGATCGAGGACCTGGTCATCGGGGTCTTCTTCACGGGCGTGAAGCTGTCAACCGGCCACGGCGGTTGCGCCTTCACGCCCATCGGCGAAGTCCCGGAGGCGGTTTGCTGTCCAACATCGGCAGCCCGGATGCCACCGGCCGGCCACTTTGAGGGGAAACCCGTCTCTGAACTGATCAACTATGCACTTGACCCGAATGTCCTAAAAAGCGCCATCGGCATCGCCGCTCTCAATGCTCTTTCGCAATGGATTGTCGAATCAGGATACCAGAGGGAACATGAAGTGGTCAAAGACAGGGACGGCTTTGACCTCCTGGACATCCAAACCTGTGAAACGGTCTCCCTGGTGGGAGCTTTTGGCCCTTATATCAAACGGCTCAAGGCAATGGGAAACCCTTTTTACATCATCGAAAAGAATCGCCAGACCCTGAGGCCGGACGAGATAAAACATTTTAAACCCGAATCCGAAATGAAAACGGCCATCGAGAAATCGCAGGTGGTGATCAGCACGGGCACCGCCATTGTCAATCACACCTTCGATTCCATTCTTTCGATGATCAACAATGGAAAACGGGCCGCCGTCATCGGACCCACGGCCAGTCTCATCCCGGATGCCTTTTTCAGAAAGGGGATCAATGTGATGGCCGGAGTTCGCATTACCGACCCGGCCCAAATGCTTAAGATACTGAAACAGGGGGGCTCCGCCTACCATCTCCTCAGAAACTGCGCCGAAAAAATCGCCTTTGTAAAAAAATAAGTTTTCCTTTTTCCCCCGGATTATGCTATCAAAAGAGTCAGGCTTTTCCATAGGTATATTCTGTGATGCCCCAATTGAGCCAAAAAATAGTTCCTCCCCCAACGGAGACTGTGTCGTAATTAGCCATTCGCCCTTCGACAAGCTCAGGTCGCTTCGACTCGAAACCGAGACGAACGGCTAAGTGGTTGATTTTTAACAAGCCGTATTCCATTCGTGGTGAGGCTCTCGAACCATGAACGGAATTACGACACAGCCTCTCGGTGGGGGAGGATTCAGGTGAGGGGGGACAGGTCCAAGAGGTCCACCCCCATCCCTCCCTTCCCCCCCGCCTTCGCCGAAGCGGCTCCGCGCAGGCAGGCATCATAAGGGGGAAGGAGATGAGATAAGAAACAGACAGGTGAATATATAAAACCATTGTTGAACAACATCGCGACATAAAATTGTAATATTCTTTTCGCTCAATTGGGGTGATATTTCTATGATCGCCGCCATTCAAGCTGAGATCCTCGCAAAGTCTTTTAACGGATTGGTCGCTGTTGATGCCCTCACTTTCAAAGTGGATGGAGGAGAGATCTTCGGCCTTGTCGGACCGGACGGCGCGGGCAAGACGACGACGATGAGGCTCCTGACTTCCATCCTTGAACCCACATCAGGGGACGCATGGGTGTTCGGGCATCATACGGTCAAGGAGGCCGAAGCGATCAAAGAGGAGATCGGCTATATGAGCCAGAGGTTCGGTCTCTATCCGGACCTCACGGTCATGGAGAACATCGACTTCTATGCCGACATCTACGGTGTGCCCCGAAAAGGCCGGGGGGAAAGGATCGACCGTTTGCTTGCCTTCAGCAACCTAACTCCTTTCAAGAGACGGCTCGCCGGAAATCTCTCCGGCGGGATGAAACAGAAGCTCGGATTGGCCTGTGCATTGATCCACACGCCCAGGGTCCTCTTTCTAGATGAGCCCACCAACGGCGTGGACCCGGTCTCGCGCCGGGACTTCTGGCGAATTCTCTACCAGCTGCTCCGTGAGAAAGTCACGATCTTTGTTTCCACGGCCTATCTTGATGAAGCGGAAAGATGCAACCGGGTGGGACTCATCCATAAGGGCAAACTGCTCGCCCTTGGAACGCCCGGCGATCTAAAAAAGCTGATGGAGGGAACGATCGTCGAGGTTCGGACCCCGGAGCCCCGTAAGGCCACGGACTTGCTTCGGGAAGAGTTGAAATCCGACTCGGTCGGCCTTTTCGGCAGTCGGGTCCACGTCGTGACCCTGGAACCGGATAAAACGATGAAAAAGGCTGAAGATATCCTTAAGAGGACCGGGCTTAAACTCATGGGTCTCCGGCTCATTGAGCCTTCCCTTGAAGACGTTTTTATCTCTGTTCTGGCCAAGAAATAACGATGAACCTTAAACGATGAACGGTGAAGCGTATTTCATGCCCGTCTTGTTGATCTCAAACCAGTTCATCGTCCATTGTTCATCGTTCATTGTTTAATATGATTGTTTAATATGGATTTTGAAGAAAAAGAGAAAGCCGTAGTCGTTAAAGACCTTGAGAGACGCTTCGGAAGGTTCGTTGCTGTGAATCGGGTCACCTTCGAAGTCAGCCGAGGAGAAATCTTTGGCTTTCTCGGGCCCAACGGCGCGGGCAAGTCGACCACGATCCGGATGCTCTGCGGCATTCTCGCTCCTACGGGAGGAACGGGGAGGGTGGCCGGGTTCGACATCCTGACCCAACCGGAAATGATCAAGGCCCACATCGGCTACATGAGTCAAAAGTTTTCCCTTTATGAAGACCTGACCGTTGAGGAAAACATTGACTTCTACGGTGGCATCTATCGTATCTCCCGGGAGAAGAAGAGGGAACGGAAGGAATGGGTGATCGAAATGGCAGGGCTCAAAGAACGCCGGCATTCAAAGACAGCGGTCCTGTCCGGCGGCTGGAAACAGCGGCTGGCGCTCGGGTGCGCAATCCTCCATGAGCCGCCGGTCATCTTCCTCGATGAGCCAACCTCCGGAGTGGACCCGATCAGTCGCCGCCAGTTCTGGGACCTGATCTACGAACTGTCGGGCGGGGGCGTCACCATCTTCGTCACAACCCATTATATGGACGAAGCGGAGTATTGTGACCGGTTGGCCCTGATCTACCGGGGTGAATTGATTGCCAGCGGAACTCCCGAGGCGCTCAAGACCAAGCTGATGAAAGAGGATGTAATCGAGGTCCTTTGTGAGCGTCCGCAGGATGCAATGGGGGAGGTTGAGAAGATTACCGGGATCAAGGAAGTTGCTCTTTTCGGCAAGGGGCTTCATGCCGTTGCCGAAGATGGCGAAACGGCCGTTCCGGCCATTCATGAAACCCTGAAAGAGCATGGTTACCAAATGGAGCGGATCGAGAAGATCATCCCTTCCCTGGAGGATGTGTTTGTCTCGCTGATCGAGGCACGTGATAAGGCTGAAAAACCACAAAAAGAGGTGCGCCGATGATGGCTCTAAGAAAGGAGGTTTCCGGGTTTTGACCCAACACCCCCGGCGATTGGAGAAATGATTGCTTGGAAAACAAGGGGATTTTCTAACGGCAAGGGTAACGAGGCCCGTTTCGGCAACCGGTAACGTTTAAAAAAAAATTAAAAACTCTAAACATAACCTTTTATGAACGATACGAGCTTCGTCACCGTAACCTTAACCCAAACTCTGGTGTTTTCTCATCCCTCAGGATGACTCACTGGTCATAAGACATTGCCTTCAAACGGTTTTTGTCCTATACTGTCGTTACGATGCCGACAATTGATCGAAGTTACCTGCCTATCTTCCTCCTGGCCCTCTTTCTATTCCCTTCCCTCTCCCACGCCACGATCGAGTATGCGGAACAGACCGGATTCGACTGCCAGCGCTGTCATCTGGAGGGCACGGGAGGACAACTGACAAAGGCCGGAGAGGATTTCAGGGATGACCTGAAGGCAAAGGGTTCATATCGGCCCCTCCACCCCCTTCAAAAAATCGTCCGGTTGGTCATCGCGTATCTCCACCTCCTCATGGCCATTGCCTGGTTCGGGACAATCCTCTATGTTCACATCCTCCTGAAACCGGCCTATGCGGCAAAGGGGCTCCCAAGGGGGGAGTTGATGCTCGGGTGGCTCGGAATCATCGTCCTCTCCGTCACGGGAGTGTTCCTGACGATTGCCCGCATGCCAACCTGGGAAGCTTTTTACACGACCAGATTCGGAATCCTGCTGGGCATGAAGATCCTTCTATTCTCCATTATGGTGGCCTCGGCTTCGATCGTCACCTTTTTCATCGGACCGAAATTAAGAAAACAGAAAGGTTCACTGCCGCAGGGGAAAAAGAATAAGCTGACGATCGAAGATCTCTCCTATTTTGACGGCAAGGAAGGAAGGCCGGCCTATTTCGCCTATAACGGTAAGGTTTACGATGTCACTTCGAGTTCCCTCTGGAAAGATGGAAATCACATGAGCAAGCACCCTGCCGGTAACGATCTGACAGAAATGATTAACGGATCTCCTCACGGGGAAGAGAAGATATTACAGATGCCTGCGCTCGGACAACTACTGACGGGGGGGGTAAAAACGGGAAAACCCGCCCATGAAAAAGTTTTTTATTTCATGGCCTATATGAATCTTATTTTTGTCTTCCTCATCACCTTCATCATTGCCCTCTGGAGATGGTGGTAAACCCCGTTGTTTTAATGGGTGCATTAAAAACAGATGCTATCATCTGAAACACCTTGTCATTTCTTCTTCCGAAGAGTGTTCAACAGCCATTACAGGACTTCACTCTCAGTGAAGTCCAAA
>JAGVBT010000141.1 GCA_020059605.1 Deltaproteobacteria bacterium
ATTACATGGACACATCTGACACACCCATTGCAACCATTTTCCGTTGATAATCCAATGAGATAACCCCATCTTTAAACCATTTTCTCAGGGGAACTTCGGTCTAAAAAAGATTTTCTCTCCTTAACCCTTCAATAGAAAATTTCGTCCTTTTAAAATTGTTTTCTTATCCTCCTTATCATGCCCTCCCTACATCGAACCTTCTCGTTATACAGAATGAAAAGTTAAAATATTTTCATACACTTATCGTATTATTAATATCATCTTACAATAACGAAAAGATTACCAAAATAGAGAATCTCGCTCCCTTCTAATTTTTTTCTTGACAAACTTAAAAATCCGTTTATAATGTCGTATATAGTGTCAACATTATTGTCGACAAAATGAAAAAGAAAATTACATCTAATGCGTTTGACTATATTAAAGGCCGGATTCTTAACTTTTCTTTCCTGCCGGGAGTAAAGATCTCGGATGAGGAAATAGCAAAGATCTTCGGAACCAGTCGTTCCCCCATTAGAGAAGCCTTAAACCGTCTGGTTGAACAGGGATTGGTTGAGTATCGAACAAACCGGGGTTTCACTGTAAAGGTTTTTACAAGAAAAGAAGTGGCAGACCTTTACATTCTTCGTGAAGCCCTTGAGTGCCTGGCAGTCCGTTTGACGACTCAATCGATAGATGATGGCCACGGAGTCGAATCCTTGGAGAATCTTCTTTCGACCTATCCTGCTATCATGGAATCGCAGGATATCGCTCGATTTAACGAGATCGATGAACGATTTCACGATCTGATAGCCCTGTATAGCAACAATTCCGCCCTGCATGGAGCCCTTCAGAATCTACACGGGAAAATTCGAATCATTCGTCGATATGACCATCTCCGGATCGGAAGTTTTCAAAACACCTATGAGGAACATCAGTTGATTTTGAAGCATATAGTTTCTAAAAACGTTGAAGAAGCAGTAAGGTTAATGTCCTTACATATCCTTAAATCGATGAAGTTGGTGTTGCCGATTGTTCCCGAGCAATCGTGAACGACATCTGTCGGGTGTACCACAAGGAGGACGCCCAGTGAACGAGACTGTAACAAATGAAAGCTTAAATCGGTTAAGGGGTGAGGTTCTTTCTCGGGCTTATTCAAGCAATACCTCCGTTTATATTGATTCTGCCAGAGGAGCAATTCTCAGAGATGTCGAAGGGAAAGAATATATTGATTTCGGCGTTGGTATTGGAGTGATGAACGTCGGGCATAGTCATCCACGGGTCGTGGAAGCGATAAAAGAACAAGCGGAAAAGTTTACCCATACCGCTTTCACAGTTTCACCTTACGAAGCGGCCATCAGATTAGCTCAGAGATTATGTGAGGCAACGCCTGGTGTCTTTCCGAAATCCGTATTTTTCATAAATTCAGGCGCAGAAGCTGTAGAGAACGCAATAAAGATTGTGCGATACCATTCGAAAAAACCGGGGATTATTGCTCTGGAGAACGCTTTCCACGGTCGCACTTATCTAACCATGACGCTTACAAGCCGGGTCAAACCCTTTAAAATGGGGTTTGGACCCTCGGCATCTGATATCCACCATATCCCCTCCCCCTATTGCTACCGTTGCCCCTTTAGGCTTACGTATCCAGGCTGTGGGGTAACGTGTGCCGACTACCTGAAGGAATGCTTTGTCACACAGGTGGCTTCCGAAGATACAGCTGCGCTCATTATTGAACCTATTCAAGGAGAAGGAGGGTTTATCACTCCCCCGCCTGAATATATTCCAAAATTGATAAAAATCTGTCGAGACCATGGGATTCTCCTCATTGCTGACGAAATACAATCCGGAATGGGAAGAACGGGGAAAATGTTTGCAGTAGATCATTACGGTGTGGAACCTGATATTATCACCATAGCCAAAAGCTTTGCGGCAGGAATGCCGCTGAGTGCCGTGGTTGGAAAGAAAGAGATAATGGATTCGGTCCACTCCGGCGGGCTCGGTGGAACGTATGGAGGAAACCCGATAGCTTGCCAGGCGGCGCTCGCAGTGTTCGAGATATTCGAAAAGGAAGACCTTCTAAACAAGGCAGAGATCCTTGGAAGGAAAATGAGGGGACGATTAGAAACATGGCCAAGAAAATATGAACTGGTCGGGGATGTCCGGGGTTTAGGTCCTATGTTGGCCATTGAACTGGTCAAGGATCATCAAACGAAACAACCTGCCGCCGAAGAGGCTAAAGTTTTGGCAAAATTCTGCCTTGATAAGGGCTTAATCGTCCTCGTCTGCGGTATTTATGGAAATGTTTTGCGATTTATGCCCCCCCTTGTCATTACGGATGAGCAACTGGACAAGGGCCTATCGACCCTTGAGGAAGGCATAGTATCGATAAGGAAATGATCTTCGGACGGACATTTTGACTATTCGTAAAGAGTTGAAGGAAGACAGGCCGCATTGAGGACCCCCAGGTTAAAATCGAAAGTGTATCTAAAATCACAATACAAGGAGGAGGAAATGAAAGAATTGAAAGACATCATGGCGCTTATTCCAACGCCCTTCACAGATGACGGGGAGGTTGATGAGGCCAGCTTGAAGAGGCTCATTGATTATGAGATGGAGAATGGTTGTTCCGGGGTTGGGGTTTTAGCGGCGATTGGAGAAGGTTATCTCATCTCTCATGAGGGATGGCGGAAGGTTGTGGAAATTTCCGTAAAGCACATGGCCGGAAAGGCGCCGCTCATGGTGGGATGTCCGACGATGAGCACTTTTCATGCTGTCAAACTTTGCAAAGAGGCGGAAGAGTTAGGGGCAGATGCTGTGCTGGCGTTCAATCCCCAAGGGTTTCGCTCCTATACCACCGAGGAATTGATTGATCACTACAAGGCATTGACCGATGCAGTGAAGATTCACATCGCTCCCTATGCGAGAGGGGAAGATGCCATCCCGTTTGACGTGATCCAGAGACTGGTGGACGCCAAGAGGATTTCATACATGAAGTATGCCTGGAGAAGCTGCGAGCTGCTGGAAAAAATGTCAAAAACCTTTGGTGATAGATTCTTCATTTTCTGCGGCGCTGATACGTGGACGCTCCGATTTCTCTTGCTTGGCTGCAGCGGAGTTTTGACGGCCACTGCTGCGATGCTGCCGAAAGAACATGTCACCCTCCTGTCAATGGCGAAAAAAGGGGACATCGAAGGGGCCCGGGCTTACTACAATGAAGCCATCTTGCCCTGGAATGATATCGGATTTTATGACATGAGCACCTGGCAAGGGGTGCACAAGACCGCACTTCAGCAGATGGGGATCATCAAATCTGCGAAAGTTCTTCTTCCACAAGCCCCTCCGGCCTCTTACCAGGTCGAAGAAGTGAAGTGGTTCTTAAAAAACCGCGGGAAAACGAAATGAAGGGGAGCCGCGATGGGAGGGACCGTTAGAAACCTAACAACTTAGGGAGTGATGATTATGGCGGCAAAAAAGAGCATCTTAGATCTTCAAAAAATGAAGAAGGACGGGGTTAAGCTGACGTGGCTGACGAGTTATGACTATCCCACGTCGGTGTTTGCCGAAAAGGCAGGCATAGAAATGCTCCTTGTGGGGGACTCCATGGGAATGTGTGTCTATGGCTATTCTGCCGGGACCCTGCCGGTAACAATGGATCAATGCATTGTTCATACTGAGGCAGTAAGGAGGGGGGCTCCCAATACCTTCGTCGTGGGCGATATGCCTTTTCTATCCTATCAGACGACCTCGGCAGAGGCCGTAAAAAATGCCGGGAGGTTTTACAAAGAGGCAGGCGTAGATGCCGTCAAGCTGGAGGGAGGGAGACGTATCATAGATATGGTTAAAGCAATTGTCAACGCCGGTATGGTCGTCTGCGGACACATCGGCCTTACCCCACAGAGTTCTGGACAGATCGGCGGTTTTAAAGCCCAGGGGCTTACGGCAGAAAGCGCCCATGAGCTGATCAAAGATGCACGAGCGATCCAGGAGGCTGGAACCGCTTTCTTGCTCTTGGAGGCAGTACCACCAGAGGTCGGACAATTGATTACAAAAGATCTCAAAATACCTGTTTACGGGATTGGAGCCGGCCCTTATGTTGATGGGCAGCTCCTTATCGTGAGTGATATGCTGGGGATCTTCCAGGCATTTACGCCGAAGTTTGTAAAGAAATATGCCAACTTGGCCGACCATATCATGAAAGCAATGGAAGACTATGCCAAGGAGGTAAAAGAATCGAAATTCCCTGAGGATAAACACTGCTACAAAATGATCGAGGGCGAATTCGGAAAGATGATGAAAATCTTGGAGAAGAAAGAGTGACCCTTTTTAAGAGCGGAGGAGCATTTAGCCTGAATCTTAGAAGGGGCAAAAATAAGAATACCGGCAAAAAAGGGGGTTCGCTATGTCTCTCAAACGTTTCAAGGTCCTGAGTTTCGATGTGGTGGGCACCCTGATCGATTTCGAACGTGGGATGATCAATTACCTGAGGCGACACGTGCCCGGGGCTGCAGTATCGGACAAAGCCTTTCTCGAGGCTTACCGGCATTCGCGAGGTAGCGAGACAGCGGGCTGGTACCCCGACGACCTGGTGCGTGTTTGGGGAGATATGGCCAGGTCGCTCGAGCTACCCCATACATCCGCCCTTGCTGAAGGGTTCCGGGACTCGGTCGTCGAATGGCCGGCATTCGATGACTCAGTGAATGCATTAAAGCGCCTGCACAGCCGTTTCTACCTGGTAGCCATGACCAATACCCAGCGCTGGGCGTTGACCCACTTTGACCGTACGCTGGGCCAGCCCTTCGATGACACGGTCTCCGCCGATGATGCTCTGTGCGAAAAACCCGACCCGCAGTTTTTTGCCTTCACGCGCGGCCGCTTGAGTGCGCGCGGGTTCACTATGCCTGATACGCTTCACGTGGCACAGAGCCAATACCATGATATCGGTGTCGCGCGCCGTTTGGGATACAGTGTGTGCTGGATCGAACGCCGGCAGGGTCAGGCGGGCTTCGGCGCCACGAAGGCCGTGGCTCAGCTAACAAAACCTGACTATCACTTCCGAACACTGGCTGGACTCGCGGACGCGGTGGATGCCGCCTTTGTGGACTAAACCTTCCTTTATCGGTTTACCCGATGAGAAACCGCAAGCGATCCATGCAAAACGAAAAAAGGAGGTAAGTTGTATCTTGGATGAATCCCCAAGATTTAAAGTGGTCTTAACCGACGCCCCTTACGCCGATCTGAGGTATGAGGAAGAAAAACTTGGCAACATCGCCGAACTTTACAGGTTCAATTGCCGGTCCGAAGAGGAGTTAATCCTAAACTGCACGGATGCAGATGCGTTGCTTGTGACCTACGCTCCTGTAACCCGGAGGGTCATCGACGCCCTGAAGAAATGCCGGGTTATATCCGTTTACGCTATTGGCCTGGATATGGTGGACATACAAGCTGCCACCCGTGCAGGAATCCCTGTCACCAATGTCCCCGATTATTGTATCGAAGAGGTTTGCGACCATGCCATGGCTTTGTTGTTGGCCGCTGCGAGAAAAATTCTATCTTACCACCTGAGTGTTGTCATGGATGGGCAGTGGAATTGGCAGATGGCAAAACCGATATATAGACTGAGGGGGAAGACTTTGGGGTTGATCGGTTTTGGAAAGATTCCAAGGGCAGTAGCCATGCGGGCGCTCTCATTTGGATTGCAGGTGGTGACCTTTGATCCCTATGTTCCTTCCGAGGAATGCGATCAAGCGGGAGTACGCATGGTTGGGCTGGATGATTTGCTGCAGCAGGCTGACTTTGTATCCATACACACCCCATTCACTTCGGAAACAAAAAACCTAATGAATGAAGATCGATTCAGATTGATGAAGCGGACCGCGTTCATCATCAACACCTCAAGAGGACCAGTCATAGAGGAAAAGGCTTTGCTCAAAGCGCTGGAGGAAGGCTGGATCGCAGGGGCTGCTCTTGATGTTCTATCGATTGAGCCGCCTGTGCAGAATCCTTTCCTTCATATGAAGAATGTCATCCTGACGCCTCATGCCGGTTTCTATTCAGAAGAGGCAGTTGAAACACTGAGGACCACTGCCGCCCTGGAAGTGAAACGGGTACTCACAGGCCAAAAACCGGAACATCTGGTAAATCCAGATTCATTAAAGTGTGGGAAGCATGAATAGGCCTTTAATCTCCGCCCCGTTAAGCCATTGACAGCCATTCACTGTAACAAGGGGGGAATTCGGGAATTTTTTTAAAAATACCAAGTTTTTATGGAATGTGTTGAGGGGGTGGATTCGCCAACGGGAAGGGGGTGACAGAACAAAGCCCTGAGTTGGGCAAAGGATTGAAATTGTAACACAGTATGAATCCATGAGTTAATGTTTCTCCGGATGTCGAACACCAAAAGCAATCTAAAACAAAGGAGGTCAGGGTATGAAAGGCCAAACCATTAGGAAATTATTTTTCTCAATACTTTGCGTAATTTCTGTTATTTCACTTTCATCGATGGAAGCATTCAGCCAGCCTAAGACCTTGATTGTGGGTTCTGGAATGGAGCCATTGGATCTGCTTCCTGCATCTTCATCCATTGCCACAATGGATCGCACCTACAATATTTACGAACCATTGGTATGGTTAAATACAGACGCGAAGCCAGTCCCTTCCCTGGCCACAAAATGGGAAGTCACCGACGGGAATAAAAAATGGAGATTTCATCTTAGGAAAGGCGTTCTTTTTCACAACGGAGAGAAATTCACGGCTGAGGATGTGGCTTTTACAATAGACTTCACTAAAAACCCGGAAAACAAACTTGCAAGAAGAGGAAGGGTGGTGGGATATACTTATAAGATTGTAGATGAGTATACCATTGACGTTTTTAGAGAAGACGGAAAACCTGTTGACCCAATTCTCCCCGCTTTTTGGCTTCCTATTCAAATGTTATCAAAAAGCACAGTGGCTAAGACGCCTCTCTCTAAATTGTCCCGTGAACCGATCGGAACAGGCCCGTTTCAATTTGTGGAATGGAAGGATGGAGAACAAATTACTCTAAAGGCCAATGACAAATATTGGGGAGGCAAACCTAAACTTGACAGGGTTGTCTTCAAGACCATTCCTGAGATGGCCACCAGGGTGATTGCGCTAAGAGCGGGGAATGTCGACCTTATATCCGATATTCCACCCGAAGAAATCAAATCTATCGAAGCCGATCCGAACCTTAAAATCCTAACCAAACCCTCCCTGGCCAACTTACATCTCACCCTGCGAACGGATATCCCCCCCTTCAAGGATAATATCAATTTCAGAAAAGCCATAGCCCATGCCGTTAACGTGGAAGAAATATGCAAAAACATTTTAGGGGGATATGCCACTCCGGTGGCATCGATTGTTCCACCTTTAGCCTTTGGCTACAAAGACATCAAGCCGTATAAATACGATCCTAAGTTGGCCAAAGAATATCTTAAAAAATCTGGTTATAAGGGCGAGGAGATCAATATCCAGTCGACTGTCGGCAGATACTATAAGGACATTGAAATCAATACCGCGATTGATTCATGGCTGAAGGCAATCGGCATGAAGACTAACTTAAAAATGTACGATTCGCCTACCTGGATTAACCTGTTTAATACAAAGAAAATTGACCCGATTTGCCTCATCCTTTGGACTGCCCGTTCAGGGGACGGGGTCGAAAACCTATTTAATGCCGTCCATTCCAGCTCTGATTCATGTTTTCATGGCCCGAAAGGGGTTCCGGGAGTGGATGAATTAATCGACATCGCTCGCTCGAATTTTGACCCGAAAGTTAGGAAAGAGGCGATTGAAAAAGCACAGGCAATTTTATACGATTATGTTGCCTTTCCAATGACCTATGTCCCCAGCAACGTTTATGGTGTTCGGAAGAATATAAAATGGTCTCCGAGAGCCGATGCAACGATTTGCATCTCCCCCGAGGATGACAAATAGCGAGGAACCCGGGAGAGAGAATCCTCTCTCTCCCGGCGATCCCTTTAAATGTGAACGGTTTAAAGGTGGGGGATTTTTATGATCCACTTCTTCCTAAGACGAATTTTTTATTCTATTATTACGCTGTTATTTCTTTCCGTTATTGTTTTTTCGCTCATCCATTTAGCTCCCGGCGATCCTGTAAGAATGATCTTACCTCAGGAGGCAACAGAAGAAGATGTGCTGGAGATGAGGAAAGTCTTAGGCTTGGATAAGCCGATTTTTCTTCAATACTTTAATTGGCTGGGTAAAGCAATCCTATTCGATTTTGGGGAGTCCATACAAGGCAAGAGGTCAGCCGCCACGCTTTTCCTCGCAAGATTGCCGGCGACCCTGGAACTTACCTTGGGAGCTTTAATTCTTTCTGTGTCTGTTGCCTTACCCCTCGGTATCATTGCGGCAATAAGGCGGGGGACTTACTGGGATTTTATTATTTCCTTCTTTTCTCTTTTTGGCTTGTCTACTCCAAGATTTTGGCTGGGAATCATTCTTATCTTGATTTTTTCTCTCGGACTTGGATGGCTCCCTTCCTTTGGAAGGGGTCCGGGTATTTTTTATGGGTTTATTCAATTAGTTCAAGGTAATTTCGTGACGTTCTATGAAGCTTTAAAACATTTAGCTCTCCCCTCCGTAGCGCTTGCCACTTTTTTTGCGGCCATATTCGTCAAGCATACCCGAGCGAATGTCCTTGAGGAAGTTAGCAAACTTTATGTTAAAACAGCCAGACAGAAAGGGATAGGGGAGACAAGAGTGATCATCTTTCATGTCCTCAGAAATGCCTTAATTCCCATCGTAACAGTGATCGCCTTAAATGTTGGACTCGTGATGGGAGGGGCAGTGGTGACGGAGATTGTATTTTCCTGGCCGGGCGTCGGTCAATTATTGATCAATGCATTGTTTGCCCGGGATTACCCCCTTATTCAAGCCAGCTTATTTATGGTGGGACTTCTCATCATAATAATCTTTATTCTGATGGATATCATTTACGTCGCACTTGATCCCCGGATCCGCACAAAAGGGGTCGGATAATGGCGCTTTTATGAAGTTATTATATAAAAAATTAAAAAAAAGTTTTTTCGGGAAACTAGGGTTAGCGATCGTATTGATCTTTATCTTATTGGCTGTTTGGGGCCCTTATCTCGCCCCCCACGACCCCAATGCCATGAACCTAACGAAACGCCTTGTTCCACCCGTTTGGGAAACCAAGGGAAGTTGGAATCATATTTTGGGTACGGATATGTTGGGCCGGGATGTTTTGAGTCGTGTCATTTGTGGAACAAGAAATTCGATGATCATTGGTTTATTATCTTCATTGATAGCTTTATTGTTGGGGGTCGTTCTCGGCATGATATCAGGCTATTTAGGTGGGTATATGGATATCATCCTGATGCGGTTTGTTGATATTATGCTGGCCATTCCAGCCATCATGTTAGCCGTCGTTCTGGTAGCCATTATCGGCCCTTATCCTGTAAGCATCATTTTAGCAATGGGGCTCACCATGTGGAGTGAGTATGCCAAAGTCATTAGGAGTCGTATTCTTACATTAAAAGAGGAGCCCTTTGTTCTGGCTGCCATTACAATGGGGGCTAGCAATAGTAAAATAATTTTAAAGCATATTTTCCCCAATATTATCTACATCATCATCGTTATTTTTACACTCCAAATAGGGTTAATCATATTATGGTCCGCTGGGCTGAGCTTTATCGGTTTGGGCGGGACAACGTTATCCTGGGGATGGGACGTCGCGGCCGGCAGAGTGTATTTGGCGAGAGCCTGGTGGTTATCTACAATTCCCGGTTTAGCTATATTTTTCTGCGTCCTCGGATGTAATCTTCTCGGCGATTGGCTAAGGGATGCTTTAGATCCCGGGATCAAAAAGATTGGATGATTTAAACCCACATGAGTTACGATGGATCAAATGGGTAAGACTCCGATGGAATGGATCCTAAAGGTAGAAGACTTAAAAGTTTATTTTAATACGCTGGGGGGGGTCGTTAAGGCAGTTGATGGCGTTAGCTTCAATGTAAAAAAAGAAGAACTTTTCGGCCTCGTCGGAGAATCTGGCTGCGGGAAAAGCACTACCGCTTTTTCAATCATGAGGTTGCTTGATGATACGTCAATCCTATACGGTAAAATTCTCTTGGGTGACAAAGAATTGGTTAAATTTTCTAAAAGACAGATGAGGCGCTTATGGGGAAATAAACTTTACATGATATTCCAGGACCCTATGACATCATTAAATCCAGTGATGAGGGTGAAAGATCAAATCGCAGAGATTTTCAGAAGAAAAGAAGGGAGGGCATTAAAGGTTAATGACATCATTGAGAAGGGATGCAATTTATTGGAACAGGTTGAAATCCCGGACTCAGTCAGGGTATTGAATCAATATCCTCACCAGCTGAGCGGCGGGATGAAACAGAGAGTCATGATTGCAATGGGTTTAGCCACGAATCCTGACCTTCTTTTATTGGACGAACCCACCACGGCCCTCGATTCAACCGTTCAATTTAAAATCGTTGAACTGCTTCTGGGCTTGAAGAAGAAGTATAGGATGAGTCAAATTATTATTACACATGATTTTGGAGTGGCCGCAAAGTTATGCGACCGGATTGCCGTGATGTACGCCGGGAAAATTGTCGAACAGGGGAAATATGTCACATTGTTGCATGAACCTGCACACCCGTATACCAAGGGATTATTCAAGTGTATCATTACTAAGGATCAAGAGAAGGATTATTTGGAAACAATGAAAGGATATCTCCCAAGCCTTTATGAACTGCCCAGTGGGTGTTATTTTGCAGATCGATGCCCCGTCGTGTTACCCATATGCAGGAATGAAATGCCAGTTTTGGTTGAGGTCGGAAGTGAACATTTTGTCGCATGCCACCTTTTCCGTTCTTAACGTTCAAGAATGATGAGAGCTGAAATAATTGGCTACGGGTAATTCATGCTGAGTCCCTTCATTGAGATAGTCAATCTAAACAAACATTATCCCTTAAGTTTAGGGATTATCGATCGTTTTGCTGGGGACGTTAAAACAATAAAAGCATTGAACGGCATCAATTTAAACATCTTTAAAGGGGAAACATTGGGGCTTGTCGGTGAAAGTGGATGTGGAAAATCTACTCTGGGGCGGATTGTCATGGGTATTGAAACACCCACTGAAGGTTTCGTTAAGGTCGAAGGAAAGCGAATCGACGAACTCAAGTCAAAGCATGAAATCAAGGCGATTCGGAAAAGAATCCAAATGGTTTTTCAAAATCCTGCGAGCACGCTCGATCCTCGAATGACGTTGCACCAGGTATTATCCGAACCCTTTTCGATTCATTACAATTTGACAAGAAACGAACTCGATAAGAGGATCGAGGGTTTATTGGAAAAGGTCGGGTTACATTATGGAGACAGAAAGAAATTGTCCGGAGAATTCAGTGACGGGCAAAAGCAGAGGATTGCTTTGATACGCGCATTATCATTGGAACCGGAGTTTATCGTAGCCGATGAACCCGTTTCGGCCCTGGATGTTTCTGTGCAAGCGCAGATTCTGAATTTAATGAAACAATTGCAAAAAGAAATGCATTTAACAATGCTGTTTATCTCGCATGACCTCAAAATTGTAAGATTTCTTTCAGATAGGATTGCTGTCATTTATCTTGGAAAGATTGTGGAATTAGGTTCAACTGAAGTAATCTTCAAAAATCCTTGTCATCCGTATACACAGGGTCTCCTCTCTTCAATATTAGACATTGATCCCGGGCTGACCAACCATCAATTTAGGATTAAAGCAGATGTTCCATTAAGCCAGCTTAATATACCCGAAGGATGTGTATTCCAAATGAAATGCTACAGCACGAATGATCGTTGCAAAAAAGAAAGTCCCGAATTGAGGGAATTAACGAGGGGACATTCCGTCGCCTGCTTTGAAAGCTGAAACTCATGTCACCTGTTTAAAAGGCGTGGAAAATGATTCTACAGATCATGATAGACCTTCCTAAGTGCACGGGATGCGGAATATGTGAACTTGCTTGTTCTCTATACCACGAAAAGGAATGCAACCCTGAAAAATCAAGATGCCGGGTCGTCCGCTACGAACATGAAGGCATCTTGTACAGTATCCCCATCTTGTGCCAGCAATGCGAGGATCCTCCTTGTCAAATGGTTTGCCCTACCAGAGCGATTCAACAAAATCAAACGGCTCATTGGGTCACCGTTGATGGGAGAAGATGCATCGGCTGCAAACAGTGTTTCACCGTATGTCCCTTTGGATGTATTACAATCGACCCAAAGATCGGAAAGGCGGTCAAATGCAATTTATGCGAGGGCGATCCCAAATGCGTAGAATTCTGTCCGAGTGGGGCTTTAAGTATCGTTCTGCCGGATAAAGCAAACATCACAAAAAGACGTAGTTTTTTTGATCAGTATATCGAGAGCCTGAAAAAGCTTGCGCCATCGGTGACTGAATAATGGGAAATCCTATGGCCAATTTATATAAAACTCATATTCTCAGAATAGATTTAACCACCCGAACCATTACCAGGGAACCTACCTTCAATTACTCAGAAAAATTTATTGGAGGAAGAGGGATCAATGCGAAGATAATGTTTGACGAAATAAAGCCTCAAATAGATCCACTGGGAGTGGAAAATATCATTGTCTTTGGTGCGGGGCCATTAACGGGAACATTGTGTCCCGGTTCAAGTCGGGTGGATGTCATGTCAAAATCTCCTGTCACAGGTTTCCTTGGAGATTCGAATATGGGGGGAAATTGGCCAGCCGAATTAAAATATGCCGGGTACGACCACGTGGTGATCCATGGAAAGGCGGATCACCCGGTCTATATCGCCATTGAAAATGAGAAGGTCGAAATACTAGATGCATCCCACCTATGGGGGGCAGATTCCTATTTGACTTCCCAAACGATCCGGAGAAAACAGCAGGATTCAGATGTAAAAATCGTATCTATCGGGAAGGCCGGGGAGAAGGGGGTTTCCTACGCTTCTCTGATCTCCAATATTGGAAATGCGGCTGGCCGCAATGGGATGGGAGCCGTTCTGGGGTCCAAAAACCTGAAAGCCATTGCAGTCCGGGGGACCCGGGGGGTTCAAGTTGCCAACCCAGAAGAATTTTTTAAACTCTGCACTAAACTTCACTCTATGGTTAGGAGCGCGTCAGGATATGATGAATATTCGAAAAGAGGAAGTTTAAGATCAATGACGCTCAATGCAAATTCTGGCTATACTCCTGCGGGAAACCATCAGACCTTCGGTTGGGGCCAGAAAGCAGAGTTTTTGGATTGGTGGAAAAGATTTGGGGTGAAGCGGGCAGGTTGTTTTGGTTGTCCGGTCCAATGCGCAGAGACCTATACCATTCCAGGCATTGGCAGCGGGGTCGTTTCCTGTCAACATTATATCGAACCGACTTGGAAATTAAAAAATAACGATGTCATGTTGTGGTGGGAGTTTGTGTGGAATTGCCAACTTTATGGAGTTGACGTAATCTCCATCTCTGGGATTTTGGCATGGGTCATAGAACTCTATGAGGAAGGGATCATATCAAAAGAAGACACGGATGGATTAGTAATGAGATGGGGGGACAGAGATTCCATCATTAAAATGATGGAAAAGATTATCAACCGCGAAGGGATTGGGGATATCCTTGCCAAAGGATTCAAGGAGGCTATTAAGCATTTCGGACGGGAGTCGGAACATTACGCCATGCACGTCAAAAATAGCCCTCTTTACGCGGCCTCTCCAAGATTTCCATTTGTTGGACTCGAAACAGCATTAGGGCCGAGAGGAGATTATATGAGGGCTTTTCTTCCTTTTGCAAAGGGAATCATCAGAGTAAAGGGTGATTCCTACATGAGTATGGAAGAAAAAGAAAAGCTAACGAAAATATATGGAGAGGAGGCTGAAAAAATAACCGGAACAAGGAAAGCCTTGGACATCATGGGATTTGAAGGAAAACCCAAGGGTATCATTTATGCAGAGACGATGATTTCAATCCCAGACATGCTTGGGGTCTGCAAACATATGGGTTTGGTAAATTTTCAGGCCTTCAACCCGGATGATTTTTCAAAAATATATTCTGCAGGTTTAGGGAAAAAGGTATCTCCTGAAGACTTGATTACTGCAGCGATAAGAAATAGGAATGTCGAGCGGGCATTTGAAGCGAGGGAGGGTTTAACTCGGGCAAAGGATACATTGCCAGAGAGAGAATTTAATAAAGAGGTCGGCGGGGCCTATGGGGGGGTTTATCTTGATCAAACCGAATTTGAAAAGGCAAAAGATGAGTACTATGCCCTAAGGGGATGGGATATTCAAACAGGTATCCCGACAGAGAAAACGTTGGTTGACTTAGGATTAGAGGATATTGCGGAGGATTTCAAAAAACGCAACCTTCTTCCCGAATAATCAGCATAGACTGCCTTCGCAGCAGGATTCTTAAAGCTGAAAAGAGGGATTTCAAAATCATCCGTTGCCTTGATCCATTGCCTGATCTAAGGAGGGAAAAATGATTTATAACATTGCGGTGATTCCGGGGGATGGGATCGGAAAAGAGGTAACCCGCGAAGCGAACAAGATCTTAGATGCTATTTCTCAAAAGTATGGTTTCAAAATTAAAAGAGAGAGTTTTGACTGGGGGTGCGACTATTGTCTTAAACATGGGAAGATGTGTCCTGAAAACATTCTGGACGTCCTGAGGGGAAGTGATGCCATAATTCTCGGTTGCATTGGGGATGCAAACAAGGTGCCCGACCATATTTCTCTTACCCTTCTGCTAAGGATTCGAAAAGGGTTTGATCAATACGTCAACCTCCGTCCCATTAAACTTTATCCGGGAATTGAGACCCCCATTAAAACAGCGACCCCCAAGACGGTTGATCTCGTCGTAGTGAGGGAAAATACCGAGGGTGAATATTCGGGGGTCGGCGGATTTTTCAAGATGGGCCATCCGGAGGCTGCGGCTTTTCAGACCGCCATTTTCACTCAAAAAGGATGCGAGCGGGTCATTCGGTACGCCTTCGAACTGGCGCGGAAACGGAAGAAATACGAGGGAAAGACCCCTGTCGGCATGGTGACGAATTGCACCAAATCGAACGCCCTGAACTATTCCATGGTCTTTTGGGATTTGGTCTACAGGGAGGTGGCCCAGTCCTATCCTGACATCAAGACGGATCTGGCTTTGGTAGATGCTATCACCATGTGGTTTGTGAAGACACCTGAATATTTTGATGTCGTCGTCGCCTCTAATCTCTTCGGAGATATCATTACTGATTTGGGGTCCATGCTTCAGGGGGGCATGGGATTTGCTGCAGGCGGCAATATCAATCCCGAAAGAACTTATCCCTCCATGTTTGAGCCGATTCACGGCTCCGCCCCTAAGTACGAGGGGAAAGGGGTGGCCAATCCGGTGGCAGCCATCGAATCTGTAAAGATGATGTTGGACCACCTGGGAGAGGAAGCCGCAAGCCTCGACATCGAAAAAGGCTTAACAAAAATTCTTTCTGAAGGGAAATTTAAGACCCGTGACATGGGCGGAAAATATTCAACTTCTGAAATGGGCGATGCCATCAGAGAATCAATTTTGAAACAAAAATAGGAGAATTCCATGAAGAAACCTCATCTCCCACCCTATAACCATCAACCCAAACCTTATACGGGTCCCTCGTATCGAGAAGTGATGGAGATGCGGAAGCATTATCTGTCCCCTGCCCTCTTAACTTATTACAAGAACCCAATCATGATCGTTGAAGGATCCATGCAGTATGTTTATGACGAGAAGGAGCGCCGTTATCTCGATGGAATCGGCGGCATTGTGACGATCAGCGTAGGCCATTGCCACCCTTACGTCACACAAAAAGCCCGCGAACAATTAGAAACTCTTCAGCATACCAGCACGATTTATCTTCATCCCAACATCACCGAATTTGCCAGGATGCTCGCACAAAAAATGCCGGGGGATTTAAGTGTTTGCTATTTCGTCAACTCGGGATCCGAAGCCAATGATCTCGCTTTGCTGATGGCCCGTCTATATACCGGCAACTACGACATCATCGCTTTACGAAATGGTTATCACGGCGGGATTGCCTCCGCCATGGGACTGACCGCTCACAGTACATGGAAATTCAACTATCCCCACAACTTCGGGATACACCATGCCATCGCTCCTGATCCTTACCGAGGGCCCTGGGGAAGGAATGAGCCAGATGCAGGGGCCAAGTATGCTGCAGATATCCAGGATCTCATTGAGTACGCCACGCCGGGTCGTGTGGCTGCTTTTTTCGCCGAATCGATACAGGGTGTGGGGGGAGCCGTAGTCTACCCCGAAGACTACCTCAAAAACGCCTACCATTATACTCGAAAAGCGGGAGGGGTTTGTATTGCCGATGAAGTTCAGACAGGTTTCGGCCGCACAGGTACTCATTACTGGGGGTTTGAGACACAAGGGGTCATTCCAGACATTGTCACGATGGCAAAGGGGATTGGAAATGGAGCCCCTCTCGCTGCCGTGGTGACGACTCCGGAGATCGCAAAACCCCTCGCCGAGCGCATCCACTTTAATACCTTCGGAGGAAACCCCGTATCCTGCGCCATCGGAAAGGCTGTCCTGGAAGTCATCGACCGGAAACACCTCCAGCAAAACTGCCTTGAGAGGGGAAACCAACTCATGGAAGGCCTTAAGACATTAATGTCCAAATATGATCTGGTTGGGGATATACGGGGAAAGGGTTTAATGATCGGAGTGGAACTCGTAAGGGACCTAAAGACAAAGGAACCTGCAAAGGACGAATGTGCTTACGTTTTTGAAAGGGCTAAAGAACTGGGTTTGCTTATCGGCAAGGGGGGGCTCTATGGAAATGTGTTGCGAATCAAGCCCCCAATGTGTATTGCCCCCCCGGATGTCGATTTTATCCTGGAGGTATTGGAAACATCCCTGAAGGAAATATGATGGAATCCCCTGGACAGGAGCATGCCTATGGCCTTTGGATATCGGGGAAAAATACTTCACGTTGATCTGACCAACCGAAGAATTGAAGTAGAAGAAAAAGATGATGCTTTCTACAGGACCTACCTGGGAGGCAGGGGGATCGGATACTACTACCTTTTAAAGGAGGTCCCGCCTCTTATTGACCCGTTTTCTCCCCAAAATATTCTGGTGTTGGCCACAGGGGTCATGACAGGCTCTCCGATCGCCGCTTCTTGCCGGTTCTCTGCAATTGGAAAATCGCCTCTAACCGGAACCGCGGGGGAATCGGAGGCGGCAGGCTTTTTCGGCCCTTCACTCAAGTCGGCAGGTTTTGATGCGATTGTTTTCCGAGGGAGGGCGGACATACCTGTTTATCTCTGGGTCACCGGGGGCAGAGCGGAAATCCGGGATGCCTCTCATTTGACCAAGGAGGGAGCGAAAGAGGTTCAGGGTTCAATCCGCGAGGAATTAAAGAATCCCAATATCCGTGTCGCACAGACAGGCCTCGCGGGTATGAATCTTGTTCGTTTTTCCAACATCACAAATAACCTGGGCCATTTCAACGGCCGAAACGGGTTTGGCGCAGTCATGGGTTCAAAAAATCTTCGGGCGGTTGCTGCCTTTGGTACTGAAAGAATTCCTTTTGCTGACTCTGAATTTTTGAAACAGACAGCCATCGAGTATGCGAAAACTTTTCAAGACCATCCCCTCGGAAAGCAACTATTCGTTTATGGAACAACCGCCTTCTGTGAGATTCTATCAGAATTGGGCGCATTACCAGTTAACAATTTCCGGCGCAGCAAACTTGACGATCCAACCCCTTTAAGCGGTGATACCTACAATGACACCCTCCTTCAAGAACGGAAAGGGTGTTATGCATGTCCGATCCGCTGCAAACGTGGAATTGCATTCGAAGATCCGAAGTACAAGGTCGACCCTGGTTATGGGGGACCCGAATACGAGACGATGGCCGCATTCGGGTCCAATCTGAATATCCTCGACCTCAAGGCCATTGCCAAGTGCAATGAAATCTGCAATCGGTACTGCATGGACACGATTTCCGCGGGAATGGTCATCGCCTTTGCTTGCGAGTGCTTTGAGAAAGGGATTCTTTCTCGCGCGGATACGGGCGGGATGGAGCTTTGTTTCGGGGATGCCGATCTCGTGATCAAGCTTTTAGAGATGATCGCCCGCAGGGAAGGCGTGGGGAACCTTCTCGCTGAGGGAATGACAAGGCTAGCCCGTCGCTGGGGAGTGACGGATCAGCCTTATCATCTCGCCGTCAAGGGGCAGGAGTTGCCCATGCATGACCCAAGGGTCAAGGTGGGCGTGGGATTTGGTTATGCCATCAGCACCTATGGGGCCGATCATATGTATGCCCCTCATGATTCCCTCTTCACCGATGAAAATTCTATGCCTTTCAAATCATTGAAGCCCTTGGGTCTTTGCAAAGCCATGCATGCGACGGACATTACGGCGGAGAAAGTGAGAACTTATTCTATCCTTGACAATCTTTGGAAGATGATGGATGCTCTGGGCCTTTGTGTATTCGGTTTTGCGCCGCGCGGAGTCATGCCATTAGAACAAATGGTTCAATGCCTGAATGCCATTACAGGCTGGGATACCAGTTTGTCTGAACTGATGAAAGCTGGCGAACGGGGAACGATCATGGCGAAGGCTTTTAACAGTCGAGAAGGGTTTACGATTCAAGACGACCGCCTCCCCGGCCGTCTGTTTGCTCCTAAACCGGATGGACCTAACGCCGGGGAAAATATTTTTAATGAGCAGGATTTCAATAGGGCCATCGAGATGATCTATAGCATCACAGGATGCGATCCAGCGAAAGGCCGTCCGAATAGAAGTAAGCTCACTGAGTTGGGTCTCGAATGGGTTGAAGAATTTCTAAATAAGTAAATTAGATCCGATTAATGCTGCGCTCCCTTATGAAGTTACGATCGCAAAGAAGGGCTGAAAAATATCTATATAGAAAAATCCTGAAATCAGATTCGGGGGAAATGGGGACAGAGGTTTTTTCCCTTGATGTTACCCCGACCGACAGTTTGTAAAATAATGGCTGTTGGTTGAAAAATATCATAATTATATTATTATTATAAAGTATTATTGGGATAAAAAAACCTATGTAGATTCTCACCCGAGGCGGTATAGGAATAATGAAAGAGGCTGTCCCACATGGAAAATTGGACTGGAATAACTAAACCATAGGAGGAAGTGAACATGAAAGTACTCGTCATCGGCGGTTGTGGGGCGATGGGAAAAGCTATCGTCCGGGATCTCAATGAAAACCCTGAAGTTAATGAGATCGTCATTGGAGATATTGATCTATCAAAGGCACGGCCTTATGCAAACGAGGTGGAATCTCAAAAGATTTCGGTCAAAAAAGTGGACATCAAGATACAGAATCAGTTAATTAATGCCTGCAAGGGCATGAATGTGGTGGCCAACGCTTCCTGGTATGAATTCAATTTGGAGGTCATGAAGGCCGCATTAAAGGCAAAATCACACTATCTTGATCTCGGGGGTCTTTATCATATTACAAAGAAACAGTTGAAGCTTGACAAAGATTTCAAAAAGGCAGGCATTACGGCAATACTTGGAATCGGGGCAAGTCCGGGCATCACCAATGTGTTAGCAGGGCATGGGGCTTCAAAACTCGACTCCGTAGAGGAAGTCCACATCAGGACAGGTGCAAAAGGCGGGGGCGGATTCGCCTATTCCGCCAAGACAATCCTCGATGAAGTAACGATGAACCCGGTTATCTTTGAGAAAGGGAAATTCAAAGAAGTCGAACCGCTTTCAGGGAAGGAGCGCTACCGCCTTCCTTCCCCGGTGGATGATGTCGAAGGGTTTTATTCAATTCATTCAGAATTAGCCACCCTACCCTTCACCATCAGGGGCGTCAAAACAGTCACTTTCCGGGTTGGCTTCTCGCCTTCTCTTCTCCAGAAGGTTAATGTTCTCCTTGAGCTGGGTCTGCTGAATACAGCCAAAATTCCAATGAAGGGGTTTAAACTTTCCCCCAAGGATTTCCTTTACAACTACCTGGGGACATTGAAAGCGCCTCCCTCTATGGATGAGTTCAAAGCACTTCAGGTGGAAGTCATCGGGAAAAAGGAGAGGACAACAAGAAAATTAGTTTTTGAGACATTGGTTAAGTCTTCCAAGAAATGGGACCTCAGAGCAACAGCAGTTTGGACAGGTGTTCCGGCTGCCATCACGGCATTTTGGTTAGGGAAAGGAAAGATTCCAATGAGAGGAGTTCTTGCACCTGAAATAGCGTTGGATGCCGAAGCTTTTATGAAAGATTTAGCCCAAAGGGATATCCGGATCATTCAAACTTAATGGATGTATATGGAAAGGGGGGATACCGTCGTTATCTATAAAAATGGCTCAAATCAAATACTTTAGGTGAAGGAGGGGAAAATGAGAAAAAAGTCTTTTTTAATGGAGTCCGTTTTTTTTACTGCATTTGTCTTCACTTTGGCCTTGGTTATTTCTGCCAATGCCGACGATTCGGTTGCGCGAGTGAAGAAGGCGGGAGAATTGGTTATTGCTTCAACTGTGACAGGAGTTCCCACAACATTCATGGATACCAAGACGAATGAGGTTCAAGGTACAATGATCGATGCAGCCAAATATGTTGCAGATAAGCTGGGAGTAAAATTAAGGATCGTGGAGACACCCTGGTCGGCTTTGATTCCTTCGCTTACAGGGAAAAAAGTGGATCTGATTTGCGCGGCCATGGTGATTACAGAAAAAAGAAGAGAAGTCATCGATTTTTCAGATCCCGTCTTTCCTTATTGTGAGGCAATGGTTGTAAAAATGAGCGACCAAAAGCCTTATAAAACAATTACTGATCTTCAAGGACTCCGTGTCGGCGCGCAGGTGGGGACTATTTACGCCAAGGGACTCGAAGAGAGAGGAATCAAAGGGGTGAAAATCTACGATAACATTGGGGAAATCATGATGGATATCACAAATGACCGTCTCGATGCATCGATTGTTGACGCCCCCGTAGCTGGTTACCTTGTCAAGTCAAAACCCGAATTCAAAGTGAGAATTGTGGAGACTTATCAACCGATGATGTGTGGAGATCTTGGCATTGGCACCAGAAAGGAAGATCAAGAACTGAAAAGAGAGATCAACAAAATCGTTGCAGAGATGAAAGGAAAAGGAATCATAAAGGACATCCTCAAGAAATGGGGGCAATAGACCAAGGAAGCCGTCGAGGCTTCGGAATATTCTACCGAAGCCTCGACTAAGGTGCTGACAGAGAGATGGAAAAGCTATTACATAACATCATAGAATTCCTGCCAAGCCTTTTAAAGGGTACTCAGTTTACAATACAGATTACCTTTTTTGCAATAATCATCAGCACGTTATTCGGATTTATCTTCAGCTTGTGCCTCATCTCAAAGAAGCGCTATTTGAACAAGCCGGTCAGGATTTTCATTAATATCATCCGGGGAACCCCGCTTCTCGTCCAAATGTTTTATGTCTATTTTGTCCTGCCTGATCTTGGCATCAAACTTGGAGCAATGCAGGCAGGCATACTTGCACTCAGCATCTGTTATGGGGCATATCATGCAGAGATATTTAGATCCGGCATTATCTCAATTACAATTGGTCAATGGGATGCAGCAAAATCAATTGGATTGAGATACCATCAGATCATGTCTAGAATTATCCTTCCACAGGCAGCAAGAATCATCCTTCCACCCATGGGAACCTCTTACATCATTCTCTTAAAGGATTCCTCCTTGGCTTCAGTGATCACCGTAAGAGAATTAACTCGGGCAGGCCAACTGATTGCCTCAACAACTTTTGAGAATCTAACTGTCTTTACGATGGTTGCTGTCATCTATATCATTCTTACACAATTGCTAAATCTTTTCATCCACGCAATGGAAAAGAAGTATAGACTAAAATGATCGAAATCAAGAATCTCCACAAGTTTTTCGGAAAAGCTCATATCCTGAAAGGGGTTCACCTCCAAGTAAAAAAGAGGGATGTTACCGTCATTGTGGGCCCGAGCGGATCTGGAAAGAGCACATTGCTGAGGTGTATCAATCGTTTGGAAGAAATTCAAGAGGGAGAGATATGGATTGATGGAGAAAACATTAGCAGCACATCCACTAATGTCTATAAGGTTCGGGCTGAGGTGGGCATGGTTTTTCAACAATTCAATTTGTTTCCTCATATGAATGCTCTCCAAAATGTCACTTTGGGCCCCATCCTAACGAATAAAAAACCGAAAAAGGAAGCAGAACATTCGGCGATGGAATTATTACGAAAAGTGGGACTATCGGGAAAGGAACAAGCCTATCCTTCACAATTGTCAGGGGGGCAACAGCAAAGAGTTGCTATTGCCCGTGCCCTTGCCATGCAACCCAAAGTAATGCTTTTTGACGAGGCAACCTCCGCACTGGACCCGGAGTTAGTGGGAGAGGTTTTAAATGTCATGAAGCAACTGGCCCAAGATGGAATGACAATGATTGTTGTTACTCATGAGATGGGTTTTGCAAAAGAAGTGGCGAACCGTGTCGCCTTTATGGACGAAGGGATTGTCGTTGAAGAAGGCCCACCGAACGAAATATTTGACCATCCAAAGACTCAGCGGGCTGCAAGCTTTTTTAGCAAGATTCTTTGACGATAAAGTCCCGATAATAATGTACCAAAATCAACAACAGGGGAAAGAACTATGAAAGGTTTCTTTAATAAAATGCTGAGGATCAATCTCAAAACCAAATCCTTTAAAGAAGAACCAATCCCTGATTCGGTTTTTGAAACCTATCTGGGGGGCAAGGGGCTCGGCACGTATCTTTTGATGAAGGAGAATCCTCCGGGAGTGGACCCGCTTTCTCCGGGCAATAAGCTCATCTTCTGCACAGGCCCGATCACCCATACCCGGATCTATGGCTCCTGTCGCCATGGGGTCTTTACCAAGTCACCCCTGACCGGGATCTTTTCGGAATCCTATGCTGGCGGAAGAGCAGCAGAACCTATGAGCCGGACAAGCTATGACGCTTTCATCTTTGAAGGTGCATCTGATCAGCCTGTTTGGATTGAAATCTCCGATCAGGGTGTCCTCTTTCACGACGCCAAAGACCTCTGGGGG
Source organism: Deltaproteobacteria bacterium (assembly GCA_020059605.1). Lineage (GTDB taxonomy): Bacteria > Desulfobacterota > BSN033 > BSN033 > UBA1163 > RBG-16-49-23. The sequence goes on from JAGVBT010000141.1 coordinate 23,075, forward strand.
AGAGAGACATACTCTACTGAAGACGAAGTACTAAAAAGAACCAACAAGAAAGGGGCCGGGGCCCTGGTCATCGGGCCTGCAGGTGAAAATCTCGTCCGGTATGCCGTCATTGAAAACGATTACTGGCGATCTCTTGGAAGAACCGGAGTGGGCGCTGTGATGGGATCAAAGAAGGTCAAGGCTATTGTCTTCCATGGGGAAAAGAAACGGGAGGTCGCCTATCCTGACCGGATCGAGCAGTTTGCGAAAGAGACGTTAGAGCGGGGCAAAGACAACCCCGGAGTCCAGAACTATAAGAGAATGGGGACCCCCATGCTGGTGGCAATGAATAATGCCGTTGGCGGGTTTCCATCGAAGTACTGGCATCTTGGGACGTTTGATGGGTGGGAGAAGATCAGCGCCGAAGCCCTTCTGGAACGCTGTCAGGTTAAACCCAGCGCCTGTCTCCGCTGTTTTGTCGCCTGCGGGAATTTGAGCGAAATTCTGCAAGGAAGGCATAAGGGGCTGAAGATCGAAGGGCCCGAATATGAGACGATCTATGCCTTTGGCGGGCTCTGCATGGTTCACGAGATCGAGGAAATTGCCTATCTGAACGATATCTGCGACCGCCTGGGCCTGGACACCATTTCAGCCGGAAGCCTCTGCGCCTTTGCCATGGAGGCCTCGGAGATGGGGCGGATTACGGAAAAAATCCCATGGGGCGATGTGGATAAGATTGCCCAACTTCTCCACGACATCTCATCCAGGAAAGGGATCGGGGCCGTCCTGGCAGAAGGAATCCGGCATGCCTCAAAAGAATGGGATATGGAGGAGATTGCCATCCATACCAGAGGCCTTGATCCTGCAGGTTATGACCCCCGGATTTTAAAGGGGATGGGGTTGGCTTATGCCACTTCCGATCGTGGAGCCTGCCATCTGAGGGCAACGTTCTATAAGGCCGAACTGGCCGGGATGATTCCATCGGAGCAGATGGAAGGAAAGGCAAAACTTTTTCTTGAATTCGAAGACCGCTTTAACATCCATGATGCCCTCATTTTGTGCCGGTTTTACCGGGACCTCTACTGGGATTGGAGTCACCTTTCTGGGATCGTAGAAATGACGACAGGCCTAAAATTGGATGAGGCTGGATTGAGAAGAATCTCGTCTACCATTCAGAACGAAACCCGTAGATTCAACCTTCGAGAAGATCTCAGCACAAAAGAAGATACCCTTCCGAAGAGGTTTTTTGACGAGCCCCTCGGCAAAGAGGGAAAGACACTTCGGAGAGAAGACCTTCGCCGGATGCTTCAGGATTATTACGCCCTGAGGGGTTGGAGCCCGGAGGGAATCCCGCTCTAAACCTTATGCTTTCGGTTCAAATTAAGCGGCTGCCTTTGAATGCCATGCCGGGAACGCGGAAATAAAAAAGAAAAACCGTCCCCTGAATCGTTTATCCCGTTAGAAAGCCCGGCTGCTTGCCCCCTTGAGAAATTTCCCAAGGTTTACTGGTCTTTCCATGTGGGTTTTCTTTTCTCCAGGAAGGCCTTGAGGCCTTCGGTGGCATCGTCTGTTTTCATCAATCGATCGAGATAGATTCTCTCAATGGCTTTGAGTCCCTGATCCATGTCGTCGTTAAGGCCGACAAGTACAGCCTCCTTCGTCAACTTCAGAACGATCCCGCTCAATTTTCTGAACTTCTCGATCAACCCATTCAACTCCTCTTGAAGCGAAGCCTCGGGAACAACCCTATTCACCAATCCCAAGGCCAGCGCCTCCTGGGCGCCGATCGTATCGCCGGTGAGGATCAACTCCATCGCCTTCTTTCGTCCCACGATTCTCGGAAAGATCAGGGCAGCAATGGGCGGAAAGACGCCGACCTGAATTTCTGGCTGCCCGAACTTCGCCTTTTCCGTAGCAAGCACCATGTCGCAATAAAGGGCCAGTTCACAGCCTCCTCCGAGTGCAGCTCCGCTGACCACGCCGATGGAAGGAACTTTGAGCCCATCCATGAGCCTGAACATCTTATGAAAAGTCTCGATCATTTTAGGCCCCATCTCCCCGAGATGGTCCGCCACCTCCACGCCCACGGAGAAAGCCTTGCCCGTCGCCTGAATGACAAGGAGCTTCAGGCTTTTTTCCTTCATCAGGCTTTCGAGATAGGCATTGAACTCTCCCATCATTTCGAGGTTTAACCAGTTGAGCGGAGGGCGGTTCAGGGTAATAAAAACCACGCCATCTTTTAATTCGGTCTGAATATGCTTGAATGTCATTTTTTCACCTCCATCTAACCCCCTCACCCCTGCCCTCTCCCCACTGAGATTGTGTCTTAATTCGCTTTTGTCACCATGAACTCGTTGATTCACGTTCGTTCATCACTTCGTGCCAGGGTCTCGTAAGGTCTTGATTTTATTAGATGCCGAAACAAGTTCGGCATGACATTTTTCTTATTTTCACCATTACGACACAGTCTTGCTATAGAGCGCGGTGGGAGAGGGGCTAAAAAAAACACCCTCTGGGTGAGGAAGCTATCCAAACCCAAAGGGTGCAGTTTCAGAACTCATGTCAACCTTATTTGCTCTGGGGTTTTCCCAGGACGTCTTCAAAGAAGGTTTCGTCCACGAGCTTGCCTTCGGCAATATTCTGGCGATATTTAATGAAATCAATCGTATCGGCACCGGTGATCTTCTTCGTATTGAAGGCGCCGAACCCGAGGAAGGCCTCGCCCATCATGTTGGCAGCCAGCCAGTGCCTGTTAATGTTCTTTGTCTGATCCCAGAAGAATTTCTTCTTGTTCCGGATACCGTCGATGGACATAATCAAGCAGCCGGGGAAGAGATTCGCAAAAGTCCAGCAAATCTTCTCTACTTCCGCATCCAGAAGGGCGAAATCATATTCGTTGCTCTTCAGCTTATTGTTCACCCACTCCCTCGCCTTTTTGAATTCGTCTCCGGTCTTCATCTCTCCGTAGACGAGGTCGCCCTCTTTGACATAGGAATCGGTAATGACCTGGGGATTTCGAACCCACTGTCCTTTTTCATCTTTAAGAACGGGAACACACTTTGTGATGAGCCCTTTTCGCCACATCTTATAGGCCGACCACATCTCGCAACTGATGCAGCTCCACATGGCATCCTCGATCGAAAGGAAGAAGGGGAGAAAGTCGGAAGCGCCGCCCACCGGAGCGGAGCCGTGCCGGGGACCGGCTTGTCCTAAAACGGCAAGGTCAGAGGCAACGGTCAGGTCGCAGGCGGTGCCGATCTCCTGCCCTCCGGCCACCCTCATCCCATTCACCCTGCAGATCACGGGCTTCTTGCACATCAGGATGGAGTCCACCATGTTGTTGAAGAGCTCCATGTAAGCCCCGTATTCCTCGGGCCGCATGCTGTAGTACTCCGAATACTCCTTGGTATTGCCGCCGGTGCAGAAGGAATAAGGTCCGGTGCCGGTGAATATCACGGCCACCACCGAGCGGTCGGTGGACGCATTTTCGAACCCGGCAATCACTCCCTTGACCATCTCTGTCGTGTAAGAGTTGTACTGGGCCGGGTTATTGAGCCTGATCCAGGCATTGTATAGCCCGGGGATGACATTTCCCTTGGGATCCTTTAAAGGTTTCTTCTCATACACCGTGCACGGGGGCTCCGTGCCCCAGTGTTCTGATCCATACCGGCTATGGTCCTTCATCTCGTGCTCTCTCGGCATCCATTTCAATGACATAAAAACCCTCCTTTCTGATTTTAGAATGATGATTGTTAAATTGCTTTAAGATTGACCCTCGTTGAAGTTATTGTTTCTTTTTTAAATCCGAAATTCGAATGTCGAAGCTCGAAACAAATTCAAAACCAAATGTTTCAATGACCCAAACTTTTTTATTCTTTTCATTTGCTATTGTTTCGAAATTCGTGCTTCGAATTTCGAATTTTTATTTAAAAATCCGGTGTTAAAACAATCCTCTTCGCTGGCGATCCAGCCTTGTGAACCTCATCATAGACCGATGCAATTTGGCTCATGGGTCTCGTCTCGACAAAAGGCGCAATATCAATTTTCTTGGTCAGGACCATGTCGAGCACAATCGGATAATACTCCGGCAGGCATCCCCAGGTTCCAAGGATGTCCGCATCAAAGGCCATCAGTCTCGACATGCTATACTCATTTTTGGCCATTCCAAAGCCGATCAAAACCAGTTTACCCGTGAAGGAGAGGAGCTCGAGGGCCATATCCTGACCTGCCTTGGTGCCGCTCACCTCAAAAATCTTCCAGCCAAAACCAGCCTCTAACCCATTCTTCTTGCAGATCTCTCGAAATTCGGTTCGGATATCTTTCACCTGTTTGTCCTGAGAACTGATGGCGAAGTCAACGCCATACTTCAATGCCCTTTGTAACTTCTCAGGATTCCTTGCAATACCGATGACCGCCTTTGCTCCCAGAGCCTTGGCTGTCTGAGCCATATAAACACCGACTCCTCCGGTCACCCCGACGATGATGACCTTATCCCCTGGCTGGAGGTCTGCTCTCTTGGCTGCCTGGTATGGGGTGGTCACGGCATCAGCCACCACCGCAAGGTGCTCCAAAGGAATGCTTCCGCGATTCCTCACCTCACAGAGATCAATGGAAGGAACTGGAATGTGGCTTGAATTTCCTCCATAGATCCCGATGCTGTTTCCAGGCATCTTTTGGGCTAAGCAACGATTCCCACGACCGGTTTTGCAAAGCAGGCATTGACGGCAGGGCATCACCGAAGGGATAATGACTTCTTTCCCAATCCACTTCTCATCTCCTGCAACGACTGTTCCACTGATTTCATGTCCGAGTGTTAAGGGCGGTTTGGATACGGTGGGAACACCATCATAAAAGTATCCCAAATCGGTGTGACACACTCCGCATCCTGCCACCTTGACCAGTACCTCACCGGGGCCTAAGGTAGGGACTGGGATGGAAGCCTTTGCCAACTTGCCGGGGACAACCTCTCCTGTCTCCTTATTTTTGGCTGTCGGCTGAACCATTTGCCAAGTTTCAATCTTATCAGGTATTGCTGTCATATACTTCACCCCCTTTTCTTATTTTGGAATTCGGAATGCGGATTTCGGAATTTCATTCCGCATTCTACATTCCGCAATCCGAAATCGATTAAGTCATTCCGAGTCCGCCGTCCACGCAGATGAGCTGGCCGGTGATGTAGTTTGCTTCCTCCGATGCCAGGAAGACGAAGGTGAGGGCGACCTCTTCCGGCTCTGCAAATCGACCCAGCAAAATCCTGCCCGTATAAATCTCCTTCAGCTTGGGGTCGGTCCGGATCTTCTCGGTCATCTCCGTGCTGACATATCCCGGTTGAACCACATTGACCGTGACCCCGTGACCGGCCAATTCCCGTGCGGCCGACTTCGTCAGGGCAACGATCCCTCCCTTGGCCGAGCTGTAGTTGATCTGTCCTTTTGTCCCCCACAGACCTGCCGAGGAGGTGACATTGATGATTTTCCCGTATTTCCTCTCCATCATATATTTGGATGCTGCCTGGATGCACAGGAAAGGCCCTTTGAGCTGGATGTCAATCACCTCATTCCATTGCTCCTCCGTCATCTTGTAAAGCATATTCGGCTTTGAGACTCCCGCGTTGTTGACCAGGATATCGATCTTCCCGAAATGGTCCACACAGGTATTGACCAGCTTCTCCGCATCCGCTTTGAGAGCCACATTCCCCTTAACGGCAACGGCTTTCCGCCCCATCCTTCCGACCATCTCCACCACTTCCTGGGCAGGTTTATCCTGTGTGGCATAATTGACGATCACATCCGCCCCTTCCTTCGCATAGGCAAGGCAGATGGCTCTTCCGATTCCTCTTCCCCCGCCCGTGACAACCGCCGCTTTACCCTCTAATCTCCCCATCCGCTCCCTCCGTCATTTTTAAGTTCGGATTTTATTCGACCTTGAGCTCCAAATTGATCATGTCTCCTCCCCTCGAAAAGCCCATGGCCCTGAAAAACTTGAGGAGGTCCCAATCGTTCCAATTCACCAGGGTATAGATGACGCCGACGCCGATCGCCTTCAGATTTTTAACAAACTCCCGGCTCAATTTTCTCGCCACGCCTCTATGCTGGTAGTCCGGATCGACTCCGATGATGCTGAGCCACCCGGTTGTATCGGGAACACCGAATTCCCATCCGCTCACCTCTCCGACCACGAACCCGATCACCTTGCCTTCATACTCAGCCACCAGGGAAGAAAAGGGATACGCCGGGCTTTGGGGAACGATCTTCTTCCAGTAATCCGGCCTCAATTTCCCAATCACCTTGCGGTCAATCTCAACGATCGCATCCAAATCGCCGACTGTCATCGGCCGTATATTTAATCGGGATAGAAACTCCTCGTCCACCGGCTACCTGCCTCCTTTGCCTCCTATTCAATCATTACGATCACTGCTTCAGCCTCGACTTCCTGCCCCGGAGCCACACAAACCTCTTTGACGGTTCCGGTCACCGGAGCCACGATCGGCATCTCCATCTTCATCGCTTCCAGAACAGCCACCTGATCATCCTCTTTCACCTGGTCCCCAGCTTTTACAGAAACAGAAACGATCTTACCTACCATTGGCACTGTCACGGGTGTTCCCATAAGTCTAACCTCCTGTTAATAACCGATTGAGCTACTTAAGGCCCAGCACGCTTCTTGCGATAATCATCTTCTGGACATTGGATGTCCCTTCCACGATCTGGTAGGACTTGGCATCCCGGTAAAATCTCTCAACGGGATACTCGCTCGAAAATCCATAGGAACCGAAAATTTTGACTGCCGTGTTGGCCGCCCTGACCGCCACCTCGGCGGCAAAAAATTTGGCGCAAGAGATCTCGATCGTATTTCTCTGTCCTTGGTCCCTGTTCCAGGCCGCCCGGTAGACCAGAAGCCTGGCCGCTTCCTCTTCAACAAACATCTCGGCGATCTGCTCTTGAATCATCTGGAAATTGGCGATCGGTTGCCCGAACTGCTCCCTCTCATTAGCATAACGGACGGAATGTTCCTTGCAGGCCCTCGCCACTCCCACCGCCCGCGAAGCACAGGAAAGTCTCGTATTGTCCAGCATGAACATGCAGATCTTGAATCCGTCCCCTTTCTTCCCCACGAGGCTATCCTTGGGGAGTTTGACATTGTCGAAGTAAATTTCTCCGGTCGGCGCACAGTGGAGCCCCAGTTTTGTCTCAATCCCTTTCTGGGTCACTCCCGGGGCATGCATATCGACAACAAAGGCTGAGATCCCGCGATGCTTCAATGACCGATCCGTGTAAGCATAGACGATCCCGAGGTCCGCAACCGGAACCCCTGAAATCCACATCTTGCTCCCGTTGAGGATGAACCCGTCCTCTTTCTCCTCGGCAACGCTCTTCATCGAAGCCACATCAGAGCCCGAATTTGCCTCGGTAATGGCAAAACAGCCCATCAGGTCAGCATTGATCAATTTGGGAATAAATTTCTCCCGCTGTTCCTCTGTCCCGAAATTGAGAAGAACGGACTGGATGGAGTTCATCTGAAGATTGAACGGAAGTCCCCAGGAAGGAGAAATCCTTGCAATTTCCTCTGCCATGATGGAGGCCGCAAGATACCCTGTCTCATTTCCGCCGTATTTCTCGGGAGCGATACAGCCGAAAAAACCCTGATTTGCCATCTCTTTAACAATTTCTTTCCGAAAGCGGTGCTCTTTTTCATCCTCCTCCATGGTGGGAGCGATCCTTTTTTCAGCAAAATTCTTTGCCATATCCCGCATTGCCAGTTGCTCTTCGGTTAATACAAAATCCATAAAAACCTCCTCCCTCCGGATTAGATTGTGCAATTTATAACAAACACGACCAGTCTTGTCAAGAGAATTTTGTTTCTTTAAGATTACAGGGAGTTAACTTATATTTCAATCTTAACAGATAATTCCTTAGGAGAGAAAAAACTATTGACAATGAACACCCAAATGGGGGATAAATGGATTATGCGGATTATGGGTTTGGATGTCGGGTCAAAAACGATCGGAGTTGCCGTTAGCGATGAGCTGGGTATGACGGCCCAAGGTCTTAAGATCATCAAACGAAGGGCGAAAGAAGATGACCTGGGAGAGATCCTTGCCATCATCTCCCAGTTGAACGTCGAGACGATCGTGGTCGGTCTTCCTAAAAATATGGATGGAACCCTCGGAAAGCAGGCAGATATCGTTTTGGAATGGATTGATACTCTCAAAAAAAGAATTTCCATGCCTGTGGAAACATGGGACGAAAGGCTTTCCACGGTCGAAGCCTCAAGAACCCTGCTTCAGGCCGATCTCTCCAGAAAGAAAAGAAAGAAAGTGATCGACAAATTGGCCGCTGTCATCATTCTTCAAGGTTATCTTCAGCAGGCTGGGAGCCGGGACAATGACTCTCTTGCGCCGGGATAAGTTCCTCTTCGCCTGCCTGTCCGCCTTCCTCGTTGTCGGGTTTCTTCTCTCGTGGTTTCTCTTGATCCCTCCTTCCCGGACCCCTTCGGACAAGGTCGTCACGATTAAAAGGGGAATGCCCTTTCGCAGCATCGCCATGATGCTCGAACAGGAAGGAATCATCCGGAATAAGGAGCTTTTTATCGCCACGGCCACCCTATTCGGTAAGACAGGGGGAATCAAGGCCGGAGAGTATGAATTTCATCACCGGATGTCACTGCTCAAGGTTCTTGGCTTGCTCGTCAAGGGACAGGTCAAACAGCATCTCGTCACGATTCCCGAGGGCTATACCCTCCCTCAAATCGGGCAACTTCTTGAGAGCCTGAATATTGTCGGAAAAACGGCCTTCCTCCAGGCGGCGTCTTCCCCTCCGTTCATTCATTCTCTTGGCCTCCTTCCCCTCCTATCCGATCAGGACCGGAATTTCTCCAGATTCAAAAGCGGCTTAACACTCGAGGGATACCTCTTTCCCGATACCTACCACTTTATCAAAGAGATGGAGCCTGAAGAGGTGATCCGGGTCATGGTCCACCGGTTTCTGAAAGTCTTTGGGCCCGACCTGGCAGAGCGGGCCTCCCAACTGGGAATGACGCCAATGGAGGCGGTCATCCTGGCGTCGATCGTCGAAAAGGAAACCCCCCTGCCTGAAGAGAAACCGCTTATCTCCGCCGTCTTTCACAACCGCCTCAAAAGAAGGATGCCTCTTCAGAGCGACCCAACGGTTATCTATGGGATCAGAAATTTTGACGGGAATCTGACCAGGGAACACCTTCAAACGCCCACGCCGTTTAATACCTATCTCTTTATGGGGTTCCCTCCTTCGCCGATCTGCAATCCGGGGAAGGATTCTCTCCGGGCCGCACTCCACCCTGCTTCTGTCACTTATCTCTATTTCGTCTCTAAAAATGACGGGGCGCATCACTTTTCTGAAACGTATGAGGAACACCGGAATGCCGTATGGAAATATCAAAAAAAGTTAATTCCCAAAAACCACTTGACAACAAAATGACGGGTCATTTATCCTGTAAGTTTACAAATCGGAGAAAGGGAGGGCTGTGATGAAAGAAGTGGCAATTATCGGTGTGGGCCAGACCGCTTTTGTGAGAGGATACGAAGGGTCCATTCGGGAACTGGCATTCGATGCCTTCAGGGAGGCCATGCAGGACGCAGGCATCACACAGAAAGAGGCGGAGGCGTCCATTTTCTGCTCGGCTCCCGAATATGACAAGCAACGTTCTCCTGCCGGTGTCCTTGCGGAATACCTGGGCCTGATCCCCCAGCCGACCCTTTATGTGGAGACGGTCTGTTCTTCGAGCAGCACCGGGATTAAAGTGGCCTACGGCATGATTAAATCGGGGCTTCATGATGTTGTCGTTGTCCTCGGTTTCCAGAAGATGTCTGAAATCACTTCGGCCGAATCCCAGGAGAGAATGGGGAGGGGGGCCGACATCCAGTGGGAGGCCCCTTTTGGAACCATGATGCCCGCCTATTACGCTCTTTACGCACAAGCCTATATGGCAAAACACGGCCTGACCCACGACGATCTCATGAATGTCCGGATCAAATCATCCACCTACGGGGTGATCAATGACAGGGCCGTCTACCGAAAACCGGTCAAACCGGCAGATTTTAAGCAGGGCGACCCGGAAGCAAAAATGGCGGGTCCCGTCGCATGGCCGCTCCGGGTGGGCGACTGCTGCGCGAATGCGGATGGGAGTTCGTGCATCATCCTTGCAAGCGCCGAAAAGGCCAGGGCCCTTTCGAAGAAACCGGTCTGGGTGCTGGGCATCGGAGCCGCATCGGAGGCTGTTAATATGGCGGCAAGGCCCGATTTTACAAGAGGGCTGAGCGCGGGCTATGCGGCGGCTGCCCAGGCGTACAAGATGGCCGGGATCACCGCAAAAGACGTCAGGGTGGCCGAAGTCCACGACTGTTTTACCATTGCAGAGATCATGGCCTATGAGGGCCTTGGTTTTGCGCCCATGGGAGAAGGCAAACAGCTCATTCGCGAGAAAGCGACCTATAAAGAGGGAAAAATCCCCGTCAATGTCGACGGCGGGCTCCTTTCAAAGGGGCATCCCATCGGCGCAACCGGGGGATCTCAGATCCGGACCATTGTTCTTCAGCTTCGTGGCGAAGCGGGCCCCATGCAGGTCGCCGGGGAACCGGATATCGGACTCGTGCACAATATCGGCGGCGTTGGCCTTTACGGAAACGTCACCATCTTTGGCAGAGACTAAAAAAATCAATGCAAAATTAGCAATAATCAATTAGCAATTTTCAATGGAAAACATGAAGCATTCATTTCTTCTATTGCTAATTGTCAGCTAACTGCTAATTTTACATTTTGCATTGATCATCATCAGGGGAGGTAGTGATGGGTTTCGAAAAATTTGGAAGGAAGAGCTTTACATCTGTAACGAAAACGGCGAAATTTGTCGATCACCTGGCGGAAGGGAAGATCGAGGGGACCGTTTGCAAGGATTGTGGCGCCAAGTTTTTTCCTCCCAGGGCGGATTGCGCCAAATGTTTCTCAAACAACATGAACTGGTTCGAGATGCCCAAGAAAGGGAAACTGGAGACCTTTACCACCGCCTATTATGCGCCTTTTGGTTTTGAAGGAGACCCTCCCTACACCATGGGGGTGGTGGACTTCGGCAACAACCTGAAGTTGTTCGCCAGGATGGCAAAGGACATCAAACCGGAAGAGGTAAAGGTGGGGATGGAAGTATCCGTCAGGCCTCTCAAGTACGACGACGGTCAACTTTCCTTTGAGGTGATCAAGACCTGAACGAGGAAACTCCATTCGAAATCCGAATCGTTGCGCCCCCTCGACATCCTCAGGGCCGTAAGTCCCGCCAAGCGCGGGATCGAATGGCTTGAACCCGAACATTCATTATGTCTAATCGGGGAAAGGTGAATTGATGTTATCCCCTTTTGACCATTTTAAAGGATTAACCATTTTTGACGATAAAGGAGAGGTCAAGCGCCTGGCCGAAAAGGTGATCCAGGAGGTCGATCCTGATGTCGCCATTGATCGTATGCGAAAGCTTGATTTCTCCTATGTCTTCGTCCTATCGAAGAAAGAAAAGAGCAAAGAAGTAGAGTTAGGAAGGTCTGAAATCGTAGCCAGCCAGGAATGGAGGAGAGGCAATATCGATGAAACCCTCCTGAAAAAGATAAAAGACACGATCTCTGAATTTTAACCGGCTCCTCCCTCCTTTCCATCCATTAGTCCCCCACCAGGGAAAACCTTCATTGTCTTCCTTGTATGTTATCTTCATCAGAGAGAGGCGGATCGCCGGATCCGCAGGTCTCTTCAATACAGGTCTCTTCCACAAGGATCTCCGCCGCTTCCCGGGCGGCATGGGCAAATGGGGTCAGAATGAGTTCAGCCCCGGACTCCTGGAGAATCTCGGCATCCCGGCGTGAATGGGCCGTAAAAGCCTTTCGGCCCGGGAATCCATTGTGATGCAGGGCATCCAGGAGCGACAGGTTGACGTCCAGCTGAGGGATGGTGCTGACCACCCATTTGGCCTGACTCAAGGGCAGGGTGGCCGGAAATTCGGGGTCTTCCGCATCCCCATACCTGACCGGATGACCCTGTTTCTGCCACTTGATCACAACTTGCCGATCGAAGTCCACGGCAAGGACTTTCAACTTCTGGTCGAGCAGGTGGCGGGCCATGTGGCTTCCATACCGGCCCAGCCCGAAGAGAATAACATCCACCGGAAGAGCGGCAGATTCCTCCTTTTCCCGGAATGGGTTCCGGCGTTCGAACAGGGTGAGCCATGGGCCCAGGCGCTGGTAAATCGGCTGGGAATAGAGGATGAGATAGGTGGAAAGACAAATGGTGATCAGGCCCACGAGGGTAACCAGGCCGAGGGCTTCCGGGCCGATATGCCCCAGACTAACTCCCAATGCGGCGAGAATGAGAGAGAATTCGCTGATCTGGGCCACGGTGAGCCCGGCCAGGAAACCCGTTCGCTTGCGGTAGCCCATCATCCCCATGATCACCATGACGATAAGAGGATTGCCGATGAGAACGAAGAAAGAGAGCACGAGGGAAGGGCCGATTTGAAGCCCCAGGAGCTTCAAATCGAGCTGGGCTCCCAGGTCGATGAAAAAAAATAGGAGAAGAAAGTCCCTCAAACTGACCAACCGTGTACCAATGGCTTCCCGGTAACGGGTCGATGCCAGGGAAATTCCGGCAAGGAAGGCGCCCACTTCTTTGCTGAAACCAAGGGTATCCCCCAAAATTGCAAGGAATAGCGCCCAGGCGATGGCGAAGAGGACGATCAGTTCCAGAGAACGGGCCATTAGATGGAGAAGGGCCGGGAGGATATAGCGCATGAGTAAAGCAAGACCCGTCAGGAACAGGACCCCCTTCAGGGCCAGAAAAAAAAGGGTGCGGCCCAGTTGGCCGGAAGCGCCGGCGAGACCATAAGCCGCCAGCCCGATCATCACCAGGACCACGACGAGATCCTGTACGATCAGGAAACCCACGGCGATCCGCCCGTGTAACATGTCGATCTCCCTTTTATCGGAGAGGAGTTTGACAATGATGATGGTGGAGGAGAAAGTGAGAGCAACCGAGACGTAAAGGGCGGCCACCGGATCCAACCCCAAATTCAAGGCTAAAAAATAGCCGACCAGGGACGTGAAGAGGACCTGGCCCAGTCCCGTGGCCAGCGCCACCCTCCCTAATGTGCGAATCAGATGCAGGTCGAGGCGGAGACCAACGACAAAGAGAAGAATGGCAATCCCGGTTTTAGCCAATAAATCAACTTGATCCCGGGGGATCACCTTGCCCAGGACGGAAGGACCTGCCAGGATGCCCACCAGGATATACCCGACAATCAAAGGCTGTTTAAAGAGAATGGCAAGGGTGCCGATCCCCGCTGCCATAAGAAGCAAGACGACAAATTGGTGAAATACGTTTTCAAGAAATATTTCGGGCATGCCGGTCTCTCTTTAATCGATCCCCGTTAGAAATTGCAGGGGTTCATTATTTCTAACGGGGGTTGCTTGATGCGTTTGTATGAATCGCTAACTCTTTATTTCATAATAGACCGAACCGCTAAAAATTCTGGTTTGGATTTTTCTCTCTTGAGTCAAAGGCTTAAGGTGCCTATCCAATTCTTCTTCTGGAATCCCCAACCCTTCGGAGAGATCGGAAATGGATAGCGGTCTTCTCTTCAAAATCTTTAAAACCTCTTCTTTGATATCCCTTTCCAGGGCCGATGATGGGTGACGATTAAATCCGGAGATCATTTCTGCCTTCTCGCCCAAAAAGTCCCTGATCTTTTCCATCTCTGTCTCATGCAGGGGAAGAACCCATTTCTCAGACGGGGGCCGGACAACCGTATTGAGATGAATCTTGTCCGGCTGAATCCGGTCAATGGTTTCTTTCATGATTGAAAGCTCATCCTCGCTATCGTTCACCCCCCGGCAAAACAGGATCTCCAGCCAGATCTGACCTTTATAAATCTTTCTGAATTTTTCCAAACCTTCAATCACCTTCTTCACGGAAAGCCCTTCGTCCGGACGGTTGATCTTCGAGAAGGTCTCTGGCGAGACGGCATCCAGGGAGGGAAGGACCACATCCGCCTCCAGCAAGTCCTGCCTGACCTCCTCCAGGTAAAGCAGGGAGCCGTTGGTGATCACGGCGACGGGAATCGAGGTGATCTTTTTGATCCCTTCGATGATCGAGCGGATCCCAGAATGAAGGGTCGGTTCCCCAGAACCGGCGAGGGAGAGATAGTCGATGGCAGAGGTCTCTTCCTTGAGGAACCGATTGACTTCCTCAAGGATCTCCAGAACAGGAACATACTCTGCCCTGGCGAGCGTCTTTTGGGTTGTCTTTCCGATCTGGCAGTAAATACAGTTATACGTACAGATTTTGAAAGGAACGAGATCGATTCCAACCGACCTTCCCAGTCTCCTTGAAGGAACGGGACCGTAGAGATATTTAAAAGGCTTCATCTAATCACCAATGTCCAAGCGCCAATAACCAAATAATAACCAAAAGGATAATGACCAAAGTGTTAAATTATTCCAAATTTGGTGATTCGGAAATTGGGTATTGGAGCTTATTTGGTTATTGGAATTTGGTTACTGGTTATTGCCGCATCTGCGATGCGGTTCAGGCTCCAAATTTTTTTAATTTTAGCCCATTCGCTAACATCAGAGCGACGATGTCGACGGCTGGAAACCGGCCCAGCTGCCCCTTCTGGCACTGACGTTCTGTGAAACGACGGATCCTGTCCGGCCGGAGATACCGGGAATGGAGAAGGATGGGGTTGGGATGCCAGCTGTGAGACTTCAACACCGCAGGGGTGGAGTGGTCTCCGGTCACTACCAGCACATCGGGTTTCAATCTCAGGATCGAAGGAAGAACCCGGTCGATCTCTTCGATCGCCTTCACCTTCTTTTTAAAATCTCCGTCTTCCCCGGATGAATCCGTTTTCTTGAAATGGATATAGAAAAAATCATATTGATCAAAATGATTTTTCAGGGTTTCCACCTCCTCCCGCAGGGTCTCCCCCGTTTCCAGGATGTCCATGCCCACCAGCCTCGCCAGCCCCCGGTACATCGGGTAGGTTGCAATCGCAGCGGGTTTGAGCTTGAACCGTTCGGACATCGAGGGAATATCCGGGATCTTTGAGAACCCTCTTAGCAGGATCGTATTGGCGGGATGAAAGGATTTGAGCGTTTCGGTGGCCCTTCTTAAATATTCATTCACCACATCCGCCGTCCTTTGGGCCTCCGGGTGAAGCCCTTCCGTTCCCTTTGCCTTCTGTCCGTCTTTCTGGGGATCTGCATCGGTGAGATCGTCCCTCAACCCTTTCCCACGGAACAGGAGGACCACCCGGTGCTCTTTTCCCGGATGGACCGAAACTTCAACTCCGTTGACCTCTCTCACCTCCTTCTGGAGAAAACGGCAGATTTCCCGGTTTCTTTCCGTTGGGATCCTTCCTGCCCTCCGGTCAACGATGATCCCGTTCTCATCGACCGTCGCAAAATTGCCCCTGGCCGTGAGATCCTCTTCCGTCAACTTCAGACCTATTCCCAGCGCCTCCATCACGCCTCTTCCGATCTCATATCGAAACGGATCGTAGCCGAAAAGGGCCAGATGGGAAGGGCCGCTTCCGGGAGTAATTCCATAGGAGATGGGGTCGATCAATCCGCAGATCGATTGAGGGGCGAGGCGGTCAAGGTTCGGGGTCTTAGCCGCCTCCAGTTCGGTCTTGCCCCGCACGGGGAGGCCGCCGATTCCATCAATCACAACCAGTATCAGCTTTGAATCTGTTTGTATTGCAAGGGACTGAAGTATTTCTTCTTTAGTCATCATCTCCCCGCTCATCCTCTATGGTTTAAATTCCAATTACCAAATCCCAATTTCCAAATAAGCTCCAATCACCAATAACCAAATGATCGAACCACCCCTCACCTTTCTCCTCTCCCCTGAGGGGAGAGGGTGGGGGTGAGGGGCTTAAAATTTTGGTTATTGGATGTTGGTGATTATTTGATTATTGGAAATTGGTTATTGGTTATTCGGCTTTCCATACTTTTCATAGAAAACGAATTCTGACAATTCTTTCCTTTTCGGAGTCACACCTTCAGCCGCGGGGTATCCGAGCGGAGTCAGGGCCACGACTTCCCTGTCCTGCGGAACGCCCAATATCTCCTCTGCTTTTTGATGGTCGAACAATCCCACCACGACCGTGCCCAAACCCAATCCATGGGCAGTTAGGCAGAGGCTCTGCATGGCAATCCCGGTATCGAACATCAACCAATCCCCTTTCACCGTAGCGGCTTCCCCTTTCTTAAAACCGGAGACCCCTTTCTTCCCGCAAAGGACAATGATCAGGGGAGCTTCTGCCATGGAGGAAAGGGCTGGATTCGTCTTAACGAGCGTCCCCGCCAGTTCAGACTTAACCTTTGGGTCTTTTACGACGATCACTTCCCAGCATTGAGTGTTGGCCCACGAGGGAGACCACCTCACGGCCTCCAATAATGCACGTAGGGCTTCCTCCGGCACAGGATCAGGTCTGTATTTCCGCATGCTTCGCCTCCCCTTGATCGCTTCCATCAGCTCCATATCTATCTCCTCCTTTGCTTTTATAATTATCCCATATTCAGGTCTGTCCATCTATTTCTTCCTGTATGTGTGATGAAGGCCCTGGTCTTTTTTGGCGCCCATCGCACGGGCCATCTCTTCGGTCATCATAGCCCCGTGACGGTACTGAAAAGGCCACATGCTTTTCAGATCAAAAAGGCCGATGCGGTCTCCGTTACAGAGGAGATGGCCGAGGTCCGGCTGAAGACCGGGCAGTGCGCTCAACTGTCCATTGATAAAAGTAATCCCTCTCTCCTCGGTCGGTATTCCCAGGTGGGCCAGCAGGTCAGCGAGGGTGCTCCCCTCGGGGAGGGTGACCTTCGGATTGGAAAAACTTTTTTTCTCCGAGTTGCTGCCATAGGATGCTAATGCCCCGTATAACCAGACATCTAGATCAATACCAGCCATTTCATCCTCCTGCAGCCGAATCGCCTCACGGACATCGGACGATGTCCTGAGCCCACAGGCAATCCGCGCATGACGGGCTCCATCCCGAGCATCCTTCGTTGCGTCCCCGGAGGTCGCAGCTTTCTCGCAGATCGCAGTCGGGACAAGACGGAAAATGAAAACCCTTTACCTCGCTTCGAAAACGGACATACTCCTCGGAGGTCCAGATTTCCGCCAGAGGTTGCTCATTCACGTTTGCCAGGACATACCGAATCACCTGTTTTTTTCTGCCATCCACAGCAAAGTAGCTATAATTGTGCGACAGGGGATAACAGGGCGATACGCCCCCATCCCATCCTACCACGACGGATTGATCCTTTACAAACCGGCACCGCCTCTCGGCGCCCCAGTGCATGCGGGGCAGTTCCAGAGTCCCCCACATTACCCAGGCATCAGCCTTCACAGGCCAACCGGAAGCGGTCAACGGAGGCCGCGGCGCGTAACCGTATAAAATCTCTTTCTGCATCTCCTCGGTGCAGGGAAGAACATTGCTGACCAGAACACGAGCCGCATTGAGCCGTGATGCCAACCTTGTTAAGTCCGCGAGCTCGGCAACATTACTCTTGAGAACCACAAATTCAATCCCCAGGGCGGGGATTAACGACCCAAACGCTCTTTTTGCTTCGTTCAGAATTCTTATATTATCAAGGACGTGAGAGAGCATTGCCCCACGGATGCCAGCATAGGTCTCCGGTTTCACCCCATCCATTGATACCACCATTCTGTCCACGCCCAGCCTGACCAACTCCCGGGCTATTTCAGCGTTTAGCAAAAGCCCGTTAGAACCGAGAGTCACGGACAAGCCGCGATTCCTCACCGATCGGATCATCTCCAGGATATGAGGGTGGGTGAGGGGCTCCCCGAAGCCGGTGAAAACAATGCGGGTCAGATTCGGGAGTTGATTCAAGCCTCCCAATAACCGTTCGAAAGTGCTTTGGGACATCTGTCCCACAGCATCTTCCCAGGTGTTTCGGATGCAGGTTCGGCAATGGAGGTTGCATTCCATGGTGGGCTCAATGTAAAGCTTCCGCACATCAGGGAGGCGCGGAAGAAGTATCAGGTCACCTTCCCGTCCATTCAGCCAATACTCCGTATCGGGTGAAATGTGCCGCCGTTCAAGAAACTCATTGGGCAAAATTAACCGGCCATGTTCATCAATGATCACTTTGGGCATGTTTCACCAAAAAAACTACGGGCAGAGCAAAACGCCCTGCCCGTTCGAATTCGGCATCATCCTCTAAAGTTCGCCGTAGACAGAATCCAGTGCGCTATCGGGAACGTCAAAAACCTGGTTGTGAGGTGGAAGCGGCTCGTACTTCATGAATTCGGGCACGCGGTCCTCTGCCTTGGTAAGGCCGGCAGCCTCATTGAATGCCCTCTCCTTGCGGAGGACCTCTGCGCCGACCTTGGCTGCATCGTCTGATTTCCAGCTGGTGCCCAAAACACCATTGCATTCTTCCACCATGCCCTCAAAGCCGCTGGCAATGTCCAGAATGGCAAAAGCAATGAACAGACAGTGGCCGGAGGAATCAATGAACGCGGTTGTTGCCTGAAAAGCGCGGCTGAGGGCCGCCTTTCCTTCGGGGCTGAGCGGGTCCGCCTGACCGCCTATGCTCAGGATTTCCGGGGCGATGGTATAGCCGGCTGTATGATCGGCCCCCATGGTGCTGGTGGCGTAGGTGATGCCGATTCCTTTGACTGCACGGGGCTCATAAGCCGGCATGCTCTGGCGCTTGACGGTGGGAACGCGGGTCAACCCATAGGCTTTACCCGTGAATTCTGTGCCGCCGCCAAGGATGCGGCCCATAGGCGTCCCCTTGCCCATCTCCTGGACCAGTCCGATGGCTTTCTTGCTGTCGCCGAACGGGATAACACCCGCCTCCATGGCAACCGCCAGGGTCGTGCCGGTCTCAATGGTGTCCAGTCCATAGCCATTGCACAGGCGAACCATCTCAGCGATGTCATCTAGACTATCGACGCCGCAATTCGCTCCCAGTGCCCAATCGGACTCGTATTCCACACAGGAAGTGTGTTCTGTGCCGTCGGGTTTATGCCAGGTATTGGAGCATTGAATGATGCACCCGGGGCTGCAGGCATGGTTGTAGAGCTCCTTGCCCAGACGCTCTTTGTTTCCTTCAAAGATAGACTCGCCTGAGGTCTTGGCCGCTCCCTCGAAACGGCCGCTTGAGAAGTTCCGCGTCGGATAACCTCCGGCTTCATTCAGGATGTTGACCAGGACGGCCGTGCCGTAGGTATTGAGTGCCCCCTTGGGTTTGGTGATATCGTGTGTGCGTAACGCTTCGTCCAGTTTCTTTTTCCCCTGGTCAAAAAGGGCCCGATCAACAAAGGCCACACCGGGTGACCCCTTGTTTTCTGCCACAATGAATTTGAGCCCTTTGCTGGCCAGCACCGAGCCCAATCCTCCGCGCCCTGCGTACCTGCTGGGCCGCTTTGAAAGGTCATTAAACACAATGCCTGAATTGGCATAGCCGTACTCTCCCGCCAATCCGCAGCCTGCAATGGCAATTTTTCCACTGAACCGGTCGTAGATCTTCGGAAATACTTCATAAAGGTCTTTCCCCGCATACTCCTGGGCGGGGAAGAATTCCGCTTTGGGTTTGGCGGACGAAGCATCCCAGGTAAGATGGGCCATCCAGTACTTCCCTTTCTCTTTAGGTTGACCCTCCACGACCAGGGCTTTGATTTGCATGGTGGCCAGGTACTGCGCCCAGGAGGAACCTGCATTGGCCTCCTTGATGCCGCCGGTCAAAGGCGACTTTCCGCCGACGGAAATGCGGGCGGAGGTTGAGGCCGGTGTGCCCGTGACAATGCCAGGGGCAAAGATGAGCTTGTTGTTAGGGCCAAGAGGATGGGCCAGCGGAGGGACTTCGTCATGGACGAAAGTGGACGTCAATCCCCGGCCACCAAGATTTTTGTAGGCCGCCGGCACTTCTTCCAGACCATAGGACCGATTCGCCATATTAATTCGTAAGATCCACATAATTTCTTTCCTCCTTTCTGTTAAAATGTGTATGGGATCAATAACCTTGTTATAAATATTACCAAGAAAAAAAGACCGGCGCAATAGAAATAAATGTTTGGAATACGATGTTGGAATACGATTGACACTCCGTTTCCTTCTTGCTAATATTCTCCGGGAAGGAGATAACCATGAACCACCAGTTG
The DNA here is from genome assembly GCA_020059605.1 of Deltaproteobacteria bacterium. GTDB lineage: Bacteria > Desulfobacterota > BSN033 > BSN033 > UBA1163 > RBG-16-49-23. The sequence continues at coordinate 43,255 of JAGVBT010000141.1, forward strand.
ATCGAGAGAGCGGCCGGGGATATTCTCAAATCCAAAAAGACGATCGCCTTCACAGGCGCAGGCATCTCCGTGGAAAGCGGCATCCCCGACTTTAGAAGCGCGGAGGGTCTCTGGCAGAAATATGATCCCGAGGAATACGCCCACATCCACGCCTTCCACTCGAATCCCGATAAGGTCTGGCGGATGCTAAAGGACATGTTCACCCTCGTCATGACCGCCAAACCGAACCCGGCCCATATCGGGCTGGCCGAACTGGAACGGATGGGTTTGCTCTCTTCCGTCATCACGCAAAATGTGGACGGCCTTCACCAGGCCGCAGGAAACAAGAATGTGATTGAATTTCACGGCACCCACCGCACCCTCTCTTGCCTCACATGCGCCAAGACCGTAGACGGCACTTCTCTTAAGATGGAGGACCTTCCGGCCCGCTGCCCGCATTGTCTCTCCCTTCTCAAACCCGATGTGGTCTTCTTTGGGGAACCCATTCCCTGGCAGGCACAGGCCTATTCGTTCAAGGAGTCCAAATCCTGCAGCGCTGTGCTTGTCGTCGGAACCTCTGCAATCGTCTATCCGGCCGCATCCATCCCCATCATGGCCAAAGAGCAGGGAGCCACGGTCATTGAGATCAATATGGAACCGACCCCCCTGACCGGCTCGGTCTCGGACTACCTGATCTCCGGTTCTGCCGGAAAGATCATCCCTGCCATCGTTGAAGAGGTGAAGCGCAGGGGAGGTAAAAAAGCTGAAATATTGCAATCTTAACTTCAAGGTGGTATGATTTTTATCTAAGGGTACGTGGTTTGCCCGTCTGGCCAATGGCTGGCAGGTGTGAGCAGGATAAACCCTGTTAGAAACTCCAACAGGAAATGAATTCTTGCCGGAACCATTCTTAAATGAAATCCCGCCATCGGCGGCGCTATAGCGTTCCGGGGTATTATTTCTAACGGGGTAAAAGGTTTTTATTTGAAAGAAACGCAGGTCGTAGACTCGACTCTTCGAGAAGAGACCGCCGAAAAGGTCGTTTTTGACGATCTCCAGTTGGTCAACACCCTTTTTGGCGTTCACAGTGAAAATTTAAGACGCATTGCCAGGGCAATCGGTGTCAGGATCAGCGCCAAAGGCAATGCTGCCACCATCCGGGGCGACACACTCGATGTCGCCCTTTCCAAGCGGGTGCTAAACGACCTCTATGGCCTTTTGAAAAAAGGTTATCCTCTCTTTCCCAATGATATCAATTATGCCATCCGGATGATCTCGGATGACCAATCTGTCTGCTTGGAGGACATCTTTCTCGATACGGTTTACATCTCCTCGAGAAAGAGGGTGATTACGCCAAAGAGCCTTGCCCAGAAGCGTTACATCGATGCCATTCGGAAATACGATCTCGTGATTGGCATCGGTCCTGCCGGAACGGGAAAGACCTACCTGGCCATGGCCATGGCCGTTGCCTCGCTGATGAAGCAGGAGGTGGAAAGGATCGTCCTGACCCGCCCCGCAGTCGAAGCAGGCGAAAAACTTGGCTTCCTTCCCGGCACCATGTATGAAAAGGTCAATCCTTATCTTCGCCCCCTTTATGACGCCCTACACGACATGATGGATTTTGATCGGGCTTCCCGGCTCATCGAGAAAGGGGTGATCGAAGTGGCCCCCTTGGCCTTCATGAGGGGTAGGACGTTGAACGACTCGTTCGTCATTCTCGACGAAGCCCAGAACACGGGGCCCGAACAGATGAAGATGTTTCTGACCCGGTTGGGCTTCAGCTCAAAAGCCGTAATCACCGGAGACATCACCCAGGTGGACCTCCCGGACAATAAGGTCTCAGGACTGATTGAAATCCAGTCCATCCTCAAAGGAATCGAGGGAATCGAATTCGTCTACTTTACCGACAGGGATGTGGTCAGGCATCCCCTGGTACAGGACATCATAAAGGCCTATGAACGGGCGGACGAGAGACGCCAGCGATTGAAGCAACAAACCTCTCATGAAAAGGGATGATGAAAAAATCTTTTAAAGAACTGGTCCGGCGATTTTTCCCCAGTCAGACGACTAATGGCCCGAAAGGCCGTTCATGGAAGAAGAGAATCCAGAACCCCGATGATCAGAAATGGTTCATCGGCATGGGGACGGCTTTCCTCCTGGCCCTTCTTCTCTCCCCATCCTTCCAGCTCCCCCTCAGGGAATACAAGGTCGGAGACATCGCCACCAAGGAGATTAAATCAACCCAGGACATTTTGGTGGAAGATCGGCGATCGACCCAAGAAAAACGGGGAGAAGCGGAAAGGTCTGTCTTCTCGGTCTATGACTTCGATCCAAACATCTGGACCGATGTTGAAAACAGGATTCGATCCGCTTTCGCCCCTCCCGCCACATCCATGAAAAAGGCGGAGTGGGAAGCCTCCTTCCGCTTCACTCTTTCGGAAAGAGACTGGCAAATCCTGGAAAGGATAAAATTCAATCCCTCCGTCGGAGAAACCTCCTTAAAGCTAATCGCCCCGCTTTTAAAGAGAGGAATTGTCAATGATAAGGACGTCCTCGACCCCGATGTCACCCGGGGAGTGTCCGTCCGGAACATTCAGACCCGGGAGGAAAAAAGGGATGTTCCCCCTTTCAACTTTTTCGATTTGAAGGAGGCAAAATCCCGGCTCAGGGCTGATGCGGACAACCTTTCTCCCGCCCTCGGAAAAGAGGCGGCCTCCCTTGCGTTCAAGCTCTCTGAACATGCCCTGAGACCCAACCTCACCTTTAACAAGGACGAAACAGAAGTCCGGAAGGTGGAAATAAAAGAGAGGGTTAACCCGGTCTTTTTCCAAATCAAAAGGGGAGAGGTCGTCCTGAGGGCGGGAGAACGCGTCCAGGAAGAGCATCTTCTCAAAATCGAAGCCTTAAAAAAAGATAAGGAAAAGAGTCACCTCTTTTCCATCCTCATCGGTTTGGCCCTTCTCACTTTTTTTATCCTGGCCACCCTGCATGAATATTCGACGAAAAATATCCGCAAGATCTCCCTTTCTACAAAAGACCTCCTCTTTTTTTCCACCACGCTTCTTGGAGTGATCGGTCTCCTAAAAATTTTCTATCTTATCGCCGATATCCTGGGCGGAGAATTTCTTGCCATCCCCTCCTCTTCTTATACTTACCTCTTCCCTATTGCCGCCGGCGCCATGCTCATCCGAATCGTCATCAATTCGGAAGTGGCGATTGCCTTCGCAATTCTGGCCAGTTATTTTGCCGCTTCCCTCATGGGTAACCAGCTCTTTCTCTTCATCTTCACCTTCGCCGGAAGCCTGATCGGCGCCCATAAGGTCGCACGATGCGAACAGAGGTCGATCCTCATCAAGGCGGGAGTCTTCATCGGCGGGGCGAACGTCTTGATGATCCTCTCTTATAATTTGATGATCGGAACCTTTTTCAAAATGACCCTTCTCTCCGACGTGGTCATGGGTTTTTTAGGCGGGCTCCTCGCTTCCGTCCTGGTCCTGGGAATGACTCCCATTGTTGAGAGCCTGTTCGGTTATACCACCGATATCAAACTGCTCGAGCTGGCCAACATGGACAATCCCCTTCTGAAGGACCTCATCCTCCAGGCGCCCGGCACCTATCACCACAGCATCTTTGTCGCCAGCCTGGCCGAGGCAGGGGCCAAATCGATTGCCGCCAACCCTTTGCTCGCCAGAGTCAGCGCCTATTACCACGACATCGGGAAGTTGAAAAAGCCTCTTTACTTCATTGAAAATGCCGGGGGCAGGGAAAGCAAGCATGACCATCTCACGCCCACCATGTCCAGTCTCATTCTCGCCTCCCATGTGAAGGACGGGGTGGAGATGGCCCGGGAAAACCGTATCGGGGAACGGATCATTCACATTATCCAGCAACATCACGGGACGAGCCTGATCACCTTCTTTTATCAGAAAGCAAAGGAGAAGGAGAATCCCGAAATGGATTCGATTGATGAGGAGGATTTTCGCTATCCCGGCCCCAAGCCTCAAACCAAGGAGGCGGGAATCGTTATGCTGGCCGATGCCGTAGAAGCCGCTACCCGCACCCTCTCCGAGCCCACCCCGTCGAGAATCAAGGGGCTGGTGCAGGGCAAGATCCAAAAAATCTTTCTGGATGGACAGCTCGAGAATTGCGAATTGACGCTGAGGGACCTTCAAAAGATCGAAGAAAGTTTTAACCCCATCCTGAACGCCTTCTTCCACAAGAGGATCGAATACCCGATTCTTCCCTCCCTGGAGCCCAATAGAAAGAAGAACCATGAAGATCTGGATCCGAAATCGACAAAGACCTATCCCTTTAGACCAAAAAAAGATAAGAAGGGTGGTCAAAAGGATATTGGCCGACTTGGGACTTCCTGAGGCCGAGCTCAGCCTCCTGCTGGTTGACGACAAACAGATTCAGGAACTGAACCATCGCTTCCTCGGCCGGGACAAACCCACCAATGTCCTTGCCTTCTCCATGAGAGAGGGAGAGTATTCATCACTCCACCCTCACCTCCTTGGCGATCTCGTCATCTCCATCGAAACGGCCAAGCGCCAGTCAAAGCAGTCGGGTTTGAACGAGATGGAGATGATCACCCTTCTCGTGATTCATGGAATTCTTCACCTTCTCGGATACGAACATGAGGGAACAAAGAAAGAAGCTCGGAAGATGGCCGCTAAACAGAAAGAGCTCTTCCGGAAATGCCGGAATATTGGAATATTGGATTGAAGGTATATTGCGTGATGATTAGTCTCCAGAAGTGTGATGGTTATCTGCCAATGTCAAACATCCCCGATCTTACCTCCAGGCTATGGTTTCGATAGATGTCCTAATCTGTTTTTTCTCGGCTTAGGGGAAGCAAACGAACTCTTGATTTTTCCTCATCCACCGAAATCAAGGCCCCTTGCCGAAGATTCTCGGCAAACTTATGAAGGATGTTGAGGAGCAAATCCTTTGCATGGTGAGGAGAGATGTCTTGTGTTCTGATTTGGATAACGCTTGGACCCTCGGCTTCAGTGACAGCAAGGATTGCTCCGAAGTCGAGGTCATGGGTGAACAGCAGATAACCATTTGTTTTAGTCCATAACAAAATCTCGCGATCAGAAGCATTCAACGAGCCGACGGTTGACCAATGGGAGGCGATATGTCCCGCTTCTTCCAACACTGACACCCGTGAAGGGGAAAGATTCATATCGATTAGAATCTTCATGCAGTAATGACCGGAACGTCTATCTCCTCAACCCGCCATGCGGCGTAGGCAAGGGCTTGGTCGATGTCTTCCGGCTCCAGGTATGGGTATAACTTCAGAATCTCATCCTTGGTCCGTCCGGATGCCATGAGACCAACAATTGTCCCCGCCGTGACACGGAGCCCGCGAATGCATGGCTTGCCGCCCATGACGCCCGAATTAAAAGTAATTCGGTTGAGAGTTTTCATACCTGCCTCCACATCTATGGAATAGGATAGCACGAAATGAACCCGAACTCCATATCTTAATTTCTCCCCTCCCCTTGCAGTCCCCTCTTCCTTCAAAGATTCTTTTAATCTTAAACCCCGTTGATCATTACCATTCATTTATTCTCTACTACCTATCTCCTCATCTCGCCATCTTTTTTTTAGAACCGGCCAGATTTATTATGGAGGCCCGCACCTTTCCCTAAGATCATCAGGCACGCCCCGCATGAACGTCCCTCATGTCCGTCCCTTTTTCCCTATGCGGCCATTTCCTCCATCAAGAGGTCATCCTTGATATGGATACAGCCAATCACGCTCTGGGCCGCAGGGCAGGAAGTCAGGTAGGAAGAGAAGGCTTCCCTGGCCTCCCGTGATTTTCCTGAAGGCACCTTCAAATGGTATTTGACTCTAATCCGGGTGATCTTCAGAACATTGCTGACATTTTCGATATCCCCTTCAACTTCCGCCTGGTAAAGGTCTTCCGGGGTGGGAATCTGTTGTTCGGCCAGGAACCTGGCCAGGGTCCCCATCATTCAGGCTGCTGTGGCCGCGACAATATGGTCAAGCGTGGCCGCGTGTTCTTTTTCCGGTTCTATTTTATAGAACCTCTTGATCCCCCCGTGAACCCCATAATAGATGGGCTCATCGAATCCCTCGACCATGGCTCTTCTTGTCGGACCTTTTTCCCTTACGATTCTGATTCGTGACGTGTGAACAATCTCTCCCATACGGCCTCCTTGTTTTTCATGCTTAATGAATTGTGGACCTGCTCTTTACCAAATGCCACCGATCTCCCCTTCGCTCCTATGGATAGCATTTTGGAAACTCCCAATATTAAAGAAGCTCCCAATAAGATTGGCTACGCACTGCGTAGCCTTTTGGACCAGCAATTAATTGGGGATATTCGAAGTAGAACTTCCTGAAAAACTTCAGATTTTCCAGATTGTAACCAGATCCATACTTGGAGCTCAGCTGCGCTGATAGATCACGAATGAGTCCCTCGCCGTAACCCGCTCTTCGTTGTCCTTTCTGTTCCTCCTCAACGATCTCCTGCCCGATCAGCCAGTTGGCGACCACCTGTGCGGTGTTTACCGAACGTGCGGCCACCCGCCTGGCCGATTCCAGAATCTGCCGGACACGTTCATATAATTCCATCTTTCTCTTTCCCGACATAGACTCCCTTACCTAACCAGGAGGCATCCCCGTTCTCCTGAAGTGCTATGGTTAACCCATAATGTGAACCCGTCCCCGATTTCTGACGATATAATCAGTAAAAATTGTAGACCTGATACTCTATCTTCCAAACTACTTTTCTCCCACATTACGGCAGATCTCGCTTACAAGAGAATCTGAAATCCAAAGTCCGGCATTTTGAATCTTCACAAGAGTCTCCCGAACCGAACTGATGATTCCCCTTTTTTTACCAAGAAGGACTATTCCGAGGGTCCCAATACAATGGCACTGGAGGGATGTAGCACAACGCCTTGCTTCCCGGTCATCCATAACCGCAAAATATTCTGGGTTCTTCAAGGCAAATGAAAGGACGGCGCTTTCCCCATCTCCCAAATCCCATGACGCTACACGAGGATCGATAGTAATATTACCGATTTGCTGTATCCAGTTATTAGAAATTAAGGTTTGAGCAGAAAAATCCATTGCTCCCTTTGCCATGACTTCCTTGACCACAGCATCAGGAACAATGATGTCCTCGAACAATGTAGGAAGCAAATCTGTGAGGCCGCTTTTAAACAAGCAGATAAGCGGAGAAGCATTGACGACAACACGATTAATCGGCATTGCGCACGTCTTCCATTATTTCATTGGCTGAGGACTGGAAGGGGGAGACTTCAAAGCGAGCCAGCGAAAATATGAAATCGGCCCGTGTGAGGCCAGCGATTTCTGCAGCCTTTTCTTGCGATACAACCCCCATTTCATACCATTTAACGGCTGCAGCGAGGCGCATCTCGGCTGCGAATTCAGAGGGGCTCTTGCGAATTGCCGAAAACACAGTTTCAGGCATGTCGAACTTTATAGCAACGGACATAAATACCTCCTTGTTGCTTATTCTAAATCAATTATAACAAAAAAACCCTTTAGAATCCCCATCCTTTTTTCGTGGCAGTCATGTGGGTGGTTCAAATCTGCCTGGACACCCGCAGTTTTCCCAAAAATCATCCGGCACGCCCCGCATGAACGTCCCTCCTATCCCTTCTGTTTTTTGTATTTGGTTTGCGTCGGCGGGATGCACTTCTACCCAGATCGCTTCGTCTCTCGCCTCTGTCCTCTTAATACCGATTCCATAATCCCAGCGGGTGGCATTAGGATATAAATGTGCTACTACATCATCCAGATGCAGACTACCAGTGATTTCCCGAGGATCATTACATGACAATCTGTTCCGGTCTCTTTCTAAAAGAGCTTGGAGTCCGGCCTGGTAACAATCTCTCACGTCATTTGAGTTAGCCACCGCATCTTGAAATCTCATGATCTATTTACCCTCGGGCATTAACAACATTCGCCACTACGTCGGCCACATGTCCACTGAATTCACTGAGCCCACCCCATCCTGCCTCAGATGCTTCCTTTGAACCGGGGTCCAGACCGGAAATATCATGAGTGCAACCTGTTTTCTGATCGAAATAATACACACGCGCAATTTTTCCAAGGACCGCATCTGCCATTTCCTTCATAGGATCTGTTTTTCGTGCATTGAAGAGATCAAGAATCCTGACCGAAGGCGCTTGATGGTCCCGTATTACCTTTAATGCCCATACGACATCGAGGACATGGGGCGAATGCGTTGAAAGACAAACTCGGTAGCCTCTTGCAAGAAGATCCAGGATCAACAGCAAAACGGCAGAAATAGCGTTCGGATGTAAGCCGGCTTCCGGCTCTTCGATGACAACCCATTCGACGTCCTGCCGACGGGATACCTTGGTGGGAGGAAGAAGCCAGTAGAATCCCATCAATAGAGGGACAAACTCTCGCTGTCCGGCAGACCACACCATAAAAGGCAATGTAGAATCAGCCTCTTTAGCCTTGAGAACGAGTCTTTTCTGTGAACCATAGGTGTCCACACGCAACCCAAAGCCATGAAATACCGTACGATCCAGTATCTTTCGGAGTTCGTTCTTAAGGCGGCGAGTTTGCGGAAAAATTTCACCCCCCTCACCGCGGCCCCAACCAGTCTCCATGAGCAAGCGGATTTTTTCACTGAAATCACGGACAGAGAATGGATCGCTTGCCCCATAATCAGAAAAAGGACGCGGCCACCCTCTTCCAAGTGTTAATACTCTCTGGGCAGGAATAAAAAACAGGGATTCCTTTTTACTTCTTCTTCGACGTTGAATGAGAGTGGATAATTCAAGCGGTTCACCGTTGTATATGATAGCACTGCTGTTATCTCCAATGCGCCATACATCATGCATTCCTTCACCGAGATAAATATCGAGAAAATGACCGATATCCTTATTCCATACCAGCCCATGTGTCCCCATCTCGTCGATCACATATCCTGTATCCAATAAAAGTCTGAGGAATTGGAGGAAAATGCTCTTTCCTGTTGCCTGGGGTCCAACAAGAACCGTAAGATCTCCGAACTCAACATCTGCGTCTTCAATCTGTCCAACATTCTTCAACTGCAATCTTGGATTATTCATAAAAACATTCTCCTTTGTCGCATGCTCTTCAATTGTGAAGTGCGGCGGCGAAACAATTCGGAGGCGATATTCTTAGACAACTTAAATACGTCCCCGCCAGTCTTGTGTTGTACCAGAACACCTCCAAGGCTCGATTTCAGGCCCGTGGCTAACGGCTACCCGATCAGGCTTTTCACCTACAAGACTACCCCACATATCCGCACACTCCAGTTCGAGGTGAATTAACTACAGGAAGCAGCATATCTTCACCGCATTTGTGATCCTCCGCACAGTCATCACAAAACCATCCTGCATCCTCATAAATACATTCTGTGCAGATGCGTGTGGCCAGATTATCGCAATTTGAGCATTTAATCTGGGGTGGATCATTCCTTGCAAGGATCTCCAGGTCACCCGTTTTTATATTGCTTTTAAACTCGGAAAAAACTTTTAGCATAAGTTCTGTGGTACTGCCAAAATCATATTCATAGTTTAATCGCATTCCAGGATGCAAAACATACTCAAGTCTCTTGCTTTTTTTTATTTCTTCTCTTCCAATGCGAAAAGCGCTCATATGACCACAACATTCGAGCCATATCTCCCTGAGAAAATGGTCCAAATCTTCAAAACGTGCATGGCTTGATACTTTAAGATGCATCCAGTATTCCGGCAGATTATGCCCTTCTACAAGGAGATGAAAGAATTTTAGCAAAGAGGTTGACCCCTGGGTAAATTTCTCATCAATCAGGTTTTTTTCTATACATGACTTCAGATGTCTTGTCATGGCCGATTTACCAAATTCAGATTTACAAAGTGCGCATGTCCCTTTTGATGCTATTCGTGGCCTTCTTGGCATTGGAATTCTCCTTTTTTACAATTGGTTTTTCAAGCTTAAAGACCTGCCCCTCGATCCTCCTCCCTTTGTCGCATGCTCTTCAATTGGGAGGTTCGGCGGCGAAACAATTCGGAGGCAATATTCTTAAATAACTTAAGTACGTCCCCACCAGTCTTTTACATCTTGCGCCTCACTCCTTACGATTGGGTAATAACGCTATGCGCCATGCCCTTGGCGATCTTTTGTTAGGAGGGCCAACTTTTTTATGGATGATACCAAATTGAAATATCCCAAGCCTGACCCCGTAGCCAAACCAAAATCTTGGTAAATGTTTGATGAGGTGGTTTCCCTTTCAGGCGATCTGTTCAGCATTCACCGTATTCCCACTCCTTTTTTTCTTTAAGGTCGCGAAGGGTTTCGCCAAAAAATCAGGGCCAACTTTTTTATGGATGCCCGTACCTTTCCTTAAGATCATCAGGCACGCTCCGCATGAACGTCCCTCATATTTCAATATTAATTCCATCAAGCAGTTAACTTGGTCCGACCCCAGAGCCCCTACCTACTCCGCTCTTCCTGAATTTACTTGTACATCTGATTCCAGAGCTGTGAAAGCAGGTAATTGCCGAAGTGGCGTAAAGTCTTGAACAAATTCTGCCACCAAATGAACACACTTATCTGTATTTAATTTTTTTAGGCGACGTCCCTTAAGCTCGCTGGCTCTTCGAAGTAACTCGTAAAGGATTTTTTTAGGATTCCGTAAGGTTTCAAGGTTAGCAATGTCCGGAAGTTCCAATCGAATACGTCCATTCGGATTTCCAGAGGCTTTACGAATCCCACCCTCATCGAATAACAACCAAGCTTCTCCCATTCGAACAGGAATAACGCAAATTATGTGTGGTAAAGTTATTGCCTCTGAAACCTCAGATATTGCATGTTCTATTTCGTTTTTACGCAATTGATAAGTCTGATTTTCGGCATCCCGGTGTACAAACAGAAGATTACAAGGAAACAACTCTATCGCGGTACTAATCCGTTTTGGTAGGGTTTTTGGTGGCCTCGGTAGCCTCCGGAGGTCTGCATAATCAGAATGGATTGCGCAATTATCAAAGTAATGTCGCAATAACCAAGTTATTATGGGAATAAGTGCTTTGTCCGAACTGCCATCTGATAGTAATGTATAATGAATAGTGCACATTTCATACTTTCGGAAAAGGGAGGAGGAGTTGGAGATCTTCCCTATCGGCAACGCGTTTCTTCCCTATTATAGGACTTTTTAAGCGACCTCTCTGATGAACATCAATATCCTCAATCGGGTTAAGATAAGAAAGCAATTTGCCCTTTGAAACAATGTGTTTACCTCCAGAAGATTTTGCTCTCCAAGTATCAGGTAAAAAGCTAAATGCCGCACTCTTAAAGCTATGCCCATCTTTTACTTTTTCTATCAATTCAGAAACCAACAAGCTATCATCTGGTACTTGGCCTACGACAGCTGGCGAGTGTGTGTTGACAATCACTTGACGGAGAGGGTTGTCTGGGCTAATTTCTTCTTCAACATCTGTCGTAATGTCCTGCAAAAGCCTAAGCATAGCTGGAATACGTTCAGGATGAATCCCGTTTTCTGGTTCTTCCAAACATATGAGGCCATATAATTCTGGATCTAATTCAAGAACAGATAGAGCCAGAAACCGGAGGGTTCCATCCGAAAGTGCTTGAGCAGGATGACGGGTCTTATCTCGATCAGTGACCATCAACGTTAGCAATTCGCGTTTCTCATCATGGTCAACAGATACATCATAAACGTCATCAATAAGTTCAGCTAAGCGATTTGCCACCTGTCCATAAACCGACTTAGCTAATCCCCTAGAATGTTGTGTTTTAATATTATTCTTGTGATGTCTTGCGAGCCGATATAAAGTTGCGGCCAGATGCGAACCGTCGGCTCCCAATTTTTGCGGGGCATTAAATTCATCTGGTTTCCGCAAAGAAGAAGGTTCCAATTGAAGTAATCTCCATGATTGCATTTCCCTCCTTGCCAAAAGGGCAGTGGGGCTTTCAGCCGCATTAGCAACAGATAGAACGGTACGAGGAAGATTCATTGCTAACCGCGATAATGTTCTACCCCTGCTTCCATCTTGATGAAGTTTAATAAGATTGCCAGAATCTTGGATTTCGGTTGAAATAAACGGTGGGACTCTTCGTCCTCGCACTGCGGATTTACGCCAAAGTAAACGGTGAGAAAACTCTAGGTGTCGAGTGGCTTCCTTCAAGTTTATCCTAACCAATTCTTCTTTCTTTAGTTTAAGGTCTCCTAATGAAATTTCCGTATCAGCTTGTTCGTATGCAATTATCACAGAGTATTTGAGAAAAGTGATGCTGGCCGTTGCTTTCTGTCCAAGATCGTCTACTCCTTCGAATGGAACAATCATTTCTGCTTCAAAGGACATCTCATCCGCATAATTTTCACCAACATGATGAAAGATGCCTCTTATATTTTTGGTCTTACTGCCTTCGTCTCTGACTGATAGAGCAGTATCTATTAGAGGGCGGTCAGCAAGGGTACTTAAGAATTTTATTGCATCGAATAAGTTAGATTTACCTGTACCGTTAACTCCGGCTATACAGGTGAATGGGCCGAAGCTAACGTCTACATCAACAAGATTCTTAAAACCGGATACCTTCATACGGGTCAACATTATTGGTCTCCTCGTCAAATACTTTTAATATTCAAGTTAAACCAAAATATCATAAAAAGGAAGATAATTAAATCTTAAATTTCAGAAAGAATAATTAGATAAACTTAGTTGATGCATACAATATATTGGCACATCTATGATTCTGGCTTTAACTTTAGGAATCATGAGAATTATACTCCTGTTGTATTGACAAGCTGTTCAATGCAATTTCCAATAAAACGTCAAGTTTATTTCCAACATTCATTTCTGCCTAACTCTGCCATCTTTACAGCCCCGCGAAAGGCCCTGTCTAAAATCGTTTGTTCCAGACGCTAGATTTCTGCCTCGGATTTTCCTGCCCTGCTACTTATTTTACCAACCAGTCTATCAAGGATTGATCTCCGTGATCCTATTTCTGTTTATTGTATTTGGGGGTGATCGCCTGATGACCCGGCTTTCTTTCTCCTGTGATTCCCCAATGCTTTTCATTTGTTCAATTCTTACTTTCGCACCGGGGATTTCGCCGAGATGTTCCATAATTCTTTCGCGAACCCGACCACGCTGGGCAACCCCTGTGTAGTTGTTGTTATCATTCAAAGTGAGAATTTTGTAAAGAGCTGGTTTGTCATTTGGAAGATTTAAAATCCCTTCTCCACTAAACTTCACAGTTTTCTTTCCCATTGTTCCCCTCCTTTAAATATGGGAAGTGTCCTGAGTTTTTATCGCCCTCAATTTTAGCTCTCCCAGAAGATTTTCTACCTTGGAAAAGGCTTAGGGCAGCGCCCTGGCGGCACCCTCCGTTGTTATGAACTCTTGGCTAATTGTCGAAAGAACAAAAACAACAAAGTGTAATACAACCAGGGATAAATGCTTCCAGTTAATTTTAAACTGGGGAGCGGCCGTATTATTTTTTATCTCCATAGGCATTCCTCCTTTCTTTTCTAAATCAATAGAGGATTCCGTTGAAGAACGCTGCTCCGGAGTGTTCGCTCCCCTAAGCCTTCTGCTTCTTTGGTTCATAACTTACCAACTATCCTCTTTTTTCTTTCTCCCTTCCTTTAAATATGGGAAGTATCCCTTAGTTTTTAAATGGCCACCCTCATTTTCCATCCATTTGTTTAATTTTCTAATTGTCACCATGCTGGATTTCTTGAATCCACTTTCCTGCTAACTCGCGCTCTATAGTAAACTCATTCTCGTTTCCCTGCGAGAGGAAGGCTTCAAAATCTTTTATAGCTTGTGTTTTGTCTCCCTTAATTTTCCAGTTAATGAAACCCAAACAGTAGTGAAGCTGATACTTCTGAGGTTCCTCACCAAGCAGCCAGCAGATAAACTCCTCGATTTGTGCAACGGTTTGGGGTTCAATGGGTAGATCCATCGCATTGCGATAGCGCTGAATGGCTCGTTTGAGGTCATTAATGTAAGCATACAAAAAACCCAAGTTATACTGCCAGGTTCCCTCTGAAACACCTTTACACTTTTTTAAGGCTGCTATTGCTCCCTTCACGTCACGGTATTTAACAAACAGGAAGATGGATTTAAGAAGGAGTACACCGTAATCATTAGCATAGAATTGTGGGATTCTATCCAAGTGTTGTCCTACTGCTTCCATATCGATAGGATCGCGAGTCTTAACCCAGCGGTTACAGGCTATGCTTGCCCGTGCATGGTTGATTTCGGCTAAACGCTGTGGAACCCTTTGTTTTAGCTTTGCAAAGATTGGGAAACTCTGATCTTGCCCATCCAAGAGTTGTTGCACATCATTATGAAGTTTCTCAGCGTAGTTTAGGTCTCCTGAGCAAGCAGCAGCGATTCCGATGATATACTTCGATACGCAGTTGATCCACTCTGATGTGAATGCAAAGGAAAAGACATCATTCTCGGTCGCGATCCTAACACGTCTCGGCAGGAGTTCTGCAAATTCGCCGGAAAGTTTTTGACTTACTACATTAGATATGGGTTTGTGTGCTACAATTCCTTCTAAGTGGAGCAAATGTTCCTCTCTTCCACCAACCGGTCTAAGTCGAACCCGTCCATAAACCACAAAGTGAGCACGACACTTAATACGCAACCTTTGAGCATCATCGATATCCACAATTTTTTCTGCAATGTGCTCTGGAACCTTTATCAACTGGAAGGAATGACCCGAAGCGCCGCCCTTGAGAAGTTCATGAAGGGTGGTTACAAAATCCTCCATGATTTTCTTGCGTTCAGTTTCTTCACCCGCTGCTATGCTGATTAGGAAGCCAACCTTACCTTTCCTAGTCTTGGGGAGGCGATTTGTATACCACCAGATAGTATATGTAATTCCCCAAACAACGATATATGTTATGAGTTTAACTGTATTTTCAGGGTTCACGACAATAAGAATGATAGTAGCCAATATAGATGAAAGGATTTCTGCAAGCAGAAGCGCATAGTATTTAGGCCAATGCCTCCTTGAGAGTTCAGCAATCTCAGTTAAATTTGTAGATACACTTCCCATTTCTTTCATTTACCTTACGTTTGAAGAGATAAATGCGCCGGGCCAGCCGCCGTGTTTTTCGATTACTTTGTCAATTTCATCCATGAGGCGGATGGTTTCGTTAAGGGCGACGACGACTTTCTGGTAGTGTTCAATGTTGTCCTTGGTCAAGCGGCGGCCCTTGCGATCTTTGAGCCATTTCTCGCAGACTTGATAGCCACCAACATGAAAGTTCCAAACATCTTCTGGCACACCTTTGAAACCCGTGGCTTGAGCCTTGTCTATCCACACCGTTTCGTCAGAGTAAGAGGCCCTCTCTACCTCCGGATTTCTAACGCACCCGGGGGACGTTGTTGAATTCGTTCACTTATTTTTTCCTTTCAAAAATCTCATCTATCCTCACCTTTCAATTGTTCCGGGGTGCTCTCCTGAAGCCACAGTTTGCCCCGGCAGAGAAATCCATTCGCTGTTGGCCGGGATGTCGCCTCCCATTCGGCTTTTGAATGTCTCAAA
>JAGVBT010000077.1 GCA_020059605.1 Deltaproteobacteria bacterium
ACCCCTGTAAGAGAGGCCTTGCACAAGTTGGAGAGGGAGGGGTTAGCTACTCCTACGATACAAGGAGGGTACACGGTCGCCAGTTTGACGAGAAAGGAGATCGAGGATATATTTGGAATCAGGAGCATTTTGGAAAGCTACGCCGGAAGGATAGCGACTATTTCTTATCAGGATGGCGATCTTCGGGAGCTAGAGGAAAAACACGAAGAAGCACAAAGAAAGCTAAGGAACAGCAAACTGGAAGACCTTGCAAGAATCAATACCGAGTTCCACGATGTTTTATACTCCCTAAGTCGAAGACCGAAATTGATCGAAATGATCAATAACCTGCAGGACCAAACCTACCGGTTTCGCAGAATGATTCTGAGAGAGGCAAAAAACGCACAGGTGAGCATCAGCACTCACGGGGTACTCTTGGTTGCGTTGAGAAAAAGGGACGCAGATCGCGTGGAAACCCTGATAAGAAAACACATCCTGAGGGGACAAAGGATCATCTTGAAGTCCCTGGAGAAGAAAGAAGAAAAATTCTGAGGACCACTAAGTGGGAATCCTTATTTGGTCCCCCGTGTTGTAGAACCGGGGTCTGGTGGATTTCCAAACGGGGTCGGATTGCAACCGAACGTATCAGCCGAACTTGTCTTGACAGACGAACGAGGAAGATATTAGGATCGCAGTGCTATTCCGATCCGGCCACACACCCCGAGTCTCCAAATGAAGACTGGACTCATACAAAAGTGAAGCTGGAGCCTGATTAATGGCCCCGAAAAAGCCAACCTATCAAGATCACCTTACTGGACCTATTTACCGTTTCGATGACCGGAACAGCGGCTTTTCCCGGTATCACAGACAATACCTTAAGCAGAAGAGCAAAGAGGGAAATGGGGAAGGTTCATCTACAGATCAATTCGTTAAAGGAAAGCCAGCGTCTGAAAAGGCCAAGAAGGGATATGAGAGAAAGGACTATGCCCTTGCTTGGGCGGGTAGAACGATCGACTATCTGGTGAGAGAAAACCTTTACTCAAGGGACGGCGATATTGCGGGGGCAAGAGTTGATATTTCGGACAAAAGAAAAATGACCGAACAGGTGAGGGCTGCGGCCAGGTGGTTTGGAGCTGATCTGGTGGGAATCTGTAAAGTGAACCCGATGTGGGTCTATTCACATTGGGGGGATTACAATGCCTTTTATTCCGGTGGGAGAGCCAAGGCAGGGGATCCCATCGAAATACCTTCCTGGTTCGAGTATGCCGTCGTCATGGCCATAGAAATGGATTATGAAGACCTTAAGCGAAGTCCGGCTGTCGACGCGGCCACTATTTTGGGTTATGCCAAAATGGCATTTATCGCTCCTTCGGTAGCGACTTTTATACGGCAGCTGGGTTATCATGCCCTGCCTTCCGGCAATGATTATGGATTGAACATTCCTTTAGCGATCGATGCTGGGCTTGGTGAACTGGGCCGGAACGGTCAACTCATAACGAAGAAGTTCGGTCCAAGGGTGAGAATTTGCAAGGTATTTACGGATCTTCCCCTAGAGGTGGACACCCCGATTGACATGGGAGTGCAAGCCTTTTGTGAGAGATGCGAAATTTGCGCCGAAAAATGTCCCAGCCACGCACTTATGGGGGGGGAGAGAACAGATAAGGCGTGGGATGAATCAAACAGCATCCATGTTCTAAAATGGCCGGTAAAGGCCATGAACTGCTTGTCGTGGTGGGAGAAAAACAAGAGCCACTGTTCTAACTGTATCCGTGTCTGCCCTTTTAATAAGCCGGCAGGATGGTTGCACGAAGCGACTAAGGAGGTTATCCGGGTTACATCTGTATTCAATCGATTCCTGGTTAGGATCGATGGCATTCTGGGATATGGGCAACAAGTTATCAAGTGATCTAATCCGGTAATATTGAGCGAGAGGATTGTTGTCCGACCGGGAATAGCTGTCGATCTTATAGAGCAGCTTGGAGGCAAAACTATCCTGATCGCATCAGGAGAGATGAAAGGAGGGATAGGAAGAAAGGAAAAAGGAGGAGTCATTATTTTTGAGTCGCGTTCACGGGCGTTGCTGGTTGGCAGCGGGATCTTCTAACCTTAAGGACTGTAAGGAGGGTGATTATTATGAGGAAAGCCTTAGCTTTGTTTTTCGCCGGTGTATTTGTCATAGCGATTCTTGGAGCTTTGGGCATGCCCCGGGCGGTTTCTGCTGCTGCTATAAACCTAAACTACGCTAATTTTCCTCCTGCTCCGACGTTTCCCTGCGTCCAGATGGAGAGATGGAAAACAGAGGTCGAAAAACGCACCAATGGCAAAGTCGCGATCAAGACATTCCCCGGGGGTACCTTGCTTGACGCGAAGAACATGATGGATGGTGTCATAGCAGGCACGGCTGACATCGGAAACCTCTGTATGGCCTATCAGCCTGGACGTTTTATCGTCACAAATGCCACTGGATTGCCTCTTGGAATACCTAACGCGAAAGTTGGGAGCCTGGTTCTTTGGGACATCTATGAGAAGTATAAGCCAGAAGAGTTCGCCAAGGTCAAGGTGATCACCATGTTCAACACGGCTCCATCCAATATCATGTCCAAAAAGCCGGTCAGAACTCTCGATGATATCAAAGGATTGCCTCTCAGGGCTTCCGGGCCGGCAGTAGACATTCTCAAAGCATGGGGCGCCAATCCCGTGGGGATGCCGATGCCGGAGACCCCTGACGCGCTGCAAAAAGGGGTTGTTCAGGGTTTGTTCACCGCCCTTGAAGTCATGAAGGATTTTAAATACGCAGAGCTATGCAGATATGTGACAATGACCGATGCTGGAATGTATCCTTTCTCCGTGGTCATGAATATCAATTCGTGGAACAAATTGCCAAAAGACGTTCAAAAGGTAATGGACGATATGCGGGTTGAACAGGCGGAGTGGACTGGCGTCTACATGGATAACCACGTGAACGAATCCATTGACTGGTCGAAGAAGAACTATAATATTGAAATTATTAAGCTTTCGAAGGAAGATAAAGCCAAATGGGATAAGCTCCTCGAGCCGATCATCAGCCAATGGATTGGAGAGGCGAAAGCAAAAGGATTACCCGCTGAAAAGATCATTGAAGACATCAAGAATCTCACGAAAAAATATTCCGGATCATAATGGCGGCCCCTGAAACTTTCGCTCGCATTCGGAAGGATATAGACTGTCCGGCTGACCAGCAGATAGATTTTCCGCGAGCAAGGGCTCTTTCAACGAGGGAGGGATTGCGGATTGCTAACTTAAGGATCTGCAATCCCTCAAAAATTGAGAATGGCTTTTTCCAAAGATCTCAGCAGACAAACGCTGAGGAGGGCTCTGATGGAATTCCTTGATCGGATTAGCCAGAGTTTAAATAAACTGCTTGTTTACATAGCAGGTGGTTTCATGGTGGGAATGGTGCTTCTCACATGTGCAGACATATTTCTGCGAGGTGTCTGGGTCCCCATTACCGGCAGCGTCGAGCTCGTTGGCCTTTTCAGTTCGGTCGTGGCCGCCTTTTCCCTTGGTTATACGCAATTGAGGCGGGGACACATTTCTGTTGATCTGGTGGTGAGTTTTTTCCCTGAAAGGGTTAGAAGGGTTTTAGACAGCGTAAACAGTCTTGTCTGCGTCATATTCTTTGCATGGGCAGCATGGCGAATGTCCGAATGGTCGATGATCCTGCGGCAGACCGGAGAACTTACCGAGACCCTGCGAATTATCTACTACCCTTTCTCCTATGGGGTTGCGCTGGGTTGC
>JAGVBT010000146.1 GCA_020059605.1 Deltaproteobacteria bacterium
GAACTTTTTGAAAATCCCTCCTTACCTCCTTTTTACAAAGGGAGGAGACCATGATTTCCCCCTTAGAAAAAGTCGCTTCGACTCGCAACCGAGGGGGATCAAGGTCGTTGCGACTCGAAACCGAGGGGATTTTAGGGTGATTCTTTTGATTTCTTGGGTTTTAAGATTCTTTTTTTCAAAAGGCTAAATTGATACGAATTAGATTTTGATGAGGGTTTGGTCGGTGAGGGTTAGCCTTTCGGCTCCTGTTTCCGTTATAAGATAGTCGTCCTCCAGGCCGATGATCCCTTTGCCCGGGAAAACGAACATGGGCTCCAGCGCAATGACCATTCCGGCATCGAGCCTCTGGCTGAATCGCGGGGCGAGAATCGGATATTCGTCAATCTCCAGCCCCAATCCGTTATGGAGAATTCGGGCGGCCCTGCGAATCTGTTCGACTTCATAGGAAGCCTTAATCATCCGAAGCCTCAGAGGTTTTCATCATGAAAAGGATATGATGTTTTAGGCTTTTTTTTCTTTTTGGTCGCTTTCCATTAAGACGATTGTTAAAAGAGCGGCGATCAAGGCCATGATAGCGCCGAAGGTGAAGGCCCACTGAACTCCGATCGCTTTCCAGATCAGCCCCATCAGAAGGCTTGCCGGAAGAGCGGCGATCCCGATGCAGAAATGGTAGGCTCCATAGGCTGTTCCCCTTTTTGACTCCTCCACTAGGTCGGCGACCCAGGCCTTTTCGGTCCCCTCCGAAAGACCATAAAAAAGTCCGTATACGATGAAGAGGATCCAGACCTGGTATGCATCGGAGGCATGAGCAAATCCTAAATAGACCAGGCCATAGACGATCCAGGAAAGGATCATCACCTTTCTTCGGCCGATTCGATCGGAAAGGGCGCCTCCCGGCACGGAGAAGGCCGTTTTTGAAAGGTGGAAGGCAAACCAGAGGATGGGAATGGTGATCACGTTGAGGCCGAGGTCCTGAGCCCGAAGAAGGAGGAAGGCATCGCTCGAATTGCCGAGGGTGAAAAGGGTGATGATGAGAAGAAAGTATTTGAACCTCCTGTCCCATCCCTTCCAGTTGAGCTGAGGAGGAGAAGAGGGTTTCGATTCGTCATGTCTCGATTTTTGGGCAGGGGGAAGATCCGTCACTCCCCGCCAGAGGATCCAGAGACAGGCCAGGGCTGGAACAAAGGCAAGGACAAAGATGACCCGGAGGTCCTTTGTAAAGACCGCCATCAGCAGGGAGGCGATGAGAGGCCCTGTCATGGCCCCGGCATGGTCCATGGCCCTCTGAAAGCCAAAGGCCCTGCCCCTTTCTTCTTGACCGCAGGACTGGGAGAGCAGGGCGTCCCGTGGCGAAGACCTTACCCCTTTGCCGATACGGTCAAAAAAACGGAGAAAGAGGACATGATAGGCCGAAGTCGCCATTCCGATGAAGGGCCTGGTGATAGAGGCGACGAAATATCCGAAAAGGATGAGGCCTTTTCTCTTTCGAAAGCGGTCGGAGACCCAGCCGGAGAAGAGTTTTAGAAAGCTGGAGACGCTCTCCGCGATTCCCTCAATGAGACCGATGAAGACAACTCCCGCTCCCAGCACCGTATTCAGGAAGAGGGGAAGGAGGGGATAGATCATCTCACTCGAGATGTCGTTAAAAAGGCTGACCCAGCCAAGACTCCTGACGTTCTTTGAAAGACCCAGGAAAGATTTATGTTTGCTCATCAGAACTCCAAACAGGGTTCGAGGATTCAAGGGTTCGAGGGGTCAAGTTTTTAAAAATTTTTTCTCGAACCCTTGGACCCTGGACTCCTTGGACCCTTTTATGTTTTTCATAAATTTTCAAAATCTCATCCCGAGGCATGGGTTTCAGCTCTTTTTTGACCTTTCCCTCCACCGTCAGCGCCCTTGCCGGTCCCCGCTTGACCCTGCCGATGACCTGGAGAGGGATGGAAGCTGATCCAAAAGCCTTTCGGAGCGCAGGGAGATGACGTGGAGAGACGGTTAAGAGCAGCGCGCCTGATGCGATCGTTCCCAGAGGGTTTAATCCGAATTCACGGCATAGAATGTTCGATTCTTCATAGATCAAGACCTCCTCCGGATCGATTTCAAATTCCTTCCCGGAGGCCATTGCCATCTCGATGACCCCATTGAGCAGGCCTCCCTCGGTTGGGTCGTGCATCGAGTGGATGGTGGCATGGCGACATGCGATCCTGGCCGCTTTAAAAACATCGATCCCCGGCTTGAAAATAAACGATTTTGCCCTTTTTATGAAGGAAGGAGAGAACCCTTTTGCCAAAAGCTCCTTTTCTTTTTCCCTGGCGATGATCGACGTTCCTTCGATACAGACCCCTTTGATCAGAAGGAGAAGGTCTCCCGCGCTCGCTCCGCTTGTTTTAACCAGATTCTCCTTTTTCACTTCGCCAATCATATGGCCGGAGAGGATGATTCTGTCCAGGCCGGGTGTAATTTCCGTGTGGCCTCCGATGAAAGAGATCCCAAAGCGTCGGCAGGCATTGTGAATCTGGCCAAAGACTTTATGGATGAGTTTTCGATCCGACTTTTCTTCCGGAAAGAGAAGGGTGGCCAGGAAGTATTTTGGAATCGCCCCTCTTGTTGCAATGTCGTTGAGATTAACCACGACCCCATAATACCCGATCTCTTCTGTCGTGAACGTGATGGGATCGGAGGTCATCACCCAGTAGTGTTTGGACCCTTTTCTGGGGTTGATGACTGCCGCATCTTCACCGATCTTTGGTCCAAGGACGACGGTGGGATCGAGGATGGAATATCTTTCCAAAACTTTTTTCAGGAGATCGACGGGAAGTTTCCCGGTTTGTATCAATTTATCCATTCGCCACTTCAGCCTCTAACCATTCGTATCATTCGCTCTCATTCGTACTATCCCTTTTTATTTTCTTGGCAAATGAGCACAGATTTCAATAAGGCGTGCAAGGGAGGCAGCCACCCGGATTGAAAATGAGAAAGCCCCGAGAGATTTTCCCGGGGCTGATATCTTTTTTAAATCATCGTATTTTCAGGTTTCGATTTTGACACTCGATAAGGCCTTCTCCATGAGCAACTCATAGACGCTTTTCTTTCCGAGGACGGGCTCTTTTCTCTTCTGGCTCCAGACGGTTTCCGGCCGACTCTGGACCATGAAGATATTGAAAGGGAAGGGTTTTTGCTTGTCGATCGCCCATTCGATGTCCTGGGGACAGCCGTAATAATCCTCGATCTTTCTTGCATATCTTGCCAGCTCCAGAATTTCCTGGTCTTCGATACACTGGATCTCCCGGCGATCGGGAGGGATGTCGGCATGAACGACCTCTCTACTCCTACCATCGAAGATACATTCCACACCTTTTAAAGAAATCTCCTTATCTACCACCATGGTCACCTTGTCTACGACAAATTTATCGGGATTACAGAGCCCGGCTACGACGGTTTCTCCCAATCCCCAGTTGCCTTCGATGACCACCTTTGACGGATCTCCGTTGAGAGGGTTGAGTGTAAACATTACTCCTGCAGCCCGGGCATCGACAATCTTCTGGACGCCCACGCTGATTAAAACCTTCTCATGAGGAAATCCCATCTTCACCCTGTAAGATATGGCTCTCGGTGTAAAGAGGCTCGACATACAGTGTCTAATTTTTTCCAAAACATCTTCTATCCCCTGTATCCAGAGAAAGGTGTCTTGCTGTCCCGCAAAACTGGCTCCGGGAAGATCCTCTGCCGTGGCGCTGGAACGAACCGCAACCGGAAGGTCGGGTGTATCGAAGACTTTTGCAAGGGCTTCGTAGTTAGAAGCAATTTCTTCTTCCATCTTTTGAGAAAATGGGGTTTGAGCCATCACCTTTCGGATCACTCCGCTTGCCTCTTCAAGGGAGGTCATATCCTGAAGATCGATATGCGAAAGAATTTTCTCAATTCTGTCTTTGAGGCTGCCTATGATAAATTCAAGATAAGCATCTGTTGTGACAGAAAATCCGGGTGGGACCGGGATACCGGCCCGGATCAATTCGCCCAGACTTGCATTCTTGCCTCCGACCAGAGTAAGGGCTTCCTTCCCAGCCCTGTCAAACCAAAGTGTGTATGGCATGATGAACTCCGTTTAAAAAATTGCGGAATTCGCCTGCCTGCCGCAGGCAGGGATTGCGGAATTCCGCAATTGATAGGTCCGAAAATCCGCAATCCGCAATCCGCATTCTACATTCGATTAAGCTCGTTTCAATATTTTCACAATTCCGGTGTTTCCATCCACTTTCACGGTGTCGCCTGTCTTGAGCACCGAGGTCGCAATTCCTGTTCCGGTTACAGACGGAACCCCATACTCTCTGCATACGATGGCGGCGTGACTGGTTAGCCCGCCGATATCCGTGATGGAGGCCTTGATCTTGGTAAAAATGGGCGCCCAGGCAGGGTTCGTGGTCGGGCAAACAAGGATATCGCCCTGTTCTACTTTGGTGATCTCCTCAAGGAGTTTGACGACCCTCACTTTTCCCTCAACGACACCGGCAGAAGAAGCAAATCCTTTCAGCTCGGTGACATCTGCCGGAGCAATCGCGGCTCCCTTCATCCATTCCTTCACCCTATCTGTTGTAATGCCCCAGAGCATGATCGTAAACGGTTCGGCAATTTCTTCAGGCGGAGTTCCAAGGGCAGGGATAGGATTCCACTTCTTTGCCGCCTCCAGGATCTTCTTTCTCTTTTCCGCCTTGGCCTGCCAGTATTTAGCCCCGGAAGGCACGCCTTCGCCCAATGCCCATGTCGTTGCCATATCTTCTATGAGGTTGGGGACCTCAAATCGGTTAAAGAGATAGATATCATTGACGTCCTTTAGTATGCCGGACTTCACAAAGAGACGGCCGAACTCCCTCACCTTGTCAAACCATATCGTGTGGAACCAGTGCTCAACCCAGAAGAGATGATCCTCTGCATATTTATAGATCGTGCGGACAGCCTTGTAAGTATCGTCGAAAGCTTTTCTGTCCTCGTCGGTTTTGATGAGTTTTTTGTATTCTTCCGCCAGTTCGGCCCTTGCCTTGTCAATTGCAGGAAGGTCCCTCTCGATCTTCTCTCCTCTTTCTACCCTTTCCACATAGCTCTTCAGATATCCAAAGGGGATTTCCAGTTTGGTGGTCCAGCTTCCCTCATAGTGGAACCAGCCGCTCCCGCAGGAGACATAGAACCACGGGTCTTTCGACTTTTCATATTCCACCAGCCAGTCATTTCCTTCTGCAGTCTTTCTCAAAGACTCGAACTTTTTATCGGGAGAGATATCACTTTTCAGGATTTTTGCTACTTCCGGAACTGCGGCGGCAAGACGGGCAAGCCTGCACAATTCCTCTTCGGGTCGAAACATCTGGACATAAGCACCGGCGACCAGCTTTCCGATAACGCTCTCACTGAGCCCCGGGAAGAGCTTTCGACAGATATCTGAAAACATCAGATAGGCAAGATAGGCCAGATTGAGGTACTGAAAATGGTACTGCCATCCTTTGATCATGAGGTTGACCAGCCGGTCCCAGGCCTCGATGACTTCAAAAGAAGTATAATAACCCTTTGGTTCGGGCAAGACGGTATCATCCGGCTCAAATTTCGGGAATTCCTTTGGGACCTTGATGCTCTCCATCTCTTCACCCAGGGCTCTAAATTTTTTCAACCATATTCCCCAGAGTTCATCATAGTGGTCAAAAATATAAAATACCCTTTTTCCAAAGAGAGCGGCTTTTTCGCCAATGATTTCAGGCGGTGGAGATGCAACCGGTGTAATATACATGTAGCAACCGACCATCCTCTGGGCAATCCCCTGGGCGGGCGGGATGCAGAAGACTCTTGTCGTATACTGGGAAAGGGAAATCTGCCATGCCTCCTGAAATATAAGGTCGAGCGGATACATGGCCTCGGGAGCATGTATCTTATCATGAAACCAGAAGTGTTTCTCTTCCCACTCCTGTCTCTCTTTGCTGAACATGTAAGTGGGCGGATACATCTCCTCCCACCCCTGCAGCTCTTTAGGATATTCTATCTCCAACGGCATCGGGAAACCTTTTTTCTCTACCATTTTTGTCCCTCCTTTTTAAGATGTGCTGATTGGAAGATGACCTTCTGACCTAAGCCTCCTTTTGAAATATTTTCTCTTCACCTCCTTTTCATGACAATGGTTCACCCTCAAGGTATATCCAAAAAAGAGATTCCCATACTCACTTTCCATAAATGCTCAAGCTGGGCGGATGAATCAAAGGAAGGAATAAATCTCCCCACCTATTAAAAAACTATTTAAACGATTATCTTTAATCAAGGGAGGTATTGTCAATCTATTTTTTTTATACCCCGGTTACTAAAAGTTGTACCCCATGACCTGTTTTAGGGTTTGAGGAGCAACTCAATCTGGGAGGCATTTTTGTCAATTTTTGTTCCTACGGAAGAAGAACAATAAACACAAAGGTATTCATACTGATCTCCTTCGGGCAGGACCAGAAGCAGCTTCTTTTTCACCGGCACGGCCGCCTTGCAAATGGGGCAGTAAAGTGAGGTGGCTTCAAATTCTTTGAAGTGGGACTGGCGCATACACCCCATTATAAAAAAAAAGTATTTCGGAGGCAATCTATTTTTTTTAACGTTTTTTTTTAACGCCTCATTTTTTTCTATACGGGAAGAAAAAAAACGATTGAAAGAAGGGGAAAAAAAATGATATAAAAGCGTATACAGAATAGGAGAAGCGGTTGATCAACCGAGCGTTGCATCGTTTTATCTGTTTTTTTATCCTCGTCCTTTTTAGCCTTCCTTGCTATGCGGAGGGAACGGATACCCTTCTTTTAAAGGCGGACATCAAACCAATCAAGGGAAACCCAAGCGCTCCTAATTTTTTTCTTCAAGACCTCAACGGGAAGAAGGTTGAATTGAAGCATTTCAGGGGGAAGGTTGTATTGCTCAGCTTCTGGGCAACCTGGTGCGGCCCCTGCAAGGAAGAGATGCCCTCAAAAGAGGTTTTGTACCAGATGTATAATGGGAAAAACTTCACTTTATTAGCCGTCTCCGTCGATTATGATGAGAAAAAGAAGGTGAAGGATTTTATCCACAAACATCGTTATACCTTTCCGGTCTTAATCGACCCCCAATGTGTTACCCTTGATCTTTTTGGGATCAAAGGAATTCCCGCCACCATTTTGATCGATAAAAATGGAAGGATGGTCGGGAGATCGGTCGGCCCCAAGGATTGGAAGAGTCCGGAAATCGTATCCCTCCTGAATTACCTGCTCGAAAATTAAGCCGGTAAGAAAGGACAGTACGTTCGGTCCGACATGCAATAAGGAGCTAATGCTTTCTATCCCTATCATACTCGCATAAATCCTGGGGTTTTCATGGAAAAAAATATCCGGGGAAAATGTCTGGGGAAAATATCTTGACAAATGTAGTAAAGAAATATATATTTATTTAACATTTTTTCTGGTGGGTATAATGAGATTGTCAACACAGAGCCGTTACGGAGTTAGAGCTATTTTTGATATTGCGTATCATTCCGATGGGTTGGATACACAGGTGAAGGATATCTCCAGGAGGGAGGGGATTTCCCCGAGGTATATAGAGCAGATATTTCAGAAATTAAAAAAGGGTGGTATTATTGGCAGCAAGAGGGGACCCTCAGGAGGTTATTTTTTGAAAAGAAAACCCGAGGAAATCACGGTGGGAGAGATCGTTCGGATTACCGAGGGGGATATCAATCCCGTGCTCTGTATCAGTCCTGAAGATGCTAACAAACCCTGTGAAAAGTCGGGGGATTGCGTTACCCAGATTGTGTGGAACGAAGCCGGCAACAGGCTCAGGGAATATTTTGATTCAATAACAATCAAAGATCTTTGTAAAATAGCTAAAGAAATGGGATTGAAGAAAGAACTTGGCAAAAGATTTATGTATTATATTTAATTTTTTTCTTGACAAATTTTATAAAGTATATTATTATTTTTTTTAAGGGGTGATAAAATTGAAAAATAACATTTATAATCAGATAGTTAATTGTATGATCATGTAATTGGGGATAAGGGTTTTTTTCATCCGAATCCCCTTATTTTTTATATTTAATCTTGATAAAATTAATTAACAATATTAAAAATTAAATATGTATATAAAAGGTGGCAATATGAATTATATAAAAGGCCTGAAATGCAGGGAATGCAGAAGGGAGTATCCGATCAAACCGGTGCACGTCTGTGAATTCTGTTTTGGTCCCCTTGAGGTTATTTATGACTACGAGGAGATCAAGAAGAATTTGAGTCGAGCAAGGATAGAGGAGCGGCCGAAGACGATGTGGCGATACAGGGAGCTTCTGCCATTGGAGTCGGATCCGTCCGTGGGCAAAAATGTCGGATTTACTCCACTCATCAAGGCTGAGCGATTGGCAGAAGCATTGGGTGTGAAGGAGCTCTATCTCAAAAACGATGCGGTCAACCACCCCACGCTTTCTTTTAAAGACAGGGTCGTCTCGGTTGCCATTTCAAAAGCTAAGGAGTTCGGATTCGAAGTTGTTTCCTGTGCATCGACGGGAAATCTTGCCAATTCAGTTGCAGCCCTGGCCGCAGAAGGAGGGTTGGAAAGTTTCATCTTTGTTCCCCATGATCTGGAACAGGGAAAGATCCTGGGCACATTGATCTACGGGACGAACCTGATCGGCATCACGGGAAGCTATGATGAGGTAAACCGGCTCTGCAGTGAAATTGCAGAAAATTACAGATGGGCTTTTGTGAATATCAACATTCGGCCTTTCTATGCCGAGGGATCAAAGACCTTCGGATATGAAATTGCGGAACAGATGGGATGGAGGGTGCCTCGTCATGTGGTTGTCCCGATGGCAGGCGGATCCCTTATCACGAAGATCTGGAAGGGGTTCAAAGAGCTGGAGGAGATCGGTCTGCTCGATGGAGTCGATACCAGAATCCACGGGGCCCAGGCGTCAGGCTCGAATCCCATTGTCGCCGCTTTCAAAGAGGGAATCGACTGGATCAAACCCCAACGGCCCAAAACCATTGCCAAATCCCTGGCCATCGGAAATCCTGCGGACGGTTTCTATGCGCTCAAGACGATCCGGGAATCCGGAGGCTCGGCGGAAGACATATCGGATGAAGAGATTGTTGAAGGGATGAAACTCCTGGCCCGGACCGAGGGGATTTTCACGGAAACGGCGGGCGGAGTGACGGTCGGGGTGACGAAAAAGTTGATTGACCGGGGAATCCTCCCGAGAGATGAATCGATTCTTATCGCAATTACCGGGAACGGCTTAAAAACCCAGGAGGCAGTCCAGGACCGGGTCGGCCAGCCACGGATCATTGAAGCGAAGTTTTCGGAGTTCGAGAAGATCGTAACCCCGAAACAGAAGAGGTACAGGGAATGGACAGCCCAGGCTTCGATTTAAGAAGGGAGGAGGGAAAGATGAACGTTCGAGTAAGAATTCCCACGCCGCTGAGAAAGCTGGCCGGAGAACAGGATATCGTTTTAGCAAATGGGAATACGGTGGGAGAGGTGATCCAGTGGCTTACGGAAACCTACCCCGGGCTCCAGGAAAGGTTGCGGGATGAGCAGGGAGAGGTGAGGCGATTCATCAATATCTATGTGAACGATGAAGATATCCGGTTTATCCGGAACCTTGAAACCCCCGTAAAGGACGGGGATCAGATTTCGATCATTCCTGCCATTGCCGGAGGCTCTTCCAATAAAAGGAGAGTGACCCTTACCTTTCCTCCGGAACGGATCAAAGAACCGGTCATCTATAATATCGGTCATCAATTTAAGATCGTCACCAACATTCGCAGCGCCAATGTTACGGAGAATGTCGGCTGGGTGACACTGGAGATTGACGGAGAGGAGGGGGAATATTTGAAGGCCCTCGACTATTTGAAAAAAATCGGAGTAAAAGCAGAACCGGTAGAGAAGGACGTGATTGAGTAAATTGCAGATTGCGGATTTAAGATTTCAGATTGAAGGATTGAAAACTCTTATCTGAAATAGAGATATGGGAGAAGAAAAATGGGAGAGAGAGTCAAAAAGATTTTCTGGAAAGTTGCAGGCCCTCTGCTCAGAAGGGCTTTAAAAGGGAAACACAGGGACGTTTCTGAATTATCCATTCAAGAAGTAAACCGTCTTCTCAAAAAGGGAGAGAGAATGGTCCTCCTCGATGTCCGTGAGAAGGAGGAGTTGGAATTAGGATACCTGAAGGATTCCATTTTCATTCCCCGGGCCAGCCTGCCGGAGAGAGCTGGCAGCCTGCTTCCAGATAAACATGCTCCCATTGTGGTTTACTGTGCGGCAGGAGTACGTTCCATTCTTGCGGCCAAGACCTTGAAGGAGATGGGTTATAGCGAGGTTTCTTCAATGAAGGAAGGCATTGAGGGATGGAAAAAAGCAGGATATCAAGTTGCCAGCAATACCGGACTGACCTCCCAACAGCTATCCCGTTACAGCCGCCATATTCTCCTAAAAGAAGTCGGGGCAGAGGGGCAGGTTCAGCTTCTGAATGCAAAAGTCCTTCTGGTCGGCGCCGGTGGCCTGGGCTGCCCGATTGCTCTTTATTTAGCGGCGGCAGGAGTAGGAACCTTAGGAATCATCGATGATGACCGTGTGGATCTGACCAATCTCCAGCGGCAGATTCTTCACCGCACCTCGGATGTGGGAAGGCCAAAGACCGAATCTGCGAAAGAGGCCATCGCCAGGATCAATCCCGATATAAAAGTCATCACCTATCCGGAGCGTCTCACCTCAGAAAATGCGATTAAGATATTTGAGGAATACGACATCATTGTGGATGGATCGGATAACTTCCCGACGAAATACCTGGTCAACGATGCCGCCTTTTTTACGGGTAAACCTTTTGTTTTTGGGGGTGTGTTTCAGTTTGAAGGCCAGGCAAGTGTCTTCGCCCCGAAAGAAGGGGGGCCTTGTTTGCGGTGTCTTTTCCCTGAACCTCCGCCTCCCGGGCTTGTGCCCAGCTGAGACGAAGCAGGCGTCCTGGGAGTTGTGCCCGGGCAGGTTGGGTTGTTTCAGGCTACAGAGGCGATCAAACTTATTTTGAAAATTGGAAAACCTTTGATCGGTCAGTTCTTGATCTATAACGCTCTTGAACCGGAATTCAGGATCTTTCAGGTCAGGAAGAATCCGTCATGTCCTCTTTGTAATGAGAAACCGGAGATCAAGGAGTTGGCCGATTATCATGAGACGTGCGGTCTGGAGAGCAGAAGTCAGGCCACGGTTTATTGAGGGTCTCATCATTGAACAGACATCATTGTGAAAATCTTCCCCTGCCTGTCCG
Source organism: Deltaproteobacteria bacterium (assembly GCA_020059605.1). GTDB lineage: Bacteria > Desulfobacterota > BSN033 > BSN033 > UBA1163 > RBG-16-49-23. The sequence goes on from JAGVBT010000146.1 coordinate 11,291, forward strand.
GCAGGCAGGCTCGCCCCTCTCCTTCGGCAAACTCAGGATGGTGAGTCTCGTCGAACCATTTGCCAAAGAGGGGAATTCTTCCTCCCTTTGGCAAAGGGAGGGTAGGAGGGATTTTATAAATAAATGTAGCCATTATTAAGACGGTTAATAAATAGGTGGGGGAGTAAGGAGAGAGAGAAAGATGGCAGGGATCAATTCTATCTTAAAAAGATTGATTAAGAATTTTAACTTAATACTCGTCTCAGTTCTTGTTCTTCTCATATCAGGCCAGCTCGCATTGGCGATTCCCAATGGAGGATATACACGGCCTGAATTACTCACCCAGCCTGAAGACCTAAAAGCCCTGATCGACCGGAAGGATTCCGATATCCGGATCATCGATGTCCGGGAAAAAATCAAATATCTTGCCGGTCATATTCCGGGAGCCGTGAATGTCTGGAGACCTGATATCGTGGATAAGGACCATCCCACTCCAGGGATGGTGGCTCCTCAGGCCCAGGTCGAAGAGCTGATGGGAAGACTCGGGATCAGCCATCGGAATACCCTCATCATCTATTCCGACGGCTCCGACGGCGCCAGGCTCTGGTGGATACTGGCTTACTATGGTTTTCCCATCCAGCAGATGAAACTTCTTGACGGCAGTCTTGATGGCTGGAAGGCAAAGGGTTACCCGATCGAGTTGATTCCTCCGCAGATCAGTCCGGCTCAATTCAGGTTGCCGGGAAAGACGAAAACGACGGAACCCCTGCTTTGTACTTTACCGGAAGTCAGAGGAGCTTTGAAAGAACCCAAGAAGGTCGTTCTCGATGTTCGGGCAAGCAAAGAGTATCTGGGAGAAGAGACCCTCGCGGGTGCGGTCAGACCGGGGCGCATTCCCGGGGTGAAGTGGATTGAATGGAGGGAAGTTTTAATAAAGGACGGACCCAATAAGGGATACTGGAAATCCGCCGAGGAGATAAGGAAACTCTTTGCTGATATAGGGGTGACTCCGGATAAGGAAATCTATATTTACTGACAGTCCGGGGTGCGCTCGACTCACAGTTTGGTGAGTCTCTATCTGATCGGTTTTCCGCTTGAGAAGTTGAAAAATTATGATGGTTCCTGGATCGAATGGAGCCGGAGTACGGAGGCCATTGAAACAGGGCCACCGACCGGTGGGTCTGAAAAAAAATGAACGAAAAAGATTTACGGGCACGGTCCACGAAGACGGTCACGTGATTTAATGATGATAAAAATTCCAAAACCCATCTATCATGTCATGGTTGATCATGCCCAAAAGGAATCGCCCCTGGAATGTTGCGGGATCCTGGGCGGGAGGGATGGGACAGTTCGGAAGGCCTTCAAATTGAGGAATGAGGAGCAGAGTCCGGTTCGATATTCGATGTCTCCCCAGGAACAGTTGAGCGTCTTTGACGAGATGGACAGGGAATCGTTGGATATGCTGGCCATCTATCATTCCCACACCCATACCGTTCCGTTTCCCTCCGAGACCGATGTGAGATTGGCCTTTTATCCGGAGGTGGCATCCGTCATCATCTCCCTGAAGGAAGAAACACCGGTTGTGAAGGCCTTTAGGATCAGGGAGGATGCGATCTACCCCGAAGAGATCGAGGTGGTTTAGAGGTTACCATGGAGGCTCTGAAATTAAGAGTTGAACCTGGTTTCCGGAGAGAGGTGAAAGCGGAGAGATCCTTCTGTCTGCTTTCGACGATCGGGAATACGCCCCTGATTCAGATTCAACAGATGACGAAGCATCTCAGGGGCGTCCAGGTCTTTGCCAAGGCGGAGTGGCTCAATCCCGGCGGTTCCGTAAAGGACCGCGCAGCTTTACGGATCGTTGAGGATGGAGAGCGCTCAGGCGAATTGACAGGGGATAAGATCATCCTCGATTCAACTTCAGGAAACACGGGGATTGCTTATGCCATGATCAGCGCCATTAAAGGCTACAGGGTGGAACTGGTCGTGCCGGCCAATATCAGCGAGGAGAGGAAGAAAGCCCTGGAAGCTTACGGGGTGAAACTGATTTTCACGGATCCCCTCCTCGGCTCGGACGGGGCCCTCATTGAAGCCAGGAAAATATACGACGCCAACCCCCGTCGTTACTTTAAAGGAGATCAATACAACAACCCGGCAAACTGGCGGGCCCATTATGAGACCACAGGGCTTGAGATCCTCCGCCAGACAAGCGGTCAAATGACCCATTTTATTGCCGGGGTTGGAACGGGTGGGACTTTGATCGGAACGGGGATAAGGTTGAAAGAGCACAACCCTCGGACCAGGCTTTTCGGGGTTCAACCGGACAATGGTTTCCATGGGATTGAGGGATTGAAACATATTGAAACCGCTATCCGGCCGGGCATTTATGATGAATCGATCTTAAATGGGACCTTCTTTGTGAAAACGGAAGATGCCTTAGAAATGGCGCATCGTCTCGCAAGGGAAGAAGGTTTATGGGTAGGTCCTTCTTCAGGCGCTGCTTTTTGGGCTGCATTGAGGTTGGCGGAGTCAATCGGCCGGGGTCTGATTGTAACCATTTTTCCTGATGGAGGGGCCCGATATCCCGAATACTGCCTTGATTGCGAAAGACAGAAAAAACGGCTCTCAGTTGAACATCCAAAGCTAAAGCCTTCACCCCCCTAAAGGTTTAGCCGTTCAACTGAGAGCTGCTTCCTATAACAAAGAGAAAGGGATTTTTTCTTGAAAATAGTCGGAATTTTCGTCACGATCATCATCCTGTTTTCTTATCTTCCAGCACGTTCCATGGAGGCCTGTCCGGAGGAGGATCATTCCGGGAATATGAGAATGGACTGTGGATACACATTCCACTGTCCGTTCACTTATGACACTGCCATACCAGAACTTTGTGCCCTCCCCCTCCACAGCCGGTTGAGGGTAATGCCGGCTGTATTGAAAATTGATGAGTTTCCCAGGGTCATCTTTCATCCCCCAAAAACATTGGCTAAATATATCTAATCTATAATTGAGAGGGATGAAGGCATTTGGCACAATGATTGTTTTTAAATTTAGCATTATTGAATAGGGCTCTAAAAAAGTTTCGATTTAAAATACATTGTTTTTTATTCGAAAATACATAGGTTACCTTATTTACCTTTTGAGAATTTATTATTAGAATTCCTATAAAGGGTAAAAAGGTTAATAAGAGGACCTGGCCCTATATTTAAATTTAGTTACAATCATTAATTATAATCATTACAGAAAAGCTCTTGGCTGAAGACCTAATGAAGATTAGGTCTCAGATGCTAAAGCCTTCACCCCCCTAAAGGTTTAGCTAAATGGCCAAGAGCTTTTTTATTTATAAATTAAACAGAAAGGGTCGTAAAGAATACACCAACACAACCCTTTAGAATTTGAAAGTTTTCGGAATTATCTATTTTCAATTGTAATCGGACTTGGTGTAGAATTGATCATATATTCTATTGCAAACAGAAAGAGGGTGAAGAGATGGTTTTAAGTTTATTGAGGTTGATCGGGGTTGCTTTTCTTTTTCTCATCCTGCTTATCTCCGCTCCGGCTCCGGCCCTGGCTCAGTCCGAAAAGACAGTTTCAAACGTGGATCAACTGGTTGACGAGGCAGTCCAGAATAATCCGGAAATCCTGGCTGCAAAGAAAAAATGGGAGGTCTTCAAAGAAAAAGTTCCCCAGGCCAGCGCTCTTCCCGATCCGATGTTCGGTTTTGGAATCATCAGCCTTCCGACAAATTTCAGGTTCAGGGAAGAGGAAATGACGATGAAGGAGATCTCCATCTCACAGATGTTTCCTTTTTATGGTAAAAGAAGGCTCATGGGGGAAATGGCTGAAAAAGAGGCGGAGGTTGTTTTTAACGAGATTCAAGAGAAGATCAATCGGATTATCAGGGAAGTGAAGACTGTTTACTACGATCTTTCACACAATTACCGCACTGCAGAAGTGGTCCGGAGGAATAAGAGGATTATTGAAGATTTTGCTAAAATTGCGGAGACACGGTATGCCGTCGGGGAAGGGATTCAACTGGACGTGCTCAAGGCTCACGTTGAGGTCTCTAAAATGGTGGACGAATTGATCATGCTGGATCAGAGAAAAAGAGCGATGGAGGCGAAGCTAAAAGCTCTCCTCAACCGGCCGCCGGAGGGCCCGATGGGTGAACCGGAAGAACTAACTTTCAGAAAACTTCCCTTGGCGGTTGAAGAACTTCAAAAGACGGCATTGGATAGTAACCCTACTCTGAAAGCGATGAAGAAGATGATCGAGGCAAAGGAGAAAGCTTATGATCTGGCCAAAAGGGAATACTACCCCGATTTCAATTTCAAGTTCGCTTACGGTCAGAGAGACAATGCTCCGGATATGAAGAGAAGAGACATGCTCACCGGAATGGTGGAGCTTAACATTCCGATCTTCTACAAAACAAAACAGGACCGCAAGGTTGCAGAGACCAAGGCCGATGTTCTGAACTGGGAGGCTCAATACCGGGCGATGAAAAACGAAATCATTTTCATGGTGGCGGATATGGCAACCATGACCCATCAGAGAGAGAGACAATACGAACTTTACAGGACGGGCATCATCCCGCAGGCCGGCCTCCAGGTGAGCTCAGCGATAAGCGCCTATCGCGTCGGAAAGGCCGATTTTTTAACGTTGTTGGATAGCCAGATGACCCTTTATCGGTACGAAATTGAATATCATCAGGCGATCATCGAATATGAAAAGAGCCTGGCAAACCTGGAAACCGTGGTTGGAAAACAACTCTTTGGGAAGGGGGGAGGGGAATGAAAAGATTGACCAGGCTTATTCTGTTGCTGGTTTTGCCATGGCTGATCGGAGGCTGTGGAAAAGAGACAGCCACTCATAAGGAGCATCAACCGGAGGTAAAACAGGAAGCAAAAAAAGCCAATGACTTTGACCTCAAGGGGCTGACCATGGAGATGATCGAGAAGGAAGGGAAAATGCAGGAGGTGGCCCCCGGGGCCCTCCAGATCTCATCGGAGAGACAGCAACTGATTGGGGTAAAATTTGGAACCGTGGAAATAAAGCCTCTTGAGAAGGTGATCCGGACCGTGGGGAGGATCGACTATGATGAGAGGAAAGTTGTCACGGTGTCGCCTAAAATTGGAGGTTGGATCGAAGACCTCTATGTCGATTTCACCGGCAGATTTGTCAGGCAAGGGGAGGCTCTTCTGACGATCTATAGTCCGGAACTGGTCTCCACGCAGGAGGAATATCTTATCGCCCTTCAGGCGAAGAAAGAATTATTAAAGAGTCCCTTCCCGGAGGTCGTCAGAAGCGGAAGCTCTCTTGCGGAATCCGCCCGGAGAAGGCTTAAACTCTGGGACATCAGCGATGACCAGATCAAGGCGCTGGAGGAGAGGGGGCAGGTAGGCAAGACGCTCACCCTTCACTCGCCTTCAAGCGGGTTCGTCCTGGAGAAAATGGCTTATAAAGGGATGAATGTCATGCCGGGGATGGCCCTCTTCAAGCTGGCAGACCTCTCTACGGTCTGGCTCTATGCGGACATTTATGAATATGAACTTCCATTCATCAGAGTGGGACAGCAAGCCATCGTTCAATTATCTTATCTCTCCGGGGAGACTTTCTCGGGAAAAGCGATCTATATCTATCCCTCTCTGGATCCCACTACTCGAACAGCCAAGGTGAGATACGAATTTCCGAATCCACATGGGAAGCTGAAACCGGAAATGTATGGCAATGTGGAGATTAAAGTTCAACTGGGACGAAAACTAACTGTGCCGGAAGGGGCGATCATCGATACCGGGATCCGGCAGATGGCCATCATCGATAAGGGCAATGGCTATTTTGAACCGAGAGAGGTAAAGGTCGGGGCAAAGGTGGATAACTATTATGAGGTCATTAGCGGGCTCAAGGCAGGGGAAAGGGTTGTCACGAGCGCCAATTTCCTTATCGACTCCGAGTCGAGGTTCAAAGAGGCCGTTGGAGCCCCGGGACATGCGCATTAGTTTGAAAGGAAAAGGTTAGGGTAAGGGCAAGGATGCCCGTTTCGTTAAAAGGTTATGTGTCACTCGGCTTGAGATTTTTTAGCCGTAACCCTTTTACGCTAAACGATACGGGCTTCGTTACCTTAACCAAAGACCGATTCACCTTTTTGTTATTGATAACGATGATGCAGGTTATGAGAGGCCTTAAGGTAAAGAGGAGCAGGGAATGATCGAGAAGATTATCGAAATCTGCGCAAGAAATCGATTTATGGTGTTCACTGTCGTCTTGTTACTGATGATAGGAGGAGTTTATGCAATAAAGAACATCCCTCTCGATGCCGTGCCCGACATCTCCGATGTCCAGGTGATCGTCTATACTCCCTGGGAGGGAAGAAGTCCTGATCTTGTGGAGGACCAGGTGACCTATCCCATTGTTTCAGCCCTGATCTCGGCGCCCAGGGTGAGGACGGTAAGGGGGTTTTCAGATTTTGGGTTCTCCTATGTCTATGCGATCTTCGAAGATGGAACGGATATCTACTGGGCAAGGTCCAGGGTCCTGGAATATATGCAGCAGATTACAGGGAGGCTTCCGGAAGGGGCCAATCCTGTGCTTGGTCCGGATGCGACCGGAGTGGGATGGGTCTACACCTATGCCCTCGTGGATGAGAGTGGAAAACATGATCTTGCCTACTTGAGGACACTTCAGGATTGGTATCTTCGCTATGCCCTGGCCAGCGTTGAGGGGGTGGCGGAAGTGGCCAGCGTGGGAGGTTTTGTCAAGCAGTACCAGATCAATATCGATCCTAACCGGATGTCGGCCTATGGCATTTCTCTCAGGGAGGTGATGGAACGCGTCAGGATGTCGAATGCGGATGTGGAGGGAAGACTTCTCGAATTCGGCGGCAGGGAATATATGGTGAGGGGACGGGGGTATATTAAATCCGTCGAGGATATCCAGAAGATCGTTGTGGGGGGGCGCCGGGGAACCCCGATCCTTCTCAGGGACATTGCCCATGTCAGCCTCGGACCTGAGATCCGGAGGGGAATCGTGGAACTGGATGGGAAAGGAGAGGTGGTAGGCGGCATTGTCGTCATGCGGTTCGGAGAGAACGCCCTCAACGTTATTGAGCGGGTGAAGGCCAGGATCGAAGAGGTCACCCCGGGACTTCCGGAAGGAGTAAAGGTCATTCCTACCTATGACCGGTCCGAATTGATCCGGCTCTCCATCCAGAACCTCCAGCGGACCCTTCTTACTGAAATCATCATCGTCAGCCTGGTGATCATTGTCTTTTTACTCCACTTTCGCTCCGCCCTGGTCCCCATCTTTGCCCTTCCGATAGCCGTAGTGATCTCCTTCATTCCCATGTATTTTTTGAAATTGACCTCGAACATCATGTCACTGGGAGGAATTGCCCTTTCCATCGGCGTCCTGGTGGACGCCTCGCTCGTCATGGTGGAAAACGGCTACCGCCATCTCTCAGAGGGGACGGATGAGGATCGCAGGCAGAGCACCCGGACCATTGTCCGTGCCTGTCAACAGGTCGGCCGGGCGATCTTCTTCTCCTTGATGATCATCATCATTTCCTTTGTGCCTGTCTTCATGCTTGAGGCCCAGGAAGGAAGGTTATTCCGGCCTCTTGCCTTTACCAAGACCTTTGCCATGGTCGCTTCATCTATTCTCGCGATTACTCTCGTGCCTGTTTTAATGACGATCTTCTTAAAGGGAAAGCGACTCAAACCCGAAGCGGAAAACCCGATTTCCAGTTTTTTCAGGTGGCTTTATGAGCCGATCATTCACTGGGTTCTGAGATTTAAAAAAACCGCTCTTCTCATCAATTTTATCATCATCCCCCTGAGTGTTCTTCTTGTCTTCAGGATCGGGTGGGAATTTATGCCAGCCCTTTACGAGGGGACGATCTTCTATATGCCCGTCACCAGTCCTGGGATTTCGGTGACCGAAGCAGGAAGGCTTCTTTCGGTTCAAGATAAAATTCTTAAAAGTTTTCCGGAAGTTCATACTGTTTTTGGAAAGGCGGGCCGGGCTGAGACTTCTACGGATCCGGCTCCTTTCAGCATGATGGAGACGACGGTTCATCTCAAACCTAAAGACGAATGGAGGAGGATAGAAAAAGATTATTCATCTCTTCCTGAATGGTTACGACCGATGGCAAAGAAAGCCCTGGGTTCCCATCGGACGATCACCTATGAAGAGTTGATCGAAGAGATGGACCAAAAGATGCAGTTTCCAGGCCTTCAAAACTCGTGGACGATGCCCATCCGGGCAAGGATCGATATGCTTACAACGGGTATCCGGACCCCCGTGGGGATCAAGGTATCCGGGGCGGATTTAAATACGATCCAGGAGTTAGGGATCCATATCGAGATGATCCTGAAAGAAGTTCCGGGAACCCGAAGCGTCTACGCAGAGAGGGTGGCAGGAGGGTATTTCACGGACATCAAGATCAACCGGGATGAGATCGCCCGGTACGGACTGACCGTGGGTGAGGTTCAGGAAGTCATTCAGACTGCCCTGGGAGGCATGAATATTACATGGACTGTCGAGGGAAGAGAGAGATATCCTGTGAATATCCGCTACCCGAGAGAACTCCGGGATGACATAGAGAGAATAAAAAGGATTCTGGTTCCGTTAAGAGGAGGAATCGCTTCAGAGATGCAATCGATGGGCGGCTCTTCAGTATCGGTATCCCACGTCCCCTTGGCCCAATTGGCAGAGATCAGCATCACCACAGGTCCTGCCATGATCCGGAATGAGGATGCGATGCTGACGGGATATGTTTACGTGGATGTGACCGGCAGGGATATCGGGGGTTATGTGGATGAGGCAAAAAATGTGATCAAAGAAAAGTTGACACTTCCTCCAGGGTATACGCTTTCCTGGAGCGGGCAGTATGAGTTTCAACTTCGGGCCATGGAAAGATTGAAAATTCTGCTCCCTATCGTTTTCTTTGTTATATTCATTCTCCTCTATATGACGTTTCACTCGGTTTCGGAGTCTATCATCCTGATGATTGCGGTGGTCTATGCCATGACAGGCGGGGTCATTCTTCAATACCTCCTGGGTTATAATTTCAGCGTTGCCGTCATGGTGGGTTATATTGCGCTTTATGGGATTGCCGTGGAGACCGGTGTGGTGATGATCATCTACCTCCATGAGGCGCTGAACAAACGTTTGATCAAGGGGGAGATAACCAGACAGGATATTCACGATGCAACCGTGGAAGGTTCGGTGCTCCGGCTTCGCCCGAAGTTGATGACAGTGGGAACCACAATGATCGCCCTTGTTCCGATCATGTGGTCGGCCGGAGTAGGGGCCGATGTGATGAAACCAATTGCAACCCCCATCATCGGAGGTCTGATCACTTCAACCATTCACGTTCTTATTATCACCCCGGTGATCTTCGCCATGGTCAAGGAGAGGGCCTTGAAGAAGGGGAAGTTAAAAGCAGCGGAGATGAAGATTTAGCCGAAAGCCAATGGCACAGAGAAAAGAGTGGACCTGCCTACCTTGCCAGCGCCTGACAGACGAAGGCGGGGATCCCGGTTTCGTAAAATGGGAGAGAAGAGGAAAATGAAGACCTCCTTGAAATAGGTGAAACCCAATGAATATATTTAGTTTGAAAACAGTCTAAAAGAGGGGGAAAATAATTTAAAGAAGGGAGTTTTTATGATGAGACGGTTCGTTCCTTTTTTTCTGGTTTTGGTTCTGGCCCTGTTTGCGCTCAGGCCGCTTACTTTCGCCCAGCATGGGCATGGACATGGGGCGGCTTCGAAGATGGAGACAAGAACGGTTATGGTGGAAGGGGTGAAGGTCGTTTTTGAGATCATGACCAATGCCGAGCACAGGAAGATGCTCAAGGAGATGAAGATGAAAGAAGATATCGAACCCGGGACCACCCATAATATCACGGTGACCCTCAAGGATGGGAAGACGGACAAAGAAATTACGAATGCCGAGATCCAGATGAAGGTGGTCGATCCAAAGGGGAAAGATCAGATCAAGGCCCTCAAGTATGAAGATCATATGAAGAGTTATGACGCCTACTTCAATCTTCCGGAAAAGGGAAAATATCAAGTGCTGGTTCTCTTTAAGGTTGGGGATAAGAAAAGCACAGCAGGGATACATCATGAGATAAAATAAGATTGCAGATAGCAGATGGCAAATTGCAGATTGAAAAATCTTAAATCTAAAATAATAAAAATGATTTGTAACTCAGCCCTTTAGGACTGACAAGAATCAGGGCTAAAGCCCTGAGATACAAATGGAGAAGTATGTAGTGGAATCCAAAAATCCCGAAAAAGAATTAATGCGCATCGATCTCCCCATTTCCGGGATGTCGTGCGCCAGTTGTGCGGCAAGAATTGAAAAAGGGTTGTCCGCCGTGCAAGGGGTTTCAAAGGCGACAGTCAACTTTGCCGCCGAGAAAGCGACTGTCGTCTTTCATCCTGACCAAACTGCTCTCTCCCAATTAATTGACAAGGTGAAGGACCTGGGCTACGGGGCAAATTCGGAGAAAGTGATTCTCCCCGTTCAAGGAATGACCTGCGCCTCCTGTGTGAACAAGGTGGAAAAGGCGCTCAAGTCTCAAAAAGGCGTTATCCAGGCAAGCGTCAACTTTGCCACCGAAAGGGCAACGGTTGAGTATATTCCTGAAGAGGTGTCGATCAGGGATCTGAAGAAAGCCGTACAGGATGCAGGCTATCAGGTTCTCGAAGTAAAGGTCGGAGAGTCGACTCTACGAGAAGAGGATATTGTTGAAAGAGAAAGGCTTGCCCGGGAGGCGGAACTCTCCCGGCTAAGATGGAAGTTCGTTTCCGGCGCCATCCTTCTTGTTCCAATTTTGATCCTCATGTATGGCGCATCGCTTTTGGAGAAATGGTTAGGTCTCTCAAGGGGGATGAATTTTTTCATCCAATTCCTATTGGCGACACCTGTCCAGTTCTGGGCTGGGTGGCAGTTTTATGCCGGGTTCTGGAAGGCAGCGCGGCATAAGACGAGCGATATGAATACGTTGATCGCCATCGGGACCTCCGCCGCCTATCTCTACAGTCTCATCGTGACGTTTGTTCCTCATCTGATCATGGTCCGGGGATTAATGATCGATGTCTATTTCGATACCTCTGCCGCTATCATCGTCCTCATCCTTCTGGGAAGATTTCTGGAGGCCAGGGCAAAAGGTAAAACCTCAGAAGCGATCAAAAAATTGATTGGGCTTTCACCAAAGACCGCAAGGGTCATTCGGAACGGTCATGAAGTGGATGTTCCAATAGAAGAGGTTATCCCGGGCGACCTTGTGGTTGTCCGCCCCGGCGAGAAAGTTCCGGTGGATGGGGTGGTCAGGGAAGGCTACTCCTCCGTGGATGAATCCATGGTGACCGGGGAATCCTTACCCGTTGAAAAGAAGAGCGGTGATTCCGTTATCGGCGCCACGATCAATAAAACGGGAACATTTAAGTTTGAAGCAACCAAGGTTGGGAAGAATACGGTTCTTTCCCAGATTGTCCGGCTGGTTCAGGAGGCCCAGGGTTCCAAGCCTCCCATTGCGAGGCTGGTCGATATCATCGCCAGCTATTTTGTCCCTGTTGTCATTTTGATCGCCATTATCACCTTCGTCGTCTGGTATTTCCTCGGTCCTCATCCGGCCCTAACATACGCCTTTCTCAACTTTGTCGCTGTTCTCATCATCGCCTGCCCATGCGCCCTGGGATTGGCCACTCCCACCTCGATCATGGTTGGGACAGGAAAGGGAGCAGAAAACGGGATTCTTATTCGTGGGGCAGAGGCCCTGGAGACAGCCCATCAGCTCAACACCATCGTCCTGGATAAGACCGGAACTTTGACCAGGGGGGAACCATCGGTCACCGATGTCATCGAGTCCGAAGGATTCACAAAGCGGGAGATCTTAATCCTTGCGGCCTCAGCCGAGAAAGGGTCAGAACATCCTCTGGGTGAGGCGATTGTGACGAAAGCAAAAGAAGATCAATTAACTCTCTTGGACCCAAAGAACTTTCAAGCCATTGTAGGTTACGGCATTGAGGCGACAATTGATTCAAGGGAAGTTCTCCTCGGAAATTTAAGGTTGATGGAAGAAAGAAAGGTGCGGCTTAATGGATTGTTGGGTAAGGCGGAAGAGCTTTCCGGAGAAGGAAAGACCCCGATGTTTTTAGCTGTCGATGGAAAAACCGCAGGCCTGATCGGCGTTGCGGATACCTTGAAAGAAAATTCAAAGGAAGCAGTGGGAATCCTCCACAGCATGGGAATTGAAGTCATCATGATCACCGGAGACAACCGCAGGACAGCCGAAGCCATCGCCAAACAGATTGGAATTGACAGGACTCTCTCCGAGGTTTTACCGGAAGGGAAAGCGAATGAGGTGAAGAAACTTCAGGCCCAGGGAAGAAAAGTGGGCATGGTGGGAGATGGCATTAATGATGCCCCGGCCCTTGCCCAGGCCGATGTGGGAATTGCCATCGGGACGGGGACGGATGTGGCGATGGAGTCCTCTGACATCACCTTGATCGGGGGAGACCTGAGAGGAGTGGTGACCGCCATTGCGTTAAGCAAGGCGACCATCCGGAACATCAAACAGAACCTCTTCTGGGCCTTTGCCTACAATACGCTTCTCATCCCTATGGCCGCAGGGGTATTATTCCCATTCTTCGGAATTCTACTCCACCCCATCTTCGCTGCAGGGGCCATGGCTTTTTCATCCGTGACGGTGGTTTCAAATGCGTTGAGGTTAAGGAGATTTAAACCACCGATGAACTAAACTTCCCCCCTCACCCTATCCCTCTCCCCATCGGGGGAGAGGAGAAGGTGAGGGGACAAAGAAAGGAGACACCTATGGCGAAATTTTTTGATGACAATTCGTTATCAATTGGGAGCACACCGATGGTGAAGATCCATCAGATGGCGCAGGGGCTCAAGGCGACGATTCTTGCCAAGATCGAAGGCCGCAATCCTGCTTATTCGGTCAAGTGCCGGATCGGCGCCAGCATGATCTGGACCGCCGAGAAACAGGGACGGCTCAAACCCGGCATGGAGATCATTGAGCCTACGAGCGGCAACACAGGCATTGCATTGGCCTATGTGGCGGCTGCACGGGGATATAAACTGAACGTCACCATGCCTGATACCATGTCGATGGAACGGCGAAAGGTGCTTGCCATTTTTGGCACCAATATTATCCTTACTCCCGGCGCCAAGGGAATGAAGGGAGCGATCGAAGAGGCAGAGCGTATCGCAACCTCGAGCCTGAAATACTTTATGCCGCAGCAATTTAAGAATCCTGCCAACCCTGAGATTCATTTCAAAACCACCGGCCCTGAAATATGGGAACAGACAGGCGGTGGAATCGATGTGCTTGTTTCCGGCGTTGGGACAGGAGGGACCATTACCGGTGTATCTCGCTACATTAAGGGAGAGAAGAAGAAAAAGATCTTGAGCGTTGCGGTTGAACCTGTTGAAAGCCCGGTGATCAGCCAGCGTCTTGCCGGGCAGGAGCTCAAACCAGGCCCTCATAAAATCCAGGGAATCGGGGCGGGGTTCATCCCGGACACGCTCGATCTTTCCGTGGTCGACCGTGTGGAACAGGTGACCAGTGAAGAGGCGATCGAGTATGCGAGAAGGCTTGCCCGTGAAGAGGGGATTCTCTCCGGCGTCAGTTGTGGCGCAGCCATCGCTGTGGCTTTGAGACTGGCAAAAAGCGGTGAGTTCAATGGCAAGACGATCGTAGCGGTCTTGCCTGATTCGGGGGAACGATACCTGAGCGGCCTGCTTTTTGAGGGCCTCTTTGACGAAGCAGGTCTTCCGAGGATATAGGAGCGACGAGAGGGTGCCCATCATGAGAGCGTTTAAAATATTTTTATGGGTGATAATATGCACTGCCTTGGCCTCCGGTTTTGTTTTGGCTAACGGAGAGCATCCCAAGACCCTGAAACAGGAGACCGATCCAAAGGCGTTCAAAATCTTAAAAGAGAAATCGATTGACCCAAAAACAGGTCTTCCCCATACGCTCGATCCGCATCATTTTAAGGGGAAAGCTAAACGGGCCTATCAGATCGCGAGAGAGATTCCTCAGGTCCTGGCCCAGATGCCCTGTTTCTGCGATTGTGAGGCCTTTGGCCATGAGAATCTTCTGGACTGTTTCATCGATGAACACGCCGCAGGGTGAGGGATCTGCCAGGAGGAGGCCCTCCTGATCAAAAGACTCTATGATAAGAATATTCCCGTTGAGAAGATCAGGGAGAAGATCATTAGGAAATTCAAGTAACTCAGCCCTTTAGGGCTGATAATCAAGGCTGAAGCCTTGAGTTACGGACTTACAGACTTCGTGGGTTACGTAACTCAGCCCTTCTCGCCGCGCAAGCGCTGGCGCAGCGGGCAGGGCTGAAAGATCAGGGCTAAAGCCCTGAGTTACGTAAATCAACCCTTTAGGGTTGATTAGTCAAGGCTCCTGCGGCAGGGCCTTGAGATAAAAAAAGGGGGTTTTGGAAATGATCTCAAAAAAAATATCAATTATTGTCCTTAGCCTACTCATCAGTTTTTGGAGTACCCTTGCCTTCTGCATTACCGAGGATGAAAAGAACAATATTGCCGTCTATGAAAAGGCGGCGGATGGCGTTGTGAATGTGACGAGCATCGCCATCCAGATGGACTTCTTCTTCAACCCCTTTCCAACCCGGGGCGCCGGGTCCGGCTCTGTCATCGATACGAAGGGCCATATCCTGACCAACCATCATGTGGTGGCCAATGCTCAGAAGCTGGAGGTGACTCTGGCGGACGGTTCAAAGTGGCCTGCGAAACTGATCGGGTCCGACCCGGACAATGATCTGGCGGTGATCAAGATCGATGCTCCGAAAGAGAAGCTAAAAATCATCCCCATCGGCGATTCAAAAAATTTGAGAATCGGTCAGAAAGTCCTTGCCATCGGAAACCCTTTTGGTTTTGAAAGAACCCTGACCACCGGAGTGATCAGTTCACTGGGCCGCACGATTCGCTCCGAGGTGGGAACATTGATCGAAGAAGTCATCCAGACCGATGCGGCCATCAACCCCGGAAACTCCGGGGGGCCTCTTCTCAATTCGGATGGAGAGATCATCGGGATCAACAGCGCGATCATCAGTCCGACGGGCGGAAGCGTGGGCATTGGATTTGCCATTCCCGTCAATACGGCGAAGAAAGTGATCCCGGAATTAATTGCGAAAGGATATGTTACCTATCCCTGGATCGGGGCAACCATCCAGCCCCTCATTCCGGAGGTGGCCAAATTTATGAAGATTAGCGTTGAACGGGGAGCCATGATCGCAGAGGTTGCAACGGGGGGGCCGGCGGAAAGGGCAGGTTTAAAAGGAGGCAGTCAGAGGGTTCAGGTTGGAAACATGATTGTGGTGGTGGGTGGAGATATTGTCGTAAAAGCAGATCAAAATGATGTCAAAACCCATGATGATTTGATACGGTATATTCGTGGAAAAAAACCGAATGACATCCTTACTCTCAAGGTGTTTAGAAAAGAGAAATTTGAAGAGGTGAAAGTTACCCTCGGCGAAAGACCGAGAAGGAGGTAAACCCATGGAATGGATTTTAGCTCAATACGGCTGGCGGGATTATGGAATGGGTCCTGGAATGAGGTGGGGAGGATGGGGGTTGGGCTGGATCTTCATGATTATTTTCTGGGGGCTTGTCATCGTGGGTGTCATCTTTATCGTCCGCTACCTCATTGGAGCGACCAAAGGAGCCAATGGCAAGGAATCGGCGCTCGATATCCTTAAAAAGCGTTATGCCCGGGGCGAAATTGACAAAGAAGAATTCGAACAGAAAAAAAAGGATATCCTCTGATTTCTCTTGGATAAGACATTTTTGAATATCGGCGTATTTTTTCTATCCGGTCTTTGAACCATTTTTTTCGACTCTTCCGTCCTTAAGAAAAAGGGTCCGGGTCGAAAAGACCGTATTCTCGGGATTGTGAGTCACCATCACAATGGTCTGCCCCTCCTTATTCAGGGTTTTGAATAGCTCCATGACCTCTTTCCCTGTTTTTGAATCGAGGTTTCCCGTTGGCTCGTCGGCCAATAGGATGGGAGGGGAATTGACCAAGGCCCTTGCGATCGCAACCCTTTCCTGTTCGCCTCCCGAGAGTTGATCGGGAAGCCTCTTCTCTTTTCCTGTAAGCCCCATCCTCTCCAGGATCTCCGCGGCCATCTTGCTCTGTTCCCGGTTTGACTTTTCGGTGATGGATAGAGGGAGCATCACGTTTTCAATAACTGTGAGATAAGGGATGAGTTGAAAGGACTGAAAGATGAAACCGAGATATTCTCTCCTGAAATCGGCCAGTTTCTCCAGCGAGAGCGCATAAATTGGGATATCGTCCACCCGCACCTCTCCTTGGGTGGGATGATTCAGTCCACCCAGAATGGTGAGCAGGGTCGATTTCCCCGAACCGGAGGGTCCCATCATGGAGACAAACTCGCCTCTTTCAATTATAAAATCAACGTCAAGAAGCGCCCTCACACGCTCTTCTCCGCCCTGATACACCTTGCTCAATTTTTTGATCTCAATCAGACTCATGTCCGTGTTCGTCCTCCCTGCCTGCCGGCCCCGGTCCCGACCGAGGGCGGGGCAGGCCAGGCGTATCCGTGTAACTCAGGGCTTTTAAGCCCTGATTCATCAGCCCTGCCCGCTGCGCCAGCGCTTGCGCGGCGAGAAGGGCTGAGTTACATTTTATGCAGTTCGCTCTATGCCCTTTGCCATTTATTTATAGCGCTCTTAGCGCTGTTGTGGGGTCCATCTTCGAGGCGTGGATCGCCGGATAGGCGCTCGAGAGGATTCCGATCAGAGAAGAAAGGAAAATAGCCCCTATGGCCAGCAAGGGATCGATAAATATTTTTCCGCCCTTCATTCCGGTAATCATCGGACCAATGACCTGGGAAATCCCCATGCCCAAAATGTATCCAAAGATCCCTGCAATCAAGCCTACGATCAGAGCCTCTAAAAAGATAATCCGCACAATATGAGATTTCCGGAACCCGATGGCGCGAAAAATCCCAATTTCCCTCTTCCTCTCATTGACAGAGGCCATCATGTTCGTAAAGACAATCAGGCTTCCAATAAGAAGGACAACCATCGATATCCCTACGGAAAACTTCTTGAAATGATCCAGAGCTTCCATCTTCGTCTCAAGGGTTTGTTTGATCGCCGTCACTTTGGCATGAGGCAATTGTTTCGAGATCTGACTAACAATCTCTTCGATGGGGCAGGTGTTACAGTAGGCCGAGACCTCGATCAAGCTTAACCCCCCTGGTTTCTTCATCGTTTCTTGAACAAAAGCCAAATCCCCAAAGATTAGGAAATCGTCCTGCGATCCCGTCTCCTCCAGGATCCCTGAAACCCTGACCTTTTTCCCATTGATGCTTAAAGTTTCGCCAGCGCTCTTGAAAAGCCGCACTGCCACCTCGTTTCCTAACAGGACCTCGTCCCCGCTCCTGGGTTCGGACCCGTGAATCTTCCACCACTTCTTAAGCCTCAGCTCTTCTTCAAAACGAACGCCCATCAGGGAAATCTTCTTCCCTTCGATTTCAACTGTCCCGATCAGTTTGGGCGAAACCGTGCTAATATTTTCACTCACTTCAATCCGACCGATCTTCGGGACATCCAAGTCCATCAGGGTTTGGGCATCGACGGATACCCCTCCGACACTCATTCCGCCGTAGGAGAGAGAAAGATCGTCCGATCTTGGAATGATGAGAATATTGGCCCCGAATTCATCCAGCTTATTGGCGATATCCTCGTTCATCATCCGGGTAATCGAGATCAGGGCGACCACGGTTGTGATGCCGATGGTGAGACCCAGGATGAGAAAGAAAACCTTTCCCTTTCGCCTCTTGAGATTATTGATGGAAATATCTTTCAATCGCATCTTGATCCCCTTTTTCTCATTGATGTGAAGCCGGCCTGTCGGAAATAACTGACTCTTCCCCTGTTCAGGGATTAAAACGGTCCATATCGCAGGGTTTTTGAAAAGAAGCGGGAGCGGGAGGTCTATTGACCGGTTGCGAAACCCCGGTAGTCCCCGTGAAAAAAGGTAACAGAAAAAGAATAGAGAGGAAAATATTTAAGACCTTTTTTGACATATATTTAAAAATTAACATACACTGTTTTAGATTGTCAATATAAACAGTAAAGAATTTTAAATAAATACTTGACGAAAACTATCGGATTTAAATTATATGGCATTAAAAGGGATGGTTAATGGTGTGGAATAAAAGTTAACTATTTGAAATTAATTAATAAAAAAATAATTGCATACGAAATGTTATGGCACCTTCCCGAAAGCCGGTAAAATATGTTTTCGCCATTTAAGAAAAAATGGTCGATTTCGGATCGAGTTTGAAACTATTAAATTTAAATTATAAAATAAGAAAATGTGAACGCATGATCCGCACAAATGGAGATTGGATGGTTGGAATGATTGTTGCACTTTTCAAGAGACCGAGATGAAAGATCCATTTCATATCCAGTGGCATATCACCGACCTTTGTAATCTTCGCTGTCAACATTGTTACCAAGACGATTTCTCAAGGGAGAAGGACCTCGATTGGCCGGAACTGAAGCGGATCGCCGATCACCTGACCGCCACCATAAAAAACTGGGCACGGACGGCCTGCATTCATCTCACAGGCGGCGAGCCTTTTTTAAAACCAGAGTTATTCGCTCTTCTAAATTGTCTCGATCAGAATCCCGCCGTTGAGGAACTGGGAATCATCACGAATGGCCTTCTCCTTGATGAAGAGATAGTAAAAAGACTTTCTGCCTTTTCGAAACTGAAAAAAATCAAAATCTCTCTGGACGGAGCCGATCAAGAGACGAATGATTCAATCCGCGGTAAAGGCACTTTTGAAAAAGTTATCCGAAACGTTCCGTTGATGAAAGCAGGAAAGGCCTTTGATATCGTCTTTATGTTCACCTTGATGAAAAGAAATTTCAGGGAACTTCCTTCCTATGTCAGGCTTTGTCAGGAAATAGGGGCAGATGGTTTGATCATTGAGCGCTTCATCCCCTGGGGTAGAGGGGGAGACCGAAAGGATGAAGTATTGGGCAAAAGAGACTGGGAAGAATTTACGGAAATCCTTTTAAATCTCTTCTCGATCGAAGAAAAAATATCTTTACTTCCCTATCAGGCGTTCCAGGTCCGTTTCAATCACGATGGGCCTGAACTCCTGGGGGCCCCTTGCGTGATCGGGGTCGATGGCCTTTGCATCATGCCCAACGGGGATCTTTTCCCCTGCCGGAGATTTCCGATCCCGATTGGAAATCTTTTGAATAATTCCATGAGTCAGATATGGAACGTATCAGAGATATTGGAGAAGTTGAGAAGAAAAGAAAACCTGAAGGGTAAATGCGGAAGATGTGAGATAAAAAATTGCCGGGGTTGCCGCAGCCTGGCCCTATCCTTGACAGGCGACAGCCTTGGGGAGGACCCGCATTGTTGGTATGTTGATGCATAGGATTGCTTGACATTGTATCAAAAGTCTACCTTGACATTGCAAAAAATTGAGTTAAACGGACATGGGTGAATCGTTCGGAAAGGGTTCGAGGCGAACCTTCAGGCGTAAGGGCACACACGTATCGAA
>JAGVBT010000033.1 GCA_020059605.1 Deltaproteobacteria bacterium
GTCTCGTAAGTTCTTGAAACTGTTGGATGCTGAAACAAGTCGGTACGACTCGAAACCGAGTTCAGCATGACGTCTTTCTTGTTTTTTGACTTTTTACGAGATCATCACTATTCCATGGTTCCATGTTTTTCATGCGTTAGCTCATCGTTTAAAGGTGCCATATGGACTCCCATTTGATTCTTCTGGTTGACCCTTTTAAGAATCTCCTGAACGCTTACCGGATGATTTTGGAGGAGGAGAAATTCCTGGTTGAGACGGCCTTTGATACGAAAGAGGCCTGCGCCCTTTTTGGCCAAAGGCAATGCTCGGCCGTCATTGTGGAATACATCCCTCCTTACGAGAGTTTTCGGGAGATGATCTTATGGATGAGAGAGACATCTCCCGATGTCTATCTCCTGATAGTAACAAATGCGGCCGTGGAAGAAACCGTTTACGAAAACCTTCTCGACGCCGGGATCGATGATTTCCTTCTAAAACCCTGTTCACCCCAGAGAATTATCGCCCATATCAAAAAGGGGTTGAAACAACGGGAAGTTTTCTCCAGGCTTCGGGAACTGGAAAGCCTCAACCTCCTGGACCCCGCCTCGAAGGACAGGGAGGGGTTGATATTTAACAAAACCTTTTTAAACCGTTCTCTGAAGCAGGAAATAAAAAGATCAAAGAGGCACAGCCGCACTTTCTCGCTGCTTCTCATTGGAAACCCGCCCGGCGAGAGACAGTATAACAAGTCCGTTCATGGTTCGACAGGCTCACCGCGAACGGATAAGGGCAGATCGATTAACAATACATTAGCCGTTGGTCCTGAGCCGGTCGAAGGGCAAGTGGATCATTCCGACACGGTCTCCGGGAGGGGAGGGGAACCGCCCGCCCTCTTTTATGGAGAATTGTCGAGGTTGATTCGGAAATTCATCAGGGAAGAAGACTTCGTGGCAAGAAACAACGGGGAGATTGTCCTTATCCTCCCCGAAACGGACCAGGCGGGTTCAAAAGCCCTCGGGGGGAGGCTTTCGCAGTTGATCGGCAATCACGCTCCGTTTCAGATTAACGATAGCTTCCATGCGATGGCTCAAACCCTCTCTTTTCAATGCGTTACCTATCCCGATCTCTCTCATCTCCCCGAACCTCTCGCAACAACGGTCGAAGAGCTCAAGAAGGAATATTCCCGCCATTAACTTGCCTTTTTATTCCATAACCGGAACCATCCGAAATGATTTAAATTAATGCCCTTCCATGTCCCTTTTAGCTCAAAAAAGGCGCTAAAAGGTCCAATCGGGGTATGGGTAAACTATTTCCCAAAAATCCCTGTAAATAATTGTTTAATAGAATCCGCATGCTACACCTTTTTTATTGGAACGAAAAGGGTTGGTATTATATTTGCTATAAATTATAAATCTTTTTCCACTAATGTTCGGTTCTACGTTAATCGTTCACCGTTCATTATCCCAGATCGCAAAGCGATGGAGGACCCATATCATGGAACTGACCCCCCTGTCCGGTGCAATGGAAAGCGCGCAGGAGAGATCTCATCTCATTGAGAAAGGCAACCAGGCATTCGACCTCTTCAGGAAGGTTCAGGAGGCGATGCGGAGCGTGCCTGATTTTTCTAAAACCTGCACGGCCATTCTTGATGCCGTGATGGAGGAAATCGATGCCGAGAACTGCTCCCTCATGTTGAAAGACCACCGCTCGGATTTTCTTTCGGTTCGGGCGGCCCGCGGGAAGGGGGAAACGAAGAGCGTTTTTTATTCCAATCAACCCGTGATCGGAAGCCGGTTCAAATCGGGGGAGGGGATTGCCGGGAAAGTATTCCAGGAGGGACGGGCCGTCATGCTGGATGATGTCCGCAACGCCCCCCTGTTTGTCAGGGCAGAGGGAGCAAGTGAAAGATTGAATTCCCTGATCTGCTTTCCGATCCGTGAAAACGGTCGGGTGGTAGGGGTCTTTAACGTCAGCCATTCCCGGAAGGGGGCCTTCAATGAGGGAGACAAGTGGATTCTGTCCTATATCTCCAACCAGGTCGGGATGGCCCTTACCTTCGCCCGGTTCTTCATGGAAATGAAAAAGATGAGCCGGCCTTCCCATGCTTCCGCCTTTTTTGAGATCGGCGGAATGACCCCGGACAACGGCCTATTCATCTATGCCGGAAAAAAAATGCGGGAGATCAAGGAGCTCATCGACCGGATTGCCGATACCGATGTGACGGTGTTGATCCAGGGGGAAAGCGGCGTCGGAAAAGAGGTGGTGGCCCGCTCGATTCATCTCAATTCTTTCCGGCGCGACAAGCCGTTCGTCAAAGTCAATTGTGCGGCGCTTCCCCAGGAGCTTCTCGAGAGCGAACTCTTCGGTTACGAGAAGGGCGCTTTCACGGGCGCCTACCGGCAGAAGTTGGGAAAATTCGAACAGGCCAACACCGGCACGATCTTTTTAGACGAGATTTCCGAGATGAGCCCCTTTCTTCAGGGCAAACTGCTCCAGGTTCTCCAGGACAAGGAATTTTCAAGGCTTGGAGGAAAGAAAGACATCCGGGTGTCCGTGCGCATATTGGCCGCCACGAACAAGCAGATCGAAGAATCGGTAGCCAAGGGACAGTTTCGTGAAGACCTCTATTACCGCCTCAATGTCGTCAACCTCACCATCCCGCCCCTGAGGGAGAGGGTCGAGGAAATTCAGGTTTTTATAGAATACTTTTTGGAAAAATTCAGCAAAAAATACCAGAAAAAAGCGCCTGCCGTTTCAGACAGGATGATGAACGTGTTTTCCCGGCATCCATGGATGGGAAATGTGCGGGAGCTCGAGAATGTGATCCAGCGGTTCGTCTTGCTCGAAAACGAGAAGATGATTATGGATGAATTGGGCGGCGCGATCATACAACGTTCGGACGAGGAACAGGAAAAAGAGGTCCGGAACTCCAGGCCCTGGCCTTCGCTGAGAGAAGTCCACAGGGAAGCGATCCACAAAGCCGAATCCGAAGTCATCCTCAAGGCCTTGCAGATGACCAACTGGAACCGGAAGAAGGCCTCCGGCCTCCTCAACATCAGCTATAAAGCCCTGCTTTATAAAATCAGGGAGTGCGGCATCGATAAGGTCTTTACCCCGCCGGAGGTCGTGCCTCCCCCGGTTTTAGGCCGAAACGGCCCGAATTTGTAGCGGGGTTCATTGAAAGATGAACGAAAACTTTTCTCAAATTATTTTTTCAAACAGTCCGAAGATGAAAAAGGTCAAGACCATCATTGACCAGGTGGCCAAGACGGATATCACCGTTTTGATCAAGGGAGAGAGCGGCACGGGGAAGGAATGGATCGCGCAGGCGATTCATCATCTCTCCCATCGGACCGGCAAACCTTTTGTGAAACTGAATTGTGAAGCCATCCCGAGGGGCCTCCTCGAAAGCGAGCTCTTTGGGTTTGAAAAGGGGGCCTTTACGGGAGCCCATCTGAACAAACCGGGGAGGTTCGAATTGGCCAACGGGGGAACGATCCTGCTCAATGAGATCGGGGAGATGGACCTTTCCGTTCAGGGAAAGCTTCTCCAGGTCCTCCAGGACGGAAGATTCTCCCGGCTGGGAGGAAATGGAGATGTCTTTATCGACACCCGGATCATTGCCACCACGAAGAACCATCTCGAAAGAGCCATGGCGGAAGGGCGTTTCCGCGAGGACCTCTTCTACCGAATCAATGTCATCAGCATCACCCTTCCTCCGTTGAGAGAACAGAAAGAACAAATCCTTCCGCTTCTCCGGTATTTTTACGATTTTTACCAGGAGAAATATAACAAGGAGGTTCCCCCTCTCTCGCCCGAAGGGACAAGGGTTCTTACCGAATACCACTGGCCGGGAAACATCCGGGAATTGGAGAATATCGTCAAGAGGGTGATCATCTCGGGAAACGAAGAATCGGCGACCCAAACCGTTCTTGGGAAAAGCCCTCCCGGGATAAGCCCTTCAGGGCGTGGCCGTCTTGAAGAGGAGAAAGCCCCTTCCATCCCCGAAAAACCGGCGGAGCCGATATTCGATCTGAAGCGGGTGGGAAGAAAGGCGGCCGAAGAGGCGGAGAAAAAGATCCTTCATGCCGCCCTTCATGAAACCCATTGGAACCGGAGAGAGGCCGCCCAACTGCTCCGGATCAGTTACAAGGCATTGCTCTATAAAGTCGAAAAATACCGTATGGATCATTCGAGGAAGAATTTCTGGAAGGTTGAAAAAACCGGGGAGGGAGAGGTGAGATGAACGATAGGCGAGAGGCGCTGCCGGAGCAGGTCAGGTCCACCTACGGAAGGGTGTTAACACAGGATCTTTTCTTCTTTCTTCTGGATCTCGAAGTCAAGCGGGCCAGGCGATACCAGAGTTTTCTCTCCCTCCTGTTCCTGAAAATGAAGGAATCGCCCGGTCATCCTCGCCAGGAGAGCATCGAGACTTACTTCCAGATATTGACCGATCTGCTGGCCGTCGAGATGCGGGAGACCGATATTCTTGGCCTGTTGGAGGACCATGGGCTGGCCGCCCTGCTTCCCTATGCGGATGGTCCTGCGGGGAATGCGGCCCGGTCGCGTTTTCAGAGCACCCTGAAATATTTCAATTTCCAGGAAAAGGGCTTCGAGGTCACGGTCAATCATCTCTGTTTTCCGGTCAACGGGACGGATGCCGGCGAGATTCTTAAAAATGCAATCTGTGCGGGGGGGGTGAGCCAATGAGAAGATATTTGGGACCGGGAATGGTGATCTTATGGAGTCTGCTTCTTCTATCTCTTTTTAGCGGTTATTCCCGGGCAGACAAAGAAGCCCTTGAAAAAAGGGAAGGTCAGGCCGAAGTGGCCGCGGACAGCGATCAATATGTCATCGGGGCCGAAGACGTTCTTTACATCCATGTCTGGAGAGAGGAGGCGTTGACCAGGACGGTTCCCGTCAGGATGGATGGAATGATCTCTCTTCCCCTCATTCAAGAAGTGAAAGCGGAGGGGCTGACCCCTTTTAAACTCAAAGAGGTCTTAACCCAACGGTTCAAAGAGTTCATCGAGGCCCCTAATGTGTCTGTGGCCGTCATGGAGGCAAACAGTGTCAAGGTCTATATCTCCGGCCAGGTGAGAACGCCGGGTGTCTATCGCCTCCGGAGCGAAACCACGCTTCTTCAGATCATATCGATGGCTGGCGGATTTACCGATTGGGCGAACCAGAAGAAGATTCTCATCATCCGGAAAGAGGACGGGAAAGAGAAACGGATGACCGTCAATTATAAGAAGATCATCAAGGGGGATGATCCGGGTTCGAACATTATTTTAAAGGCAGGCGACACCATCATCGTCCCTGATTAGGTAAAGGTAAAGGTTAGGAGGCCAGTTTGGGCAAGGTGAAGGGATCCGGCATCCCTGCCTACCGGCCCCGGTCCCGACCGAGGGCGGGGCAGTCAGGTGTTTCGTTAATCGTCCAGGGGTTACGTCAACTTCTTTAGACGAAAGACGTTGCCGAATGCCGATACGGGCCTCGTCACCCTTGCCGTTAGACTTTTATTTTCTATGCAATGGGGGATAACATGATCGGATTGAAAGGGTTGGCTTTTGGTCTCTGTCTGATCTTCCTGCCCTCGTGGGCCCAGGCGTTGACGGACGATCTCTTTTCGCATTTTCAGCCTTATATCACGCTCGAGGAAGAGTATAACAGCAATATCGATCTCACTCCCAACCGGTTAAAAAGGAGCGATTGGATCACCACGATCTCCCCGGGCTTAAGATTTTCCACTGCTCGACGCGCTCCGGCGACGGGTGAATTCAGGCGTGAACCGACCGCAGAGGAAAAGTATGGAGTGGATCTCGATGTCCGGGCCGGATTCGTCTTTTATGGCAGGGAAGAAGACTACAACTATATCAGCCTGAACGGAACACTTAACGCCTGGTACGCCTTCACCCGGAATCTCACGGTCCGCGTGAGGGATTACCTGATCCGCTCCGATGAAATCAGGGAGTCGGATTTCTCCGTGACCGCCCCTGAGGGTCAGACGCTCTTTGCGCGAACGAGACTGAGAGAGCCTTATTACCGGAATGTCTTCGAACCCTCTCTCGAATATCGTTTTGGACGGGAAAATATATTTGCGCTCAATTACAGAAACACCCTCTATGAGATCAGCAGCCGGACCGCCGAGGATAGCATGGAAAACTCCATCAACCCGAGGCTGACTTATTGGTTCGATGTCCGCAATGGAATCTTCCTGGAATATGTTTTCGCCCTTGCCGATTTCCAGCGCTCGCCGGACTGGGTGGGTCATACGGCCCTGGGGCGTTATACCTACCGCTTCAATCCAAGAACGTCGGTGTTCGGGGAATATACCCAGGTGTGGCGCAATTTCGATTCCCCATCCGTCGATTACGTGGTCTATCGTCCGAGCCTGGGAGTGGAACATGCGTTCGGTCCGACATTGAGCGGGAGAGGTCAGATCGGTTACTTCTGGCAGGATCCGAAAAGAGGTTCGACCGTCGATGGCCTTTTCTACGACATCCTTTTCACGGAGCGTGGGCAAAGAACAACCTACGCCCTCTCGTTTCAGGGGGGATATACGGAGGACTATTTTACCGCTGAAAATCTTGGGTTTATTAAAACCCACAGGGTGACCGGGAGAGTGAGCCATCAACTCATGCGAAGGATGACCGTCGGCCTTTTTGGCAGTTATGAATGGGCCAAATACCCGGGGGTTGCCGCCGGCGATAGGAGCCCGAAAGATCAAATATGGGTCGCAGGAGCCAATGCCTCCTATCAAATCCTGAGATGGCTCAATCTTTCGCTGGATCTCTCGCACCGCGAGAACCGTTCGAATATTTCAGAAAGGAACTATAGCGAATACCGCGGCCTCTTAAGAATCACCGCCGCCTATTAAAGGATTCAAGGGGTCAAGGATTCAAGTGATCAATCCTTGAACCCTCGACTCCTGGAATCCTTGGACCCTGGTCTTTAGAGGAGTAAACCCATGACTGAGCCAAAACCCCTCAACATCCATGACTACCTGGCGATCGGCCTCCGGCGAAAGTGGTATATCCTCATTCCCCTGGTCGTATGCGCGCTGGGTTCTTTTGGGGTCTATAAATACCTTCCGAAGGTCTATCGATCCACCACGCTCATCCTGGTTCAGCCCCAGAGGGTTCCGGAAGCGTATGTCCGGCCGACCGTCACCGAAACGGTGGCAAGCCGGTTGAACACGATCGGCCAGGAAATTTTGAGCAGGACAAGACTGGAGCAGGTGATCCACGAATTCAACCTCTTTCCGGAGCTTCGAAACAAAGTCCCGATGGAAGGGTTGGTTGAAATAATGAGAAAGTCAATCGAGGTCAAAGTCCAGGGAACTCCCCGAACCGACCGGGATCAGAACTCCTTTTCGATTTCCCACGAGGGGAGAGAACCCCGGACAGTCATGATGGTGACGAATAAGCTTGCCTCGCTCTTCATTGAGGAGAACCTGAAGGTGAGAGAGTTGCGCGCAGAGGGCACTTCGGATTTTATCGTCAAAGAACTCGGGGCCGTGGAGGAGCAATTGAAGAAGAAAGAGGCGGACATCCGGCTCTTTAGAGAACGGAATATGGGACAGCTTCCCCAGCAGCTCGATGCCAACTTGAGAATCCTGGAGCGGCTGCAGCAGCAGATCAAAACCACAAGCGAAAACATCCGGGCCGCCCAGGACCGGAACATCGTGATCCAGAATCAAATTGAGATGCTGAAAAAACGCGAACCGCTTCAAACCGCAAGAGAGGTTCGAAGGGACCCTGCAACCGGAATGGAGCGCCTGCCCGTGGAGCGGGTTCCGGATGACCCGCTGGTGGTTCAACTGAACGCTCTAAAAAGGGATTTAAATAATGCCCGGTCCAGGTATAAGGAAACCCACCCGGATGTCGTCGATCTGAAGAAAAAGATAACGAACCTCGAGCCCAGGGTGAAGGAAATACTCGAGCATCAGGACGCGGAGAGGGAAGCGCGGGCGAAAGAAGTCAGAGCCCGGCAGGAGGGAGTGGTCGTGGAAAATCTCCCCCCGCCTGCGCCGGATCCTGAAACCCAGCGGCTCCTCACACAATATACGGAGCAATACAATGCGGCGGCTCTTGAGGCGAAACGGTTAAGGGAAGAAGAGACCGATTTGAAAAGTCAAATCAATCTCTATCAACGGAGGATCGAAGAAACACCGAGGCGCGAGGAGGAGTTGACCCTTTTGACACGAGATTACGATCTGATGAAGGCCAATTACCAGTCTCTCCTGGACAAGAAAATCCAGTCCCAGATGGCTGAGAATCTCGAGCGAAAACAGCAGGGCGAGCAGTTCAAAATTCTGGACCCGGCGCGTATTCCTGTGACCCCGATTCGACCCGACCGGAACAGGATTCTTCTCATCGGCCTTGCCATCGGCCTTGCGTTGGGGGTGGGGTTGACCTGGTTGAAAGAAACGATGGACCGGTCTTTCAAAACGGTCTCCGAGGTGGAGAGCGAGTTAGGGTTGCCGGTCCTGGCCGCCATCCCGAATTTAAAAAAAGAACAAAAAAAAGCAGCGTAGGACAAAGGGTTCAAGGGGTCCAGGATTCAAGGGTTCAAGGAGGAAGATGAAATGCTTAAAAATTTTAAAGAATTGAAAGTTTGGCAAAAAGCTTATCAGTTATGTTTGGAGATCTACAGAATAACGAGGAAATTCCCTAAGGAAGAAATTTATGGATTGACCTCACAGATAAGAAAGTCAGCCGTATCCATTCCATCCAATATCGCTGAAGGTTACGGAAGAAAGACAACAGGGGAGTACATTCACTCGCTATATATAGCTTATGGATCAAATTGTGAATTAGAGACGCAGATACTTCTTTCTGGCGATTTAGGGTTTGTTGGAAAAGAAGACCTATCGATGCTCCAGAAGGATATCGGAGACGTGGAAAGGATGCTGAAGGGGCTCATTAAATCATTATCTAAATAGCTTGAACCCTTGGCCCCTTGAATCCTTGAATCCTGTATTTAGGCATTAACTATGTATGAATCTTTTTACGGCTTAACCCAGAATCCATTTAATGTGACGCCGAATCCGGAGTTTATCTTTCTCGGAAAAAACCACCGGGAGGCCCTGGCCCAGCTGCTCTACGGGGTCCGGGAGAAGAAAGGATTTATTGTCATCACCGGAGAAGTGGGCACGGGGAAGACCACATTGATTCACTTTCTTCTTGAAAAACTGGAGGGAAACAATCACACCAGGACCGCCTTGCTCTTCAACCCCAAATTGACCGTCCACGATTTCATTCAATACATACTGAAAGATTTGGGGGTGAGGGTCCAGGGGCAAACGAAGGGAGAGCATCTTCATCACCTCCACCGGTATTTATTGAACGCTTACCGAAAGGGGGAACGGGTGGTGTTGATCGTGGATGAAGCCCAGGGGCTAAACCCGGACCTCCTGGAAGAAATCAGGCTTCTTTCGAACCTCGAGACCTCGAAGTCCAAATTGATCCAGATTGTACTGGTGGGCCAACCGGAATTGGATAAAACGCTTTCACAACCGGAATTTCGTCAACTCCGGCAGAGGATCAACCTGCGGTACCATCTGACGCCTCTTTCGGAAAAAGAGACCAGGGAATATATCGAGAAGAGATTGAGAGTCGCCGGCTCCCATGAACCCATCTTTACCGACCAGGCCATCCAGGAGATCTACCGGAGATCGGGCGGAATACCCCGGCTCATCAATATCCTGTGTGACAATGCGCTCTTAAACGGCTATGCCCTTGATCAAAAACAGGTGGGTGAAAAATCGATCAGGGAAGTTTCCGTGGATCTTAAACTCTCTCGGGAGCCCCGTCGTGTTTGGGAATGGGTTTTTCTCGGTCTGGCGATCATGTTCGGGTTCTCTGTTTTCTTTTATTTAAACCAGATGGGTTATCTGTCCCCTCTTTATCATGAGGTTCTCAGGGGATTTGAATGGATAAAAGGAATACTGACAGATGAATGGAAACATTTTTCCAATCTCTTCAACTAAAACACCATGCGCTACCTGTCCTCCGTAGTTCTGTGAAAAAGAACGTAGGATGGATGCGCCATGCGAGATTCTGAAAAGGCGCTATGCGCTCCGCGCTCTGCGCTTTGCGAGGTTCTGTGATGAGTCGAGTCTATCGCGCCCTTGAAAAGGCGGAAGAAGAAAAAAAGAAAAAGCTCCGGGAAGAGCCCTCCGTTAACGTATTCGAGGACATCGAGACGTTTAAAAAGGAGAAGCCGGTCTTAAAAATCCGTGAGGAGAAAAGAAAACCCCTGGGGCTTCTGCCGGTGGAAGAAACGCCGGTGTTGATGGTTCCGCCTCGCTCTTTTGCAGAGGAGGAATTCAGGAAACTCAAGACGCAACTCTTTCTCCGTTTGCCGAACCCCCCCCATTCGATTCTTATCGCCAGCGCCGTTCCCCAGGAGGGCAAAACCGTGGTGGCGGTGAACCTGGCGATGGCGATTTCAAAAGAGATAAACAAAAAAGCGATCCTCATCGATGGCGACCTCCGAAAACCCGGGATTCATCTCGGTAAAGATAAAACCTCTAAAGGTCTCTCAGACTTTCTCTCCGATGGGACTCCCCTATCGGAGATTTTAACGAACACGGAGGTGGAAAACCTGAAGATCATCACCGCGGGAACTCAAACGTCAAACTCCTCGGAGCTGATCGGTTCGGGGAGGATGGGTGCGTTCCTGAAAGCCGTCGGGGAATCCGGCGAAAATGCTTATCTCGTGATCGATTCGTCACCCATTATTTCGACGACGGAGCCGACGGTATTGTCCCGTCTGGTGGACGGAGTCATTCTCGTCATCATGGCGGACCAAACCCCCAAGGAATATGTTCAAAGGGCGCTGAAGTCGATCGACCGTCAGAAAATCATTGGAGTTGTTTTTAACCAGGTCGATATGGAGCCATCGGACCATTACTCGAGGTACTATTATTACCAATACGATAAGAAATAACCCATGAATCAATTTTGAGTTTTAAGTTTTGAGTTTTGAATTGAAAAAGCAGGCGCATCGCTCATCACTTAAAATTTATAACTCATAACTCATAACTCATAACTCATAACTTATAACTTATAACTTATAACTCAACACTCAACACTCAACACTTGGAGCTTAAACGATGAACCTTTGGTACGTCATTCAAACCAAACCTAAAAAAGAAGGAGAGGCCAGAAACTATCTCTCGACCAAGGGGGTCGAGATCTTCGCGCCTCTTCTCGAAGAGTTTAGATTTAGAAACAGCAGGATGAACATGGAACGAAAACCCCTCTTTCCCGGATACATCTTCGGAAAATTTAATCTAATGGAAAATTATCCCCTGGTCCGCTGGGGCAAGGGGGTGAAATGTGTCCTGGGGTATGGGCGTGGAGGATATCCCGTTCCTCTTGCTGAAGAAGCGGTGGCCATCATCAAGGAGAGAACCGATGACCGGGACATTGTGAGAATGAAACAGGATTTTATGCCCAACGACCCGGTAAAGATTAAAACCGGCCCCTTGAAGGAGCTCCTGGGGATTTTTGAGCGGTGGGTCTCCGAAAATGACCGGGTGAGGGTTCTCCTGAACCTGATCGGCTATCAACCGGCAGTGGAAATGCACTACTCCATGATCGAAAAAGTAGCCTGAAAAAAAGGATTCAAGGGGCCAAGGAATCATGAAAAACATGGAAGAATGGAATACTGGAATAATGGGGTAAGTCAACCAGGAAAACAAGATTATTTGAGCCCTTGAATCCTGGAACCCTTGAATCCTGGAACCCTGTTTTAATTAACCTTTAACCCCACTCACGTGGCAAAAAAATTAAAAGATTATTTTTCAAGTAGAATTTTGAAAGAAATTCGAACCGGCGGTAGCCTGTCTTTTGAAGCTTGATTGAACCAAGACAACGCGGATATGCGGACCAATATACTCCCCAGAAATCACTTTCTCAATCTCTTGAGAGTCGAGAAACGGCGAGCGGATCGTTCGAAGACGCCCCTCTCCATCGTGCTTTTCTATCTCAATGGAAAAGAAGTTAAAGACGCAAGGGCGTTTCAGCATTTTTTCGAGTTGATCCATCAAAATACCCGTGAAACGGACATCAAGGGATGGGTGGATCACCATACCCTTGGATTGCTTCTTCCCGACACCAGTGAAGATGGGGCAGGCCAGTGCATTAAGAAAATCACCGATAAAAACGGAGATGCCTTTTACTCTGTCCTGGCAAAAAGTTATCCCGATCATTTGTTTGAACAACTTCTGCACAACGGGGGAAGCCCCCCCGACCTTTTTCCTCTAAACCTGGACGACCCTCCTCCCTCCAAAAGATTCCAACGGGTGGCGAAGAGAATGATGGATATTGGCGGATCGATCGCCGGGTTGGTTATGTTTTCACCCTTCATGCTCCTCACGGCCATGGCCATCAAGCTCACTTCTCCCGGCACTGTCATCTTTAAACAATTCCGGTTCGGGATGAAAGGGGTATATTTCCCATTTTATAAATTTCGGTCGATGCGATCCGATGCGGATGAGCGCGTCCACCGTGAATATGTGGAGAAGCTGATCAAAGGGGAGCTGGACAAGATCAACCAGGGCGACAGGGAAAAACCTCTCTATAAGATGAAGGATGATGCCCGGGTCACCCGGATTGGAAAGATGATTCGCAAAACGAGCATCGATGAGCTCCCGCAATTTTTCAATGTCTTAAAAGGGGAGATGAGTTTGGTGGGGCCAAGGCCTCCGATTCCTTATGAAGTCGAAAAATATAAGCCATGGCATCTGAGAAGAATCCTGGAAGTCAAGCCTGGCATAACAGGGCTATGGCAGGTCGAAGGGAGGAGCAAGACCTCCTTTGACGACATGGTTCGGCTTGATCTTAACTATGCCCTCAACTGGTCCGTATGGCTCGATCTGTGGATCCTTTTAAAAACGGTTAAGGCAGTGATCCGGCGCCATGGCGCCGTCTAAACGCACGACTTTTTACGAGACCATCATAACTTTGTAACACTTTTTAAAAAATGGAGGTTGACATGAAGATTGCAATTATCGGATGTGGTTATTGGGGTCCGAACCTTGTCAGAAATTTTGTCCAGTCCAACAAGGTTCAGGAAATCGTCTGTTGTGATTTGGATACGAAGAGATTGGATCGGATGAAAAGTCTTTATCCCACGGTGGGGGTATTGACCGATTATAAGGCATTACTCGATCGGCCGGATCTGAATGCGGTTGCCATTGCCACGCCCGTAAAAACCCATTATCCGATCGCAAAAGATTTTCTCTCTCATGGAAAGCATGTCTTGCTTGAAAAACCATTTACCCATTCCTACGAAACCGCTTTCGAATTAATCAAGCTGGCCGAAGAGAAGGCAGTCACTCTGATGATCGACCACACGTTCGAATATACGGCTGCCGTCAATAAGATCAAGACGATTATAGAAAACGGAGAGCTTGGGAAGATCCTTTATGTCAGCTCGATTCGGGCCAACCTTGGACTCTTTCAGCCCGATATCAATGTGGTGTGGGATCTTGCGCCTCACGATATTTCAACCCTTCTCTATCTCATCGGAGAAACTCCCGTATCGGTAAACTGTCAGGGAAAAGCGCATTTCCATCCGGGGATCGAAGATGTGGCAACCACAACCCTCAATTTCAAAAACGGCATGATCGCCTTTATTCATAGCAGCTGGCTTGACCCGAATAAGATTCGAAGAACGACCATCGTGGGCTCAAGAAGAATGCTTGTTTATGATGATATTGAGCCGCAGGAAAAAATTAAAATTTATGATAAGGGCGTGGATGTCCCTCCTTATTATGACACCTATGCGGATTTTCATTTTTCCTACCGGTATGGCGACATTTACAGCCCGAGAATCGATGATTATGAGCCCCTTAAGAAGGAATGTGACCATTTTATTGAATGCGTCAGCAGGGGTATGGCTCCTCTCACGGACGGCTATAGCGGATTGAGGGTGGTCTCCATTCTTGAAGCCACCAATAAGTCTTTGAAGCTCTCAGGGAGAGCCGTCCAGATCCAGGGGGTAAGAGATTTGAATAAAAAATATCGAAACAACGGAAACAGCTATTTAATGGCGGCCAACCAGGGCTGAACGATGACCCCTGCCTCTCCCCCGACGATTTAATAACAATGGATGCCGAGGAGTAAAACAATGAAATTCCAATCCATCTCGCCCGACGTCAAACTCGGCGAAAACGTAAAAATTTACAACTTCGTTAACCTCTATGGGTGCGAAGTGGGAGACAACACCAAAATCGGCGTTTTTGTCGAAATCCAGAAAAATGCCAGGATAGGGAAGAACTGCAAAATATCGAGTCACACCTTTATCTGCGAGGGAGTGACGATTGAAGACGATGTGTTCATCGGACACAGTGTTGTTTTCATAAATGATACCTATCCCCGGGCGACCAATGGCAATGGAGGGCTCCAGAACGAGGAAGACTGGAAAGTGGAGCCTATCCTCGTTAAAAAAGGAGCCTCCATCGGTTCCAATTGCACCATTTTAAGTAATGTGATGATCGGAGAAAAAGCGATTATTGGAGCTGGGAGCGTTGTGACAAAAGATGTTCCCCCCAATGCCATCGTTGCCGGCAATCCCGCCCGCTACTTCCGCAGTATCGAATCCTTATCTCATCCGGGAAGCGCCCACCTCCAGTATGTTTTATATGAGTTTCTTAAAAATGATTCTCAACGTTAGACACCCTTGCGCCTAACGCCTTGCGCCTGACGAGGTAAATATGAACATTCCTTTTTTAGATTTGAAGACTCCCCATCAGGAACTCGAAGTTGAGTTAATATCCGTTTTTCAAAACTGTCTTCAAAGCGCTTCCTTTGTGGGCGGTTCGATGGTTCAATCCTTTGAAGAGGAATTTGCCCGATTCTGTGAAACGAAATACTGCATTGCTGTCAACAGCGGCACCGATGCGCTCCGGTTTGCCCTCTTAGCCGCTGGAATCGGGCCTGGCGATGAAGTGATCACCGTTCCCAACACCTTTATTGCCACCACCGAGGCCATCTCTCAGGCGGGCGCAACCCCCGTCTTCGTAGACATCGACGAACGCACCTACAACATCGACCCCAATAAACTCGAAAACTACCTTAAGAGCCGTAAGTCGCAAGCCGTAAGGGGTAAGGGGTTTGCTTCTAAATCTTTCACTCCTGACGCCTCCCGCCTGACGTCTAACGGTTCTCAAGCTCGTAACCCGAAACTCGCAACCCGCAACAAGAGTATTCGCCTCACACCTAACGCCTCCCGCCTAACGCCACATCCTCGCGCTGTGATCCCCGTTCATTTATACGGCCAACCCGCTGACATGGACGCCATCAGGGAGATTGCCGGGAGATACGGACTCATTGTTATCGAGGATGCGTGCCAGGCCCACGGCGCCCGGTATTATTCGGGGAAGGAAGAGAGATGGAATAAAGCGGGTTCCATGGGGCTGGCGGGGGCCTTCAGCTTTTATCCCGGGAAAAACCTCGGGGCCTGCGGGGAGGGAGGGGCGGTGACCACCAGCGACGAAACCCTTGCCCAAAAGATATGCATGCTCCGGGACCACGGCCAGGCGCAAAAATACCATCATGAATTCGAGGGATATAACGGGAGGCTCGATGCCGTCCAGGCGGGCATTCTCAGTGTCAAGCTGAAATACCTGGACAAATGGAATGAAAAGCGCCGCTCCCACGCCCTTCTTTATACTCAGCTTTTAAACACCGCATCACTTGCTAACCCAACAAACTCAACTAACTCAAGTAACTCAAATAACCCAAGTAATCCCAGCCCTTCACTTAACACTCAACACTTAACACTTAACACTATACTTACCCCCTTTGTTCCTCCCTGGTCCCAGCCTGTCTTTCATCTCTATGTCATCCGCGCTCCCAGGAGAGACGAACTCCAGAAATACCTTGCTGATCACGGGATAAGCGCCGGGCTCCATTATCCGATTCCCCTTCACCTTCAGAAAGCCTATTCGGGAAATGGTTTTCAAAAAGGTATGTTCCCGGTAACCGAAAGAGTTGCCTCTGAGATTATTTCTCTGCCGATGTTCCCCGACCTGACCCGCGCGCAGATCGAATGCGTCGCCGAAACCATCAAAGCATTTTACAATGGAAAATGAATAACTCAAAACTCAACACTGATAACTCAAAACTGCTTTTCGTTGTCATCCTTGCCGGAGGTTCCGGAACCCGTTTCTGGCCGTTGAGCCGGGAGACCTGCCCCAAGCAGATGCTTCAAATCGTTGGAGAGGATACCCTCCTTCGCCAGACCATTAAAAGAATCGAAGGGTTTGTCCCTCCGGAAAACACCTGGATCGTGACCACGGAAGATATGGCACAGGATATACGGTTCCACCTCGAGCCCCTCGGGCCGGTTGCCCGGTCCATACGGATAATCAACGAACCGGTGGGGAGAAACACGGCGCCCGCGATCGGGCTTGCAGCCGTTTATCTCCGCCATATTTCTCCCGAATCGATCATGATCGTCATGCCTTCGGACCATGCCATCCCGGACCGTGACCAATTTCAGGCTGACCTGAAATCGGCCATTCGAGGAGCGGAAGAAAACCGCCTTGTCACCTTCGGCATCAAGCCTGATCGTCCGGAAACAGGGTACGGATACATCAAGGTCGATCGTCAGGGGACCATAAGGCCGGACAAGCTCCTGAAAGTTGAACGGTTCGTCGAAAAACCCGATGCCCCCACCGCCCGAAAATATCTTTCCGACGGAAACTACTACTGGAACTCCGGGATATTTGTTTTCAAAACCTCAAAAATCCTCTCCGAAATCCAAACCCATCTCCCTTCCCTCTCCAGTACTCTCAAGGAAATTGAAGTATTTCTTTTCAAACCCAACAAATTCAATGAACCCAATGAACCCAATAAACTCAATGAACCCAATCAACTCAATAAACCCAATAAACCCAACAAACTCCAATCACGCCCTGCGCTCTGCGCTATGCGCTATGCTGAGATTGACCCAATCTCGATCGACTACGGCATCATGGAGCGAAGCTCCGATGTCCTGATGGTCCCTGCGTCGTTTCACTGGTCCGACCTGGGCAGCTGGACCGCCCTCGATGAGATCCTTGAGAAAGACCGGGATGGAAACATACTGAAGGGCAATACGATCGACATCGGAAGCCGCAACACGACCGTTTTCGCAGGCGAAAGGCTGATTGCCACCATTGGCCTGAAAGATATGGTGCTCGTCGATACCCCTGATGCCACCCTTGCGGTCCCCAAGGAAAGGGTCCAGGAAATCAGGAAGATCGTCGAAACCCTGAAGCGGAGGGGGCAGGAAGAGTACCTTCTTCACAAGACCGTCGTTAGGCCCTGGGGAAGCTACACGGTTCTTGAGAAAGGGGGCGGATACAAGATCAAGAGGGTGGTCATTCACCCGGGCTCCAAATTGAGCCTTCAGCTCCACAGGAGGCGAAGCGAACACTGGGTCGTCGTATCCGGGAACG
This sequence comes from Deltaproteobacteria bacterium, assembly GCA_020059605.1. Lineage (GTDB taxonomy): Bacteria > Desulfobacterota > BSN033 > BSN033 > UBA1163 > RBG-16-49-23. Next base: position 17,441 of record JAGVBT010000033.1, read on the forward strand.
CGAAAGTCACAAGAGACGGCGAGACCTATCTGGTCCGGACCAATGAATCCACCTTCATTCCGGCAAATACCAAACACCGCCTCGAAAATCCGGGGGAGGATCTGCTGCAGATCATAGAAGTCCAGAATGGCGACTACCTCGAAGAAGACGACATCGAGCGCTTCGATGACGACTACGGCCGGGTTATCATCTAAATGATAAGTTTTAAATTTTAAGTTTTGAATTGAAAAAGCAGACTCAACACTTAACCTTCCACATCAGGATCGATGATCACAAAAGCGGCTGGGAATACGCGGAAAGATTTGATCGCCGGATTCAACTGAACCCGGGGATGAACCCAATCTCCATACCAACCGACTCCATCAGGACCAACATCCGAAACCGGCCGATGAACCTGAAGCGCATCAAAAGAATGATGGTCTTTATTCCCGACAATCGCCAGAAAAAAGAAATCCACATCGACCACATCCGCCTCGAATAACCCAATCCCTACACCCTATGTTTTAAAGAACCCGAAACCCAAGCAACTTATAACTTATAACTTATAACTTATAACTTATAACTTATAACTTATAACTGAAAAACGAGGTTTACCATGATCATCCAATCCTGCATCGACTGCCAATACCACGCCATCCGGTTAGAGGGGGAAGAACCGACGAGCCATTGTCAGAGAGAAAACTGCTGGTCTCGTTACTCCAAATGTGTTCTCCACAAAGCCCTTGAAAGATTCCTGAAAGAAAACTCCCTTCGATCTGATTCACCAAGTGTCATGTTTCAATAACAACTTTACAATAAGCCTGGAAATGTCATTCCCGCGCGGGCAGGCGTAACTCGTAGCGGTTTTAATCTACACCCAGCATCTTTCCTGCTTTCCTGGGTTCCTTATTCATTATCTAAAAAAGCTTGACGAAATTTTAAATTTGTGCCATTCTGACTCTTATTAAAGCTATGGAGAGAAAAAGTCGGATGAGCAGCCGGAAAAGTCCTAAAGAAAAAGAAGACTTAAAAAGCTTTAAAGAGGAAATCATCCACGAATTTCATGTCGTTTCCGAAGGCGTCCTCAGCCAGGTCAAACTGGTAGCCGAGGGTGTAATCAATGTTAATGAAAAACTTGAGCGATTTCGGGGGGAAATAAGAACAGAAATAGAAGATAAAACACAACCCATTGCACTGGCTGTCCTCTCTCTCGATAAAAAAATAGATAAAACCCGGGATGAATTAAAAGGAGAAATCCAGGGAGTCCGCGTTGAATTAAAAGGAGAGATTCAGGGAGTCCGAGATGAATTAAAAGGAGAAATCCAGGGAGTCCGCGTTGAATTAAAAGGAGAGATTCAGGGAGTCCGAGATGACTTAAAAGGAGAGATTCAGGGAGTTCGCGATGACTTAAAAGGAGAGATTCAGGGAGTTCGCGATGAATTAAAAGGAGAGATTCAGGAAGTCCGGGATGACTTAAAGGGAGAGATCCAGGGAGTGCGTCAGGAGCTAAAAAGTGAATCGCAGAGACTGCAAGGAGAAATTCAGGGAGTCCGGGACGAATTAAAAGGAGAAACCCGTGAGGCCCGGAAGGAACTCAAAGGGGAAATTCTTGAATTCCGAAATGAGTTAAAAGGGGAGATTGAAAAGACGAATCAGGAAATTGGTAAGACCCGGGATGCATTAAGAATAGAGATCCAGGAATCCCGCCAGGA
>JAGVBT010000155.1 GCA_020059605.1 Deltaproteobacteria bacterium
ATTCAAAAGACATGAAGGAAGCCATCGCCCTGGCCGCCGGATCAGGAATAGGAATCGTGGCCATGAAGACCCAGGCGGGTGGGTATAAGAAGGAGAAGATGGGAGGCCTCAGCCCGCACCAGGCGGCCCTCAAATATGCGCTGATGGATCAGAATGTATCCTGCGCTGTCCCGGGAGTAACCACCATTGACCAGATCGAAGAATGTGCGGCCGTGATGGGCGCTTCCTTTTCAAAAAGAAATTTAAACGAACTGAAGCAATATCAATCCTTCCTCCAGGGGAGAATTTGCACCCAATGCGGGGGATGTATGGGAGAGTGCCCTGATGGGGCGGTTCGTTCCGATCTCTTAAGGCTCGTGATGTATCACGATGGATATCAAAACGACGAACTTGTCAAAGAGGTTTCAGATAAGACATCCTTACTAAAAAATATCGAACGCTGTTCCGAGTGCTCCTCCTGCTCTGTGGTTTGCAGGAGAGGGCTGGACATGAAAGCACAGATCAAGATGGTGCAGGACTTTTTAGTTCGGAGTTGATATGCGAAAAGTGATGGTTCCTCGACATTGGATGATGGTTTTTATTTTTGCAGGAATATTGGTATGGTTTGAGGCGAATGCATGGGCAGCGCCCCTGGCGTCCCTTATACTTCGGAAAAATCTACCCAAGGGGTGGACTTTAATCCAGGGCCCTCAACCCTATAACAAGAAGACTCTCTTTGAACACATCAACGGCCAGGCCGAACTCTTTATCCAATATGGATTTCAAGGTTCGGTTTTTGCAATTTATCAACACAAAGAACGGACCCAAAATCAGATCGAAGCGGATATTTACGATATGGGAAATGCAGTTCAAGCGTTCGGAGTTTTTTCAAGATTTAGAAATGAGGACCGGCCCGGTGGATTTGGATTGGATTCCTACCTCGATGACCATTCCGCTTTCTTCTACAAAGGCAGGTATTTCATCTTCCTCTACGCCGCGGAATCGAATCGCGATACCCTGACACAATTTTCCAGGCTCATCGCATCGAAGATATCCGATCCGTCTCTTCCTCCCAAAGAAATCGGTTACTTTCCGAAAGAAGGGCTCAAACCGGCTTCGATCCAATACTTTCCGGAGGGTCTTTTAGGGAAACAATTTTTAAGGAGGGGTTTCCGGGGGACTTATCCGGACGGGGAAAAAGAAACCCATCTTTTTTTAAGTATTTTTAAAGATTCCCGGGAGGCGGCGAATGCCCTGAAGTTATTTCAAGAGGATCTTTCAAAAAGGGGAAAGATTTTATCACAAAATGTCACTCCATTTGAAACCCGGGCGTTGAAGGGGGAGGACCCCTATCAGGGGAAGGTGATCGTTCTTCAAAAAGGGTTTTATCTCCTGGGCGGGGTGGGGTTTGAAAATGAAGAGGGGGTAATCACCCGTTTGAAAGAGCTGATGGGCAGGATCAAATAAGCCCCGCTATGCGATCTCCGCTTTGCCCTCTGCGGTTTGGTCCTGTTTTTCAATCGGAAGTTTGATTCGGAATATTGATCCCTTTCCCATTTCGCTTTCCACGTCAATCTCACCGCCGTGACCTTGAACAATCCCGTAACTGATGGCCAATCCCAGCCCCGTTCCCTTTCCCGTTTCCTTGGTGGTGAAGAAAGGGGTAAAGAGCTTGGAGAGATGTTCTTTGGACATGCCACAACCGGCATCCGTGAACGTGATTTCTGCAATTTCATGATTGAAACGTGTCTGGATGGTCAATGTGCCTCCATTGCCTCCCATTGCGTCGGCGGCATTGATGAGGATATTCATAAAGACCTGCTGAATTTGATCTCCATCGACCAGGAGCATTGGCATATCGGCGTTGAATTTCTTAACCATCTTGATATTCTGGAAGCGGGCCTGGTTTTCAACAAGAGTTACCGTCCGGTCGATCAGGGCATGAATGTCCCACTTTTTCTTGACCGGTTTTCTCTGCCGGGCGAAGTCCAGGAGCCCCCTGACGATATTCCGGCACCGGGTTGTCTGGTGAACAATATTTTCCAGGTCCTTTTTCCAGGGATGGGTTTCATCCGCCTTTTTAAGCATCAGAGAGCTGAAGGTCAGCACGCCGGTCAGGGGGTTATTGATCTCATGGGCCACTCCCGCGGCCAGTTCTCCAAGGGCCGCCATCTTGCCCGCCTGGATGAGTTGATCCTGAACCTGCTGGAGTTCCCGGGTGCGTTCCTTAACGCGCTGTTCCAGGGTTTGCGTCCATTCCTCGATGGCATCCCGGGACCGCTTGAGCTCCGAGATCATATTGTTGAACGACCCGGACAGTTCGCCAAATTCATCGTGTGCCCTGATGCGGACGGTTTGATCGAGATCGCCATGGGCCGCCACTTTAATCGCGGCGAGAAGTTTGTTCAACGGCCGGTTCACAAACCGGGTAAGCACCAGACTCGACAGGAAGCTGAGCACCAGCACGCTGATGACGCCGGAAAGGATCATCCGGTTGTAAAGTTGTGCTTTTTCCTTATCAAAATCCTCAAGGGAGATCATCGTATCGAGAACTCCCAGGACATTGACCGTTTTGGGATGGCATGGGAAGCATGAGGGTTCATTGTAGATCGGGTTGATCAATCCGAGGAGCCTCTGGGTATCCGTGTGGTAGACGCGCGTTTTGCTGTCGGAGGGGAGAAGGACTTTGGCTTCGTCCTCCCGGTGGCATCCATAACAGGCCTCTGCCCTCATATCCACAATCGTTCCAACCTTGCCCCGGTCGGAAGAAACGGTGATCTCACCGGCCTTGTTGAAGATTCGTACCTCCACGATCCCCCGTTGCTGGGCCACGTCATCGATGATCCGCTGGTATTCATCTCTTCGGTCTTTAATCATTGCGTATCGAATGCTGAGGCGAATGGTCTCGCTAAGATTGAAAGCCTCTTCTTCCGTTTTATCAATCATCTGCTGGGAAAGGGACCGGATGTTGAGGTAGAGAAAAACCCCTTCGATGACCACTACAACGATGATCACGCTGAAAATGATTTTTGTCTTCAGGCTTCGGAAAAGGGTCATGTCCACCCCCTCAACTGATAATATTCCTTCAACATGACCTCCATCTCTCCGGGCCGGATTGCTTTTCCCGTCTCCTGCAGGACTTCCCGGGAAAACCGGCGTGGAAGTTTATCATCTTTTCTCGTCATCCCCTCGCGCCGGTTGAAATTTCTGGCCAAGGTGATGATCCCGGAGGCAATGGTTTTCAGTTGTTTCTTTTTCAGGGAAAGGCCGCAGGTTGCACGAAGGATCTCCTCGAGATCAGTCCAGGTGATCAGGTCCCGATAGAAACGGCAGAGGATGAGGGCATCGAAGAGGGTCATCTTATCCTCGTAATCGATGAAGAGCCTGGCCTTACCCCTAATCCGGTTGGGATCGATCTGGCCGGACAGTTCGGATTTATAAAAAGTAGCCCTCAGGTGGCAGGCGCCCCGGTCCGAAGTGGCATACGCAAGGCCCATTCCCTTCAACACCCTCGGGTCAAAGCCGGCAGGCTCCAGTCCTTTCACATGGATCGCCTCATTCTCCATTCCCCAGACGGATGCGGCATGGCGGACCCCTTCGGATAGAATTTTTCCCACTCCTCTTCGATAGGCGATCTTTTTTAAAACTTCTTCGATCGCTTCGACATCACCGTAGTCAAGTTGATCCGTGATCTTTCCTTTTCGGGAAGCCTCGATGGCAAAAGCGACCAGGTTTCCCCCCGTGATCGTATCCATTCCCATGCGATCGCAGAGATCGTTCAGGTAGATGATCTCCTCAATCGATTTGACCATACAGAGCCCGCCGAAAGCGTAGATGGTTTCGTATTCCGGACCCATGATCCGGAGCCCCCGGTGCCTCCCCTTTTTAACCTGAGTCATCTTTCCGCAGGCCATGAAACAGTGGGGACAGGCGGACGGGGTGACCTTGCAACGCTCAGACAAGCTTTCAGCGCTGAGCCCTTCCCATCCCTCCAGGGTCCCTTTCGACCAGTACTGGGTGGGAAAAGCGCCAATCGTGTTCATGATGGAGACAAGCATGGGGGTCCCATATTTTCTATAGATGTGAACGGTCGGATTGTCCTTGACCCGGTCCCTGAAATCCTTTGCCAGTCTCTTGAGCAATGAAAGATCGGCGACTTCTCTTCTCTTTTGACCATGGAAGACGATCCCTTTTAATTTCTTTGATCCCATCACAGCGCCGATTCCCGCCCTCCCGAGGGAACGCCAGTTCTCGCTCTCAATGACTGCGAATTTAACCAGGTTCTCTCCGGCCGGGCCGATGACCAGCGCTCCAGCCGCCTTCTGTCCCACTTCCTTGAGAAGGGCGTTTTCAGCTTCGTAGGTGTCTGTGCCCCAGAGGTGGGAGGCGGAATGAAAAACAACTTCTTGATCACTGATCTCGAGAAAGATGGGATGTTTCGATTTTCCCTGGAGGATAATGGCGTCGTAGCCCGTTCGGCTGAAAGGGTTGGTGACCTTGCCCCCGGAATAGGACTCCGAGTAGATCCCTGTCTGAGGGGATTTCGTAAAGACAGCATAGCGGCTGGAGCCGTAAAACGGGGTATCCGCCAGGGGCCCCAGGGTAAAGATAATATGGTTTTCCCGGGAAAAAGGGTCGACCTGCGCCGGATTTTCTTTAAGAAGAAAGTAAGACCCCAGGCCTTTGCCCCCCAGGTAAGATTGAAGAACCGAGTCCGGGATGGGCTCAACCGCTGTCTTTTCCTTCGAGAGATCTATCCGGAGCAGTCGATTAAAAAAGCCTTTCATCTATATCATCTTAAAAGAAAATGGAGAGTTAAATCAAGAAGAGATTCTTTGCAAGCTTGAGCGATGAAGATTTTCGAATGACTTCAGGAAGAGTCTAAGGACAGCCAGGCCTTTCTTGACAATATGCTTTTAAAAGCATATACTACATCCAATTCATTCTTAAGGGGCCCGCATGGAGATCAAGGCAAAATTCTGGATCGAGAACAAGGGAGAAGTCGTCATGGGTGGAGGCAAGACGGCGCTGCTTCTCGCAGTCGACCGGCTGGGGTCCATCCAGCAAGCAGCGGAGGAATTTGCAATGTCGTATCGTCATGCCTGGGGAGCAATCAAGAAGATCGAGCAGAGAGCAGGTTTTAAAATTGTAGATACAAAGCCCGGGGGCAGGGACGGAGGAGCTCGATTGACCCCAAAAGGAAAAGACTTTGCTACGGGTGCGGATGCTCTTTTTCAGGATCTTCAGGCCGCTATCGGAAGAAGATTCCAGGAGAGGTTTCGCAATCATTTTTCAAAGTAGAAAGGGATAACCATGCGGCTTTTGGGTAACGAATATAACCGGATGGAGCTTGCCGGAGCCTTCGGCGACCTGGGGACATTGATTCCGTTTGTCCTGGGGTACATCACCCTTAACAAGATGGATCCGCTGGGGATTCTTGTCGCATTCGGTATTTTTCAAATTTTTGCGGGCCTCTATTTTAAAACCCCGGTCGCCGTTCAACCGATGAAGGCCATAGGCGGAATGGCCATCTCCCGCGGAATGACTCCCGGCATGATCTGGGGTTC
>JAGVBT010000022.1 GCA_020059605.1 Deltaproteobacteria bacterium
ACCCTTAAAAACGTCTAATAAATCTTTACGATTTTTTGGGCTTCGGCTCTGATCAGTTCTCTTAGCTCCCTGGGCCGGATGGCCTCTATGTCGCTTCCGTGCTTCAATATCTCTCTCGTGATCTCCGAGAAGTCCGAAACCGGGAAGCTGATCTCAAGGGAACCGTCTTTCAGGTGGTTTACCTCCTGGTCTTTGTGCCAGATCTGGTCCCTGATCCATTTCGATTTCTCCGGCGTAAACCGGAGCGTTACCTCTCTCGTGGATTTGCCTTTGTAAAGGCCGAAGGTCGAAAGAAAGTAGGTCTTGAAGTCAAAGTCAGACGGTATTTTGAAGGACCTGGTAAGCACTTTCGGCTCCGAGATCCTGTTCAGGACAAAGTCCCTCACCTCCCCCCGCAAATGGCAGTAGCCGATGGTATGCCATGTCCCCATGTAGTTGAGAAGGTGATAGGGTTCGACCGTCCTCTCGATCGTCTCTTCCGAAGCCGGCGAATAGTAAATGAAGCTCAGGCATTTTTTCTTCAGGCAACCCTCCAGGACCGCCTTGAAAACAGACTCCGGAGCCGGGGAGTATTCGATCAGCTGGAAGGAAAAAGCATCGTCGATCTGGTCGACGGCCACCGAATGCTTTTTCAGGATGTTTGTGATCTTTTCGGCGATGGAGGAGATCTGACCCCCGATGGATCCGCCGCTGATATCCAGAAGCATCTTTCTTGCGATGAGAAGGGCTGAGAGCTCTTCGGAGGACAGGTAGACCATGGGAAGGGAAAATGTCTGATCGTCGTAATGGTATCCCTTTCGGCTCGGATCATAATCGAGGGGACAGCGGAGCCGGTCCCTCATAAAATCGATGTCTCTCTGGGCCGTCTTGGAAGAGATTTCGAATTTCTCCGCAAGGGAGGTCGCATTGGGATACTTGCCCGCCCTGACCTGGTTGTCAAACCAGACAAACCGCTCGTAGATGTTTTTTACGCCCATGGCTTTCCCCGCCCCGTCCTGGATTTTGTTTAAACAGTACTGAAAAATGAAGAAAAAGTCTAAATAAAAATGCAGAACCTGAAGGTTAAGCGATGGGATTGGATGGGCTGGTTGGAGAAATGCCTGCCTCACATAAATTTTCACACAGAAATGAAAAAGGGGTTAGCCCAAATTGGATAACCCCTTGATTTTATTGGCGCGCCCAGCCCGACTCGAACGGGCGACCTGCGGATTCGTAGTCCGACGCTCTATCCATCTGAGCTATGGGCGCACCCTTTTTATTATTTAATGCCTACTTTGCGGGGAGAATTTCTACCTGAGAAGCGACATTATGGCCCCTTCTCAGGAAATAGGTTACTTTGACTCGCTCACCAACGCCCGGCAATCGAGAAGGGATGTAGACCGTCCGTCTTCCGATAGCAAAATACATCGTTTCTCCCTTACTTCCTTTTACCGTTAATTGTTCCCGATAAAGGCTTTCCACTTTGCCCTGGAAAAAGAAATATTGCTGAGCGCAAGCTTCATTCAACCCGATGGTGATTAATATCCCGGCAATAACCATCAATATGAACCATGTTTTAGAAAATGTTTTCATCCTCCATCCTCCTCTCTGCTCCCCCTGGTTTGTTCATCCCTCAATCCAAGAAATGTTAACGACACGTATTGCCCGGAGCCAAAATTAAAAGGTTAAAGGTCAATACCTAATGGTAAAAATTTGTGCAACAAATTTTTCTGGCGGAGAGAGAGGGATGTGCTCAGTCGCTTACGCTCCTTCCGCCTCCCTCCGGTCGCCGAACCGATTCCCCTCCTGTTGTCGGGGAAGGGTTCTCATCCTTCAACTTCGTAATTTACACTACAGTGTATATGGCGGAGAGAGAGGGATTCGAACCCTCGATCCCGGTATTAGCGAGATACACGATTTCCAATCGTGCCCCTTCGGCCTCTCGGGCATCTCTCCTAGATTTTGCTTCGCAAAATACCTTTAAAAAAAACCTGTAACTTGTTGCTCTTAGCCAGACAAATTACTTACCCAACCTAATCTTGCTTCACAAAATACCTTTAACAATTAACGTTTAACTCTCTTTCATATGGGATATCTTGAAGTGAATTGTTAATTAGTTAACGGTAAAAAATTGCATAGCAATTTTTTCTGGCGGAGGGAGTAGGATTCGAACCCACGGGGCTTTCACCCAGCGGTTTTCAAGACCGCCGCCTTAGACCACTCGGCCATCCCTCCGAGATTTTGCTTCGCAAAATACTATGAAAATATGCCTGTAACTTGTGGCTCATGGCTAAACAAAATACTAACCCAGCCTTAACAAACCTTGCTTCGCAAAATACTTTTAACAATGAGTCGGTGACTTGTAGCTCTTTTATTCAGCTTGCCATCCGAAGCTTCAGCGTAGGATGGCCATCCCTCCACGATTTTGCCATAAGCAAAATACCTTTAACTTTTAACTCTCGGCCTGAACTCCTAACTTATACCTCTTATCTCTTTTTCTCTATCCTTTCCACTCCATTCATGTAAGGTCTCAAGACCTCCGGGATGATCACGCTTCCATCCCCCTGTTGATAATTTTCCAGGATGGCGACCAGGGTTCTTCCCACGGCCAGCCCGGAACCATTCAAGGTATGCACATACTCGGTCTTTGACTTTCCGGAAATACGGTATCGAATCTTTGCCCTTCTCGCCTGAAAATCTTCAAAGTTACTGCATGATGAGATTTCCTTGAATGTATCCTGACCGGGAAGCCAGACCTCAATATCATAAGTCTTCGAAGCCGAAAACCCGAGATCTCCTGCGCAGAGATTGACCACCCGGTATGGAAGTTTCAATCTTTTTAAAACCTCTTCCGCATTGGAGAGTAGTTTTTCCAGCTCGTCATAGGAATTCTCAGGCTTTGTAAATTTCACCAGCTCAACCTTATTGAACTGATGTTGCCGGATCAACCCCCGGGTATCCTTGCCATAAGAACCCGCCTCCTTTCTGAAACAGGGGGTATAGGCGGTATAATAGAGAGGAAGATTTTTCTCCTCCAGGACCTCATCCTGGTGAATATTGGTCACGGGCACTTCGGCCGTCGGAATGAGAAAGTAGTCCACTCCCTCCACTTTAAACAACTCCTCTTCAAACTTTGGAAGCTGCCCAGTGCCTGTCATCGTCGTCCGGTTGACCATGAACGGAGGAAGGACTTCCCGATATCCATGTTCCCGTGTATGAAGATCAAGCATAAAATTGATCAGCGCTCTCTCCAGTTTTGCCCCCAGGTCCCAGTAGAGGGTAAACCGCGCCCCGGTAATCTTTGCTCCCGATTTAAAATCAAGAATCCCCAACTCCTCGCCGATATCCCAGTGGGGTTTGGGGGTAAAATCGTAAGCCCGAATCTCACCCCAGCGCCTGACCTCGACATTATCGGAAGAATCCTTACCGGCCGGCACGGAAGAGTGGGGGATGTTCGGCACAGTGAGAAGAAATTCCTGAAGGGATTTTTCTTTCTCCTGGATGATTCCATCGAGTTCCTTCAACTCCTGTGATACCTGCTTCATTTCGGAGATAAGATCAGAAGCATCCTCTCCGTTCCTTTTCTTGCTGCTCACTTCGTCGGAGACTTTTTTCTGAAGAGCCCTCAACCTCTCCCATTCCTGAAGGGTCTTCCTACGTTCAGCATCGATAGCGACAAATTGATCCAGGCTGATGGCCTGCCCCCTTGACGCCAACCTGTTCCTAACCTCCTCCAAGTGATCCCGGATATATTTGGCTTCCAGCATAGGATCTCCACCCAATGGAACGATGAAAAATGGAATATTGGAATCATGGTATAAAGAAACAAAAAAATCAATTCCACTGCTCAAAAAGCCATTTTCAACCCATCATTCCACTATTCCAAACCTTTTCTTTCTCAGATTTTTAAGGATATCATAAATTTCATTTGAAATCAATTAGTTACTGCCTTTTTATTAATTTGGTATTGGGAGCAATCGAATGCCTTAGGGAGAGATGGCCGGCAATGGTCTCTACGGGTTTCCCATCAATGAGTATTTGAACCTGCTTGACCTGGGGAAAGTTTTGAGCGAGGGAATTAACAATGGAGTAAACGGTTAGAATCTCAGCAGAACTTCCTCCGGGATGCTCCTTCGAGAGGACCCTGTTAAAATTGATGGCTGCTATTCCTCTCTCATCGATTTTAAGATTTAAACATTTTGTCCGGTAAGGAAGGGTCGGGACGAGTTCTCCTCTTGGCCCTTTGATCAATTCATTAATCACTTCAATGGCTTCCTCTACGGGAGCCTCTTTTTTGAAGATCTTCCTTTTCTCTCCGATTAAATATTCTCCATCCTGGTCCGAAAAATAAAGAACAATCTCCTTCCTCTTCTCCACCAAGCCTATTCTTTCAAATAATGGATAGAAGGCGCTGACGATCTCCCTTCTGAAAAGAAGAGACAGGGAGGCAACAATTCCAATGAGAAACAGGAAGACAATGAACTTCCCTATCGAGCCTTTTTTCTTCCGCCTTTTTCCCATGAACGGCCTATTTAGGAATCCCCTTCCCTTCCGCCATCTTTCCGACGATGGGCAATGCATAACGCTCTCCCTGGAGGGCTTTTATCATCAGGAGAAGCCACAAGATGAGACTTAAGATCAGTATGAGAAAACCAAAGATCGGAATCCACCCGAGGATAAGAGAAATGACGAGGAGCATCAGAAAAGTGATGGTCGACTGTTTTGCGTGGAACTTTACAAATCTACTCTTTTTCTCTACCACTAAGAAAACAATGCCTGTGATGAATCCAAAAATATAACAGAGAAACCCGGCCACATTCTCATCCAGTCCCGTGCTCGATTTTTCTTTCTCTTCCATGATCATCCTCCTTGGAGATCGGTGTCCTATCTTCCTTTTTTATTACCAATGGCGGAAGGAAAAGTCAACCCTTCGACTCCCCCCTCATGTTCAGCTTCTTTTTGAGGTACCGGCCGGTATGGGATTGGGGGACTCGTATCACCTCTTCAGGAGTCCCCACGGCTACGACATATCCTCCTCCCTCTCCCCCCTCCGGTCCCAGGTCGATGATATAATCGGCGGATTTGATCACTTCCATATTGTGTTCGATCACAATGATCGTATTCCCTTTGTCGGCGAGTTGATGAAGGATATCGAGCAGTCTTTCGATATCGGCAAAATGGAGGCCGGTGGTAGGTTCATCAAGGATATAGACGGTTCTCCCGGTTCCCCTTTTGCCCAACTCTTTGGCCAGCTTGATCCGTTGGGCCTCCCCGCCCGAAAGTGTGGTTGCAGGTTGACCCAGTCGGATATAACCAAGGCCTACTTCACAAAGCGTCTGAAGTTTCCGATAAATTACTGGAATAGCTTTGAAGAAATGGCAGGCCTCCTCTGCGGTCATCTCCAAAACTTCGGAGATGTTCCTCCCTTTATACCGAATATGGAGTGTTTCGCGGTTATATCGTTTGCCATGACATTCCTCGCAGGTGACATAGACATCGGGAAGAAAGTTCATCTCCACCTTCAGGATTCCATCCCCCCGGCAGGCTTCACACCGGCCTCCTGAAACATTGAAGCTGAACCGCCCGAGGTTAAAACCCCTCATTCTCGCCTCCGGGAGTTGAGCGAAGAGTTCACGAACGGGTTGAAAAAGGCCGGTATAGGTGGCCGGATTGGAGCGGGGTGTCCTTCCGATGGGCATCTGGTCCACGTGGATCACCTTGTCAATGTGTTCCAGGCCTTCAATGTTTTGAACAGAGGCACGATGCTCCCGGCGGTGGTAAAGTTGTTGGGCCAGCAGATCATAAAGGGTGTCAATAATCAGCGTCGATTTTCCGGACCCTGATACACCCGTGATACAGTTGAAGACCCCGAGGGGGATTTGAACATCAATATTTTTTAAATTGTTGGCCGTGGCTCCACGGAGCACCAATTGTTTATCTCCGGTGGGCCGCCTTTTTTCAGGAAGGGGGATGGATCTCTTGCCGGAGAGGTACTGGCCGGTCAATGAATTCACATCCTTCACCAATGCATCCGGCCTCCCGGTGAAAACCACCTTCCCCCCCTCTTCTCCGGGTCCGGGCCCCATATCGATGATATGATCAGCGGAGCGGATTGTCTCCTCATCATGTTCTACGACGATGACGGTGTTTCCCAGATCTCTCAACTTTTTCAGAGTTTTTAGGAGCCTTAAATGGTCTCTCTGGTGAAGGCCGATGCTCGGTTCATCCAGGACATAAAGCACCCCCACCAGACTTGAACCGATCTGGGTGGCCAGGCGGATGCGCTGGGATTCCCCGCCCGAAAGCGTAGCCGCATTCCGGCCGAGGGTCAAATAGTCCAAACCGACATCCATCATGAATGTCAAGCGTTCCCCGATTTCCTTCAAAATACCATGCCCGATTTTTTGCGCTCTTGGACTTAATTCCAATGTCCTGAAAAAATCGATTGCTTCTTTAATGTAGAGACGAGTCACTTCAGCGATCGATTTTCCTCCCACCCTGATGGATAAGACCTCTCTTTTGAGCCGTGCGCCCCCGCATTCGATACAGGGTGTCAGCGTCATAAACTTCTTCAGTTCCTCTGCTTCTTCCCCATCCTCTTCGATTCTCTTCTCCAATTCCCGGATCACACCCTCAAACTCCTGCAGGAAATGATGGGGCCCGCCTCTTCCTTTCACCTCAAAGGGAACTTTCTCTCCGCCGGTTCCGAAAAGAAGAAGTTGCTGGACGAATTTGGGCAACCGCTTGAAAGGCATATCCAGGTCAAAGTGATAATGTTTTACCAGGCCTTCAAGAATGGGGCTTAAAAAGGCCTGGCCTCTCTCCTTCCAGGGAAGAATGGCGCCCTCGCGGATGGAGAGAGAGGGATCAGGGACAACCGATTGGGGGTCAACATGAGCCTTTGTTCCCAATCCGTTACAGGCCGGACAGGCGCCCTGCGGGCTGTTGAAAGAGAACATCCTTGGCGTGATCTCGGGATAGCTGAAACCGCAATCCGGACAGGAGAAGCTCTGGCTGAAAAGGATCGGAGATGAGCCTTGAGTTTCAATTTTCACGATTCCTCCAGAGAGGCGAGTAGCCATCTCCAGGGAATCATTGATCCTTTTTTCTGCCCCCTCCTTGGTGACCAGACGGTCCACGATCACATCGATCTCATGACGCTTGTTCTTATCCAGACGGATTTCCTCGCTGAGGTCCCGGACCTCCCCGTCGATCCTCACTCTCACAAATCCGTTTCTCCGGAGTTCATCCAGTTCCTTCCGATATTCACCCTTCTTACCTCTCACGATCGGAGAAAAAAGAAGGAGCGGTGTCCCTTTCGGAAACCGAAGGAGGGTTTCGGTCATCTGCTCGAGGGTCTGTGAGGCAATGGGGGAGTCGCAATGGGGGCAGAAGGGTTCTCCGATCCGGGCAAAGAGAAGCCTCAGGTAATCATAGATCTCGGTCACGGTACCTACGGTGGAGCGGGGGGTCCGTGACATGCTCCTCTGATCGATGGCAATCGCCGGGGAGAGCCCCTCGATCGATTCAACTTCCGCCCTTTCCATCTGTTCTAAAAACTGTCGGGCATAGGCGGAAAGGGACTCGACATACCGGCGCTGGCCTTCGGCATAGAGGGTATCAAATGCGAGGGTCGATTTCCCCGAACCGCTCAGGCCGGTGATCACCACGAGTTGATTCCGGGGGATCTCCACGTCGATGTTCTTTAAATTATGTACCCTGGCCCCCCGGATGACAATCTTTTCCATTTTATCCTTTCTTGAAAAATAACTTAAAAGGGGGGAAGTGTAAACCCCCTGAGTAATAGGCATAAAACATTCCAAAATAGGATCTTGACAAAACAAAAAAGGGAGTTATAATTTCCAAAAAGTTTATTTTATTAAACAAAATTCTTTCTAAAGTGTCTCTCCATGACAAAGGTCAATCAAGGGGTTGATGATGTCTAAAGTGCTAATCATTGGAGCCGGTGGGGTTGGTGCTGTGGTTGCCCATAAAGTGGCAAAGGTCCCACGGGTCTTTTCGGAGATTATGCTGGCAAGCCGCACAAAATCAAGATGTGATGCCATTGCCAGAGCCGTTGGCGCCGATCGCATGAAGACCGCACAGGTGGACGCGGATCATGTCGGGCAATTGGTTCAATTATTTAAAACGGTCCGGCCCGAAATCGTGATCAACGTCGCGCTCCCCTATCAAGATTTAAGCATCATGGATGCCTGTCTGGAAACCGGGGTCAATTACCTGGATACCGCAAGTTACGAACCTCCCGAAGTCGCCAAATTCGAATACAAATGGCAATGGGCGTACCATGAAAGATTTAAAAAGGCCGGTCTCACCGCCATTCTGGGTTGTGGCTTTGACCCGGGCGTGACTGGAGTTTTTACCGCCTATGCCGCCAGGCATCATTTTGACGAAATGCAAACCCTGGACATCGTCGATTGTAATGCGGGCGACCACGGAAAACCCTTTGCAACCAATTTTAACCCGGAAATCAACATTCGCGAGGTCACCCAGAAAGGAAAATACTGGGAGAACGGAAAATGGATCGAAACCGAACCACACGAAATTCACAAACCGCTGACCTATCCGAACATCGGACCCCGCGAATCCTACCTCATTTATCATGAAGAATTGGAATCATTGGTGAAACACTTTCCCACGCTTAAACGGGCCCGCTTCTGGATGACGTTTGGACAGGAGTATTTAACCCATTTGCGAGTCATCCAAAACATCGGAATGGCCGGAATTAAGCCTGTTTTATATGAGGGCAAAGAGATTGTGCCTCTTAAGTTCCTCAAAGCGGTCTTGCCCGATCCGGGCGAACTTGGGAAACACTATTCAGGGGAAACGTCAATCGGTTGCCGGATCAGGGGGATCAAGGGAAACAAGGAAAAATCATGCTACATCTATAATAATTGTAAACACCAGGATGCCTATCGGGAAACGGGCTCTCAAGCCGTGAGTTATACCACGGGGGTGCCGGCCATGATTGGGGCAATGATGTTTCTGACCGGTCAATGGGAAGGGCCCGGCGTATTTAACACCGAACAACTCGACCCGGATCCCTTCATGGAGCAACTGAACCTCCATGGACTTCCATGGCACGAATTGCACGATGTGGATCTGGAATTATAGGCAACATTCTAACATGATTAACCCTGTGAATTTTCTTCCGCCACCTGTGCTGTAGATAATGAGCGCTATGGAAATCCGAAATTCGAAGCCCGAAATCCGAAACAAGCACGAATTTCAACATCCGAATGACCTAAACAGGAGTTTAGAATTTGGAAAATTTGAATTGCTTAGAAAATAAATCGCCCCAATCAATGAACGTAGGGGAGCCCCTCTGTGGGCTCCTCAATAGGGGCGGTCACGGAGGACCGCCCCTACGGTTGATAAATCGATTTTCATGGTTCGTGGGAGGCCAAGCGGGCATGACAATTACCTTGAAAATACCTCCTCTCCCCTGGTGGGAGAGGATTGTCGATTAGACCCGACCGCGGGAGGTGAGGGGGAATTGAGGCAATTTTCCACCCCCACCCCCGCCCTCCCCCATCAAGGGGGAGGGGACTTAGACTTATTTTCATCATTCGCGGGTGACGAATTCGTCATGTAAAATTTGTTTCGGATTTCGAATTTGATGCGAAAGCAGTTATGTCCATTGACTTCAACAAAATTCCATCCCCCTGTTATGTGATCGATGAACAACTTCTAAGAAATAACCTTGGATTGATCAAAAAGGTAAAAGAGTCGGCCGGGGTTGATATCCTTGTTTCCCTAAAGGCTTTCTCCAACTGGGGGGTATTCCCGATCTTTAAGGAATACGGTTTTGCCGCCTCGGCCAGTTCAAGCTATGAAGCGCGTCTGGCTTTTGAGGAGCTCGGGGCAAAAGCGCATACCCATTCGCCTGCTTTTGAAGATCATTCGATCGCAGAAGTTTTAAAATACAGCAGCCATATCAACTTCAATTCCCTCAACCAATTCCGGAAATATTCTCAGATGGCCAGCCGAGAGGGTGTTTCGATCGGTTTGCGCGTGAATCCCGAGTTTTCCGATTCCTCCTATGACATCTATAATCCCTGTAAACCTGGTTCTCGATTTGGCGTAACGGCTGAACAACTTGGCGTTGATCTCCCCCGGGAGGTTGAAGGTCTTCACTTCCATGCTTTATTTGAGGCGGATTCCCTCGCCCTGGAAAAACTGCTGGCCGTCTTTTTAAATAAATGCGGCCAGTTTCTACCCGGGTTGAAATGGGTGAACATGGGAGGGGGCCACCTGATCACTCGAAAGGGTTACGATAGAGACCGCCTGATTCGAATCCTCACCGGTTTTAAGAACAAACATGGCGTTCAAATCATTTTAGAACCCGGAAGCGCCTTCACCTATCAAACAGGCTACCTGGTATCCACTGTATTGGATATTGTTAATAATAACAGTATAAAAACGGCGATCCTCGATGTTTCCTTCACCTGCCATATGCCCGATTGCCTGGAAATGCCTTATAAGCCTGCGATTTTAGGGGCAACCGATGAGGTGGCGGGAAAACCGACCTACCGGATGGGAGGGATCAGTTGCCTGGCGGGGGATACCATGGGGAATTGGTCTTTTGATCAGGAGTTAAAACCGGGCGATCGAATCGTCTTCGACGATATGATCCATTACACAACGGTTAAAACAACCATGTTCAACGGTGTTCACCATCCTTCCATCGGAATATGGAACGACCCATCAGGATTCAGGCTCATCAGAGAGTTTAATTACCAGGACTATAAAAATAGATTATGACCCCTGTCTGGCCAGGGAGGGGACGTTGGTTCTAAAACAACTTCTTTCTGAGAGTTATATAACAGCGGATATTTTGCGGCAATGCCTTTACCCCCGACATCTTCAGTAGAGGAACACACGGTATTCTCTAATCTAAAAAAAGTCTTGACAAATTGAAAAAGGAAGTTATAATTCCGTCAGTTTAATTTATTAAACTGTTTTCTTTCTATACTGTCTTACACATTACTAAACTAATTTCTTTGTATACTGTGCTTCTGGTTTTATGAAGATCGGCGAACGCATTCGGAATTTGAGGCAATCGAGCAACCTGACCCAAGAGGAGCTGGCGGAGCGGGCCAACTTGACCAAGGGGTTTATTTCCCAGATTGAGCGGGATCTGACCTCCATCTCCCTGGACAGCCTGGTCCAGATCCTTGAGGCCCTGGACGAAAACATCTCGGACTTCTTCCGGGAGGCCTCGGAGGAAAAAATCGTCTATCGGGTAAAGGACCGGGTGGCGATTGAGAAAGAGAAGATTGAAAAGTTTGAGCTTCTGGTCCCTGGGTCGACCAATCGGCGGTTGGAACCCATCCTCCTGACCCTCCAGAAAGGGGAAGCGACGCCAAAAGAGAAACCCCATGAAGGGGAGGAGTTTGGTTTGGTCCTTCAAGGAAGGGTTAACCTCCGTTTCGGAAGAGAGATTCTGAAGATCAAAAAAGGGGAATGTTTTTACCTTTCGGCAGAGAAGGAACATTGGCTTCAAAACAGCGGATCGAAGGAGGCAATGATCCTGTGGATCAGTTCGCCCCCTTCCTTCTAAATTTTGAGAGAGGAGGGAGAAGAGCCATGATCATTAAAACCCCAACACATTATTTTATGGTTTCCGGAGCGTCAGAAGGATTTACCCCTCTCAATGCCTTTGACAGTGCCCTCCTCTGCGCTGGAATCGGAGACACCAACCTGGTGAAGATGAGTAGCATTGTGCCACCCCGTTGCCGGCTCATTTCTCCCGTTGTTCTTCCACCGGGGTCCCTCGTCCCAACGGCCTATGCCTCCATTACCAGCGATGTCCCGGGCGAGCTTATCTCTTCCGCCGTGGCTGTGGCCCTGCCAAAGGAACCCCATTATGCAGGTTTGATCATGGAATATTCCGCCCGTGGATCGAGGGCGGAGATTGAAGAAACGGTTCGGCAGATGGCCATTGAAGGAATGAAGCTACGGATGCGGGAGATCAAGGATATTAAATCCGTTGCGATTGAGCACAGGGTTCAGAAGGTCGGCGCGACCTTTGCCGCTGTCGTCCTTTGGGACAGAGAAGAAACCGGATAAGATAAGCCATGGTCCCTTGAAAAAGTCGGTAACCTGTTCGGCCCGACCCAGATAAATCAACAAGCCCCGTTAGAAATTCCGGAAGGGCATCATTTCTAATGAGGCGCCCCCCCCAAAAAAAAAGTATAACCACCCAGATCAGGAGATCGAAGCTTAAGATGCCGGAGCTTCTGGGTCGAGGTTCTCCTTTCATGGAACGGTGGAGGACAAGGAATGGTCATTATGAGTCTTCCCTTCATGGAACAAACATTCGTCTCTGCCCAGGCCTCCTGGAAGGAAGCAGGCACAGTTATTCTTGGTTGTCCCTATGATGGCTCAGCTTCCTTCCGGCCTGGAGCTCGCTTCGGCCCATCCGCCATCCGTCGGGCTTCGTGGGGGATTGAGACCTTCAGCCCCTATCTTAAAAAAGATTTGACCCGCCTCAGCCTCCACGATATGGGAGACCTTGAACTCCCCTTCGGAGATAAAAGAAGCTCCCTAGACTTGATTCAAAAAGCCGTTCGGAAGATCCTCTCCGGAAAAAAAATTCCGATCCTGCTAGGAGGCGACCATCTCATCACCCTTCCGATCGTTGAAGAACTTGTTAAAATTTATCCCGGCCTTCATCTCGTCCATATCGACGCCCATACTGACCTCAGAGAAGATTACCTCGGCGAGACCCTCTCCCATAGCACAGTGATGAGAAAGGTCGTCGACCATCTGGGCAGGGGGAGATTGTTCCAGTTAGGAGTCCGGTCCGGAACAGCAGAGGAATTTGATCTGGCGAGGAGGATGAAGTCTCTTGTCCCCTTAGAACAGAACTCTCTTAGGTCATTGGAAAAACATCTTAAGGGTAAACCTGTTTATATCAGCCTCGACCTCGATGTGGTTGATCCTGGCCTTCTTCCTGGAGTGGGAACACCCGAACCCGGTGGTCTAACCTTCCAAGAGCTTATATCCCTTTTCAAGGATCTACAAAACCTACACGTCATTGGATTCGACATGGTCGAACTCACTCCGGATTACGATCCGACTCAAATCTCCTCGTTGACCGCTTCGGTCATCCTGAGAGAAATGATCCTCACCTTCTGTTCCTAATTCTTTTCTACAATTTGGCAAAAGAGATTGAAGAACGGATGCTTCAGCTTTACCAGGTTCGATCGGAAGCGGAATTTGTTCCCCCTGAGTCACTTGGAAGGATCACAAAGAAAACGCCAATGCTTGAAGAGCGCTATCAATAATGTGTACCTTATTAAAATGAAATCTTGACCGCACCTACAAGTCCTCAGATCTCTTTATTAAGGCAGATTGCAGATTACCATTTGAAAGCAAGTAATAAACATTTCTACTGTATGGCCGTAAACATACCCGGGACTGCACCCTTTTGTGAGATCGGCTGCACGAAAAACACCCTCAAGACCTCCCAAGCACAACGACTCATTTCCGAAAGGAGTGAACGATCGTAGAGGAAATAACGTAGAAGGATTACCAGAGTTTTAACCACTGCGGCCCGGATCTAATGTTGATAGTAGGACTCCTGTGAGTCCTATATATCAATCATCTACTTCTTCCTATAAACATTCAACCCGATCTTCGTCCCTTCATGCCCATCAATGGCGACATTCCCTTCTGTCGAGGCAACGATGATGGTCTTTCCCGATGATGACGGCCCAAATTCTTTAGATAGATCAACCTTTATGGTCAGGGTGTTGCCATCTACCTTCATCTCCACATTTTTCATATACTATCTCCTTTAACGAGTGATAGCGTGCATCGGACAGCATCCGTAAAAAAACTAAAGAGGATTTGATTTTCTCGGCTATCATTTCGAGCCTGAGGAAATTTCACCTGTCCAAAGGACAATCAGTAATTTCATTTAAAAGGCTCTCCGGCTTTATGAACAGGAGCCATCCCAGCGGAAGATGAGGCGGTTCGGAGATTATGTCCATAGACGAGCGTAGCCGAAACTACCAGCGATCGCGTCCGCTGCCACGACCGCCCCCAAAACCACCACCGGATCGCCCACCTCTGCGAGGACTCTTTGCCTGCGCCTCGTTAACCTTAATGGTCTTGCCGTCAAGGCTCGTGCCATCCACCTTGGATATCGCCGTTTTAGCATCCTCATCGCGAGCAAAAGTCACGAATCCAAACCCCCGCGAGCGGCCCGTATCACGGTCTGTGATGACCTTGGCTTCGGTGATTTCCCCATAAGACGCGAACGCCTGGCGCAAGCCGTCGTCCTTCGTGTCCCAGCTCAGACCCCCTACAAATAGTTTCTTAGCCATACTTTCTGACGCTCCTTTTCTGCGTCGCCTTGGGCGACGACTTTTGATGGGTAGCGCCCGCCATTCAGCGTTCGCCACGTTTATTTACTTTTGTTGAATGCCCGAATCGTTTAAGAGGATGGACCAGCAATTTCCCTCATTCCATCCTGCTCCGCCTCAGCAATGAAGGGGTGTGAGTCCTCACACACGAGTCACTTTCAACCGATTGCATCACCATTGCCCATTCCTGATGAACCCACCTCCTCCCTTACCGGAGGGGTGGGTTCTGTAGTGTTCGTGGTAAAGGAGAATAGGAAGTCTTTTTCATGGGAAAGAGGTATCGAGTTAAGGATCGGTTGGTTTTCTCTCTTCTTGCTCGACCTTCTCTGCGTCTGAAAGGGTGCGATCTCCTTTATGAAATCGTCGCTGTCTTCTCTCTTCCTGTTTTTTCTGGCGGGACAATTCTTTTTGCCGTTTTTGGGTTTTATAAGCTCCAGCACGTTTTGGCAAAATACCCTCCCAATTACAGAAAAAGTATATCACGAAAAGGAAAAGAATTCCAATTCTATTCATCGAAATGAAAACGGAGTATTGGTTCCCAATTGTAATCTACACGTTTTTGTAAAACCTGCCAATTATTGACTACAGGAAGGACTTTTCAGGAAAATGATCCGAGAGAACTTCACCAAGTCGTGTTTTCCCTTCCAAAACTACCCAACCACGCTCTGCACGATCGTCCCCAAGGTTCTCACTTGAAAATCTTGCTCCGTGCCCCCGTCCTACCTCCTCTACCTACCTAATCTTCACTCTAAGATTGGCCCGATAGTTCATGATTACTGGTCGAATATGGATAATACTACAATCGACATTGTCTGTTAGGGGAAGAACTAACTCTTACACATAAGGCTCCCAGTCTGCCCTCTTAAGGCCAAGAATATAACCGGCATCCCTTTTACTTACGATGGCTATATAAGACAGAGAGATCATCTAAAATCAAAAACGAGGAACTCTGTGGTGAAAGTAATCATTTTTCTGCTCTGCTTACTGCTTAATTGATAATTAAAGTGTTCATAACCATTTCTTTTTTCTGAAATAGATCAACATTAAAACCCCAATTCCAATCATGATCAACCAAATGATCGGATAACCCCAACGCCACTCCAGCTCTGGCATATGTTTAAAATTCATCCCATAAATGCCAGCAAGAAAGGTAAGGGGCATAAATATGGTAGCGATGATTGTCAATACCTTCATCACAGCATTCAATCGATTACTGACGCTTGAGAGATAAATGTCCAACATGCCCGAAACCATATCTCGGAATGTCTCAATGGTATCAATCACCTGAATAGTATGGTCATAAACATCTCTGAGATAGACACCTATGTTCTGTTTAATCAATAATGACTCCCCTCTTTCCAGACCACTGATCACCTCTCTTAAAGGCCAAACCGCCTTTCGTAAAAATATCATGTCTCTTTTTAATTGATGAATGATCTGTAACGTGTCAGGAGTTGGTTGAGTGACCAACTTGTCTTCCAGGACTTCTATCCTTTCTCCTAATTTTTCAAGAATGATAAAATATTTGTCGACGATTGCATCCAACAAACCATAAGCAAGATAATCGGCCCCCATCTTCCTTATACGCCCTTTGCGATTTCTGATGTGCTCCCTAATGGGATTAAAAATATCTCCTTCTCTTTCCTGAAAAGAAAAGACAAAATTGGGCCCCAAGACCAAACTGATTTGCTCTTTAATGATCTCTTTGCTCTTATCATTGTAGCCCAGCATTTTCAGGACGATATAAATATATTCCCCATAATCCTCCATTTTTGGACGTTGATCCGTATTAAGGATGTCTTCCAACACAAGAGGATGCAATCCATAAAAATCTCCCAATTTTTCCAGGATCTCAATCTTATGAAGACCATCCACATTAATCCATGTGACAGTCGATTTATCTTTAAAAGGTAAACATTCTTCAATATTTTTGATTTCCTTCTCCTGTAATTGCGTTTCATCGTAATCGATGATGGTAATCTTCGGCTCTTCGACCTTTTTCTCGCCAATATGGACAAGGGTTCCAGGGGGGAGACCAGCCTTTTCTGATCTTTTCTTAATCATTTTTGGCATCTCTTGTCGCCTATCACGCTGAGTAACCATTTTAAAGGACACAAAGCCATATTGAGCAATTTATAAAATGTTTTTAAGGATAATCCCCGTGACTCTGGAGCTTTAAGATCTAACCCAGACCACTGACGAATTCGTTTGTTAAAAGAAATGTCGTCTTTTTACACAGAAAGCGACAACAAATTATGCTCTTCATATCCGAAACAAGTTGCGATATACCCCTCATCGATTATCAGTTGAAATCATGTAGGCTTCCATGATTACGAGTAGTAAAAGAGAATAGAGCTTTTCTTACTGGATCTAGAAAGGTTTATGTAACTACGATGTAAAATGTTCTATTTAACTTTATCTCATCAATTATTTCGCTGTTTTTTTATATCTCTGTTGGGATTGTTTTATGATCCGAATAGCTGATTCACGATCCTCCCATCCCTCTACTCCGGTTTTTTTCTCCTCCAGCTCCTTGTAAATTTTGAAAAAATGTTCTATTTCTTTCAATAGATGTGGATTAACATCGGAGAGGGAATCTATATGATTCCAAAGCGGGTCGTAAAGAGGAACACAGAGAATTTTTTCATCTGGCCCTTTTTCATCCCACATCTTGAACAATCCTACTGGTTTCGCATCAATGATACAACCCGGAAAGGTGGGTTCCCAGACCAAGACAAGAGCATCGAGAGCATCTCCATCCATTGCTAACGTTTCCTGGATAAAGCCATAATCACTTGGGTAATGCACTGAGGAAAAAAGCATTCGATCGAACTTAAGTCTCTTTTTTTCTTTGTCATATTCATATTTATTTCGACTCCCTTTGGGTATTTCAATCATGACACTGACAATCATTTAAATCTCCTTCTTAATGAATTTGCAAATACAAGCTGGGCGTCCTATTTCACTAATTATCAATTGAAATCTACACGTTTTCATAGAACCTGTCAACAACGAGTTCAGGAAGTAACACCCATAAAGGACTTTTACGAAACCCCTAAAATAGGGAATCTGTTCGGTCCATGAGCTATTCCGGGATACTCCCATATCTCCGAAGGTCAAAAGGTTGGAGATAGAGCCTATAAAGTATAGCGGTAGATTATTTGTATTTAACCAGGAAAACAGGGAGGGAATTTAGCCATGCAGAGATTTGCCAGTTCCTGAGGTTGAAATGTTTCCTGTTAAGGAAGATTCTCCAGATCGTCCAAATCCTTGTGTCTGCCGAAGGCCTTCTTGTTGATCTTAAGATGCCTTAGGCTAATGAGATTCACTTCAACTCCGTCAAGTTCGTCCTTCACTCGTTCAGGATAGCACTCCTCAAAGCCTACTCCTGAAATGGTTGTCATAATCTCAATCCTGACTGGCGGCACACCCATTCGAATGACCTGGTTTGGTTTCACAAATACTTCCATCGATAAATCAGGCACATCAAATCCAAAACTCTTCAAGATGGCTACGACCTTTTCAGCATTTTGCGGATTCATCGCGATCCAAAGATCCATATCAGCGGTAGCACGTGGATAGCCATAATAGCCCACAGCATAACCACCGATTAACAGATACTCAACCTGTTGTGCGTTGAGTAATTTCAAAAACTCTTTGAAGTCGGGTGGTAGATGGATTGTAGCCATAGATGATCTGCCGCATGAATTCTAAAGCGGCCAGACGTTCATAGGGAGTCTTTAAAAACCAATAGGATTTCTCGTCAGATTCTTCAAAGAGAGACATGACGATGAAAGCGTCCCTCTTAACCTTAGCAGAATCAAGTAAATTCATAAATTAAATATATCAGAAAAATGGAATTATGTAAATAAAAAAGGGGATTAGCAACTTTTTGAAAGAAGCCTATCCACTTTACGCCAATCATTCGCTGAGATCCTGAATCAAGTTCAGGATGACCATTTTGGTAGGCCCTCTTTATATCCGTCCCTTTTCCATCATCAACCGGATCATTAAGTCTTTGTAAGTTTTGGGGGGGATGACCTTTTTCTCCCTTTCTTCCATCCTCATCGCTTCGGTCGGGCAGAAATTGGCACAGACTCCGCATCCGATGCAATATTCCTCATCCACAACGGGATAATCCCCTTCCATCTTGATGGCCTTGATCTGGCAATGATCCACGCATACTTCGCAACCATTGCAATCTTCCTGTTCCAACCGGGCAATGTAATTCGTGGTGGTCACGGCATGCTTAAGGTGATGTTTGGTGATCCCTTCAAGGAATCCACAACAGCATCCGCAACAGTTGCAGATGAAGGTGGTCTGGTCCTGAACATTGTCTCCGATGTGAACCAATCCCAGGTCCTCTGCTTTTTTCAGTGTTCCTAATAGTTCTTCGACGGATGCCCTTCTTGCAAATCCCTGCTCCACCAGGAAATCCGAGGCATTCCCAAGGCTCATACAGATATCATCGATGGGCGCGGAACAATTTTTCCCGAGGTGCCACGCCTCATGGCGGCAATAACATTTCCCCACGCTTCCGCGGCCTGCCTTTCGGATATGCTCTGCCGCCTCGTCAAAACGGAGGATTTCACTCTTCACTTTCGGCAGGACACCGCTGTAGATATAAGCCTTCCCCCGGCTCGTTCCGGGGGAGGCAAATTCCTGGATGAATTCCGGCGTGTTCCTGTACGTATGCATCAATTCGGCCAATCGCTTCATGGGGAGGGATTCATTCGTTCGCATAAAGGTAAACTCAAAAAACCCGGTTAACCCAGGGGAAAGCAGGTATCGAGTCTTCCCATCCTTCACGGAAGAAACGACCAGACCTTTCTTGAGCATTCCTTTCAAAATGGTCTCTAACTCCCCGATCTCAATCCCTGTCAACGCCTGAAGTTTTTCAAGGGTGGCAAGGCCGAAGGGAAATTTGGTTCCCACCTCAGCTTCCTTATCCGTATAGAGAATTGACAAGATCTCGTAGACGGAGGCATGTTCCGGAAGTCCGATCGGATTCTGATGGAGCCTTTTCTGCAACTGTTTTAAAATTTCTTCTTTTCCTGCGAGGTGACCCATAACATCCTCCTTCGTAAATCAATAATCAAACATCAAGCACCAATAACCAAATAATCACCAATATTCAACTTCCAATATCCAAACATTTTGGATTCTTTAGTGATTGGTTATTATTTGGAGCTTGGGGTTTTGTTATTGGAATTTATTGTTCATCAGTATCCTTTCTCCCGATCCACCAAATTCATGAGAGGCTCCCCTTTCACCCATCGTTCATAATTCCCGACGAACTCTTCGCAGATATCTTCCGGGAGGTTTATTCCCGAAACATGCGGAGTGATGATGACATTCTCCATTTCCCAGAGTTCACTTTCGGGTGGCAGGGGTTCCTCCTCAAAGACATCGAGGATGGCTTTAATCTTTCCTCTTTTAAGCACCCGTGTCAATGCCCTCTCATCTATCGTCTTTCCACGACCAATATTGACGAGAGTCGTTCCTTCTTGCAACAACCCGAGTTCCCTCTCTCCAAGGAAATGAAACGTCTTGGGGGTTAAGGGCAGAACAACGATAAGGTAATCGACCAGAGGCATCATCTTCTCAATGTCTCTGGGGCTAAAGACCTGATGGACATGCTTCACAGGCTCCGGAACCCGTTTTAATCCAACCACCTTCATCCCAAACGCTTTTCCCCGTTTTGCAATCTCTTTTCCCACCGAACCCAAACCCAGAATGCCTATCGTTTTTCCGCGAAGCCGCTCCGGTCGGACTTGTTTCCAGATTTTCTCCCTCTGATCCCTAAAATATTTCGGTAAATCTCTTAAAAAATAGAGGAGGTAGGCGAAAACATACTCTGCCATCATCTCACCGTAAACAGTTGTTTTGGTAAAAATCACTGTCGCCGGGAGATGAGGATTGTTGACAAGATGTTCATTCCCGGCGGCCGTCGATGCAAACCAGACCAGGTTCTTCGCTCTCTTTAAAAGGTCATCCGGAATCTTCCATGAGAAAATGATCTCGGCTTTTTCCATGAAATCGATCGCTTCCTCTGGTTGAGAAGCAGAACAGATTTCAAGTTTCGGCAGTCTTTTTGAAAGGATTTCTCCATAGAGTTTTGTATCGGTATGGTAGATGAGAAGTTTATGTTTCATCGAATTTTGAGATGCCCATCTATATCTTCCAGATCAAACCACCATTTTTTTTCATATTTCGGTTTTCCATACCCTAAAAAATCATCTGCACGAACAGCGACACTTCTTGCCGTAGAAGAATTTCTCACCCCCCATCCAATAGCCCGGTGAAAAAGGGTATAAGGCTTATTGGTCGGGCAGACCTTGATGCAGGTTCCGCACCCAGACCCTTTCGGATTCCCAACCCGCATCTTCGTGCACTTTTCAACATCCGAAGGCCAGCGTTCGTAACCATTATACATGACCTTGTCGCTAGCGCTAAGCGCTCCTGAAGGACATTCCCTCGCACATTTCTTACATTTCGAGCAAAAATCCTGCAATCCGAAGTCAATGGGTTTATCCACAACGAGGGGCAGATCAGTGGTCACCACAGCGGCCTTAAATCTCGGACCTAAAAAGGGATGGAGCACACAGTCTCCGATTCTGCACATTTCCCCCAACCCAGCCCAGAGAAGAATCGGAGGCACGACGACCTGGTAATTTCTCGCATGGTGAGCCCTTGCAGGATATCCAAGCCTCCTGATGTAATCCGCAATGATGCAGGCGATGAAGCCGGAGGTTGAATAGGCTAAGAAGCTCATAGAATTGCTGATCCAATCGTGTCCATTAAAAGCCTCCGCTGTCCTCCAGTCCTGGTCTATGAGAACAGCAATGGCATATTGATGGTTCAGTTCTATCGGCTCACCATTAGGAAAACTATTGGTATAGACTGCATAGGAAGGAAGTTTGCATATTCCAACAGCATCCGCCCTGAGAAAGTAAGCCAATTCCTTGACATGCCGGGACAGGAGATCTGGGTCATCCGGCAGAGGGGCTTTCTGTTTTGCTACCAACCCATCCACTACATCTCTCAAATAGGCTGTCATCCATGAGAGGGCGCCGGAAATGGGGTGCTTCGGGACGAACCGCATCCTCTCCTTCTGAAGGTGCAAACCATAGTCTCCGCGAACCGCTCTGTTAAAACCGCTCTCCCGCTCATCGACCCTCTTTACCTGATCGTCCAGGATTCTGGTCGTTGGGCGTTCCACTCTCTTCAGTGTGTGCATCGGGAAAGGTTCGAAGTTGCGCTTGTGATAGCCACTCATCGCTCTCTTCCTCTATCATCAAACTACGATTCGATACAATATTAACTTGATTTATGTAAATTGCAAATTGTTCAATGCCTCCATTTGACAAACCTGCTTTCCTACCCATAGAATTGGATCACATCACCATGAAGAAAAAATTCTTATTTCACAGGAGCATCCGATGATCAAACCCTGGCCTTGCATTCGAACCCAATCCACCCAATCCTATCGTGTCTTCTCCGTTAGGACGGATATCGTCCGTTCGCCTCGAACCGGTCTCGAACATGATTTCTACGTTATTGAATCCAGTGGTTGGGTCAACATCATTCCCCTGACCCGGGATCATCAGGTGGTGATGGTGAGGCAGTACCGCCATGGTTCGGGCGAGGTCACCCTCGAAATCCCCGGGGGGCTGATTGATGCCGGGGATACCCCCGAAAAGGCCGCTGTCCGGGAGTTGCTGGAGGAGACTGGTTTCCAGGCCAGGGAGGTGTTAGAAATCGGCGTGGTCAATCCGAACCCGGCCCTCTTCAACAACCGCTGTTATACCTTTCTGGCAAAAGATGTGAAGAAGATTCGTGAACCCATGCCCGATCAGACCGAAGACATTGAGGTTGTTCTTGTCCCCCTCTCGGACATTTCCGAGTGGATTCGAACGGGAAAGATCGACCATGCTATTGTGATCACCGCCTTCACCCATTACTTTCTCCGGTACCCGGAAGGATTGAAGAGATTTCTGAAAAAGTCCAGAAATCTCTGATTACACCGATTAGGTACCGATTACACGGATTAAAAATTCATTGATAAATAAATGAAAATCTGTGAAATCATTTTTTTGAAATCTGTGAAATCAGAGAGCAAAAGATAGTTTTGCAGAGCTCTCTTGGAAAAACCTTGACTCCCCTCAGCATCATTCTCGTCCTGATTTCAGCGCTCATTCACTCCTCCTGGAATTTCTTCACCAAGCGCGGAAACTTCCCCGTGGAATTCTTCTTCTGGGTCTTTCTCTGGGGGACATTGTTCTACCTTCCCTTCTTCTTCATTCCCGGATTTTTTAAGGATCTCCTTTTGCAGGCTCCCGGAAAACTCTGGACACTGAGTATCCTCTCCAGCCTCATCCAGACCCTCTACCTCATCTCTCTCATCAAGGCTTACCAGATGGCAGAGCTTTCCCTGGTCTATCCCATCTCCCGCTCAGCGCCTCTGTTTACACAGGTCTGGGCAGTCTTGTTCATCGGCGAAATCCTTTCGTTGACGGGAATCTTTGGAATCGGCCTGGTGGTCGTGGGGATCTTTGTCATTTCAATGAGCGATTTTCGCCTGCATTCACTCTTCCATCCATCCCAGAGCGTCTCTCCACAACCCTACCTCTTCGCGATGATCGCTGCCGTCGCAGGATCTGTCTATTCCGTCCTGGATAAAGTTTGTGTGCAGATGACCCATCCTGTGTTTTACTGTTGGCTTATTAATTTTTTAATGTGCGCCGAGATGGGACTCTACTCACTCTTCCAAAAAAGGAATGGCCTTCTGAAGGTTTTGGGCCAATGGAAGAAGGAAATCTTTCTCATTGCGATTTTACAAAATGCATCCTATCTTTTAGTCCTGGCGGCCATGCAGATGAGCAAGGTCAGTTATGTGGTCGCCTTCCGCCAGGTGAGCGCCCTTTTCGGAGCAGGATTAGGAATTTTTATTCTCAAAGAGAGCCAATGGAAGAGTCGTATGGCAGGCGCCCTGATTCTCACTTTAGGTTTAATTCTGATCGGGTTTGCCAAATAATGAAAAGTCGGAACTTAATTAAAACAAATAACCGGGGTCGATTCCTCTTCTCCTTCAGCGCCTTCCATTTTCTGGATGACGGCTTTTCAGACTCCATTTATCTCTTTCTCCCCTTTATCGCTGCGGAGTTAAACCTTTCCTTCAGCCAGGTGGGGCTGCTCAAAGGAATCTTCTCGGGTGCTACAGGCCTTTTTCAATTTCCCCTGAGCCTCCTCGGAGAAAAGATCGGAGAATTCATCGTGATCGCCCTTGGAACCTTCGGCCTGGCATGTGGATTCTTGCTCCTCAGCAGGGCTCACACTTTTTTAGCCATCCTGTTGTCCCTCTTTTTTGCAAAAGCAACGGGAGCAGGCCAGCATGGATTGAGTTCCTCCATTCTTTCCAGGGTCTTCGAAGTTTCGGGTCGTCGGGCAGCCATGGGGACCTACAATTTTTCCGGTGACCTGGGAAAAGTTTGCATTCCTTTTTCACTGGCCCTAATGATCAATCTATGGGGCTGGAGGCAGGCGACCCTGACCCTCGCCATTTTAGGAATTACAGGGGTTGGCATTCTTTACGGTCTCGCCCCAAAGCAGAAGGAAGACGACCGCTTCTACCGGTCTGAAAGGTCGCTTTCGGAAGAGAAGAAGTGGGGGCTGAAAGATCGAAATAGCTTCTCAGCCCTCCTGACCATTGGGATCATTGACATGGTGGTACGCAACGTTTTTCTCACTTTTCTCCCCTTCCTCCTTTTGCAAAAGGGAATCCCGCTTGGTCAGGCTGGTTTTGCTCTCACTCTGGTTTTCGTCGGTGGCGCCGCTGGTAAGTTTATCTGCGGGGTTCTTGCAGAACGTATAGGAATCATCCCCATGGTGGTGGGCACGGAAATTTTTACTGCAGCAGGAATTCTGACTCTCATGATGCTTCCCTTTTCGGGGATCTGGGCACTCTTGCCCTTTGTTGGGATCGTATTAAATGGAACCTCCTCAGTTCTTTATGCAATGGTAGCGGAGATGTTCGACCCAGCCTCACGGGCCAGAGGGTATGGCCTCTATTATGCGGTCACCTTGGGGGCTGGCGCGGTCTCGCCGATGGTCTTTGGTCTGCTCACCGATTCGACCGGTCTCTCTTTTACCATCATGATGACAGCCCTGATGGTAGTTCTTACCATTCCCCTGAGTCGATACCTATCCCCAAAGCCCTAAGAGAGAGGATGGACCTTCTCATGCTCCTATCTTTTTCTGACCCAATAATCTCTTGATAAGATGGACTGCTTGAAAAGCAGACCCCGCGTAACCGTCGGCTCCAATCTGATCCGCCCACTCCTGGGTCACCGGCCCTCCTCCAATGACGACCCAGTATTTCTTCCGGAGGTTCATCTCCTTGAGAATGTCAATAACCTCTTTCTGGGCTGTCATCGTCGTTGTCATCAATGAAGAAAGCCCGATGACATCGGCCTTGACTTTCTCTGCCTCTTCGACAAACTTTAAGGATGGCTTGTCAACACCGATATCGACCACTTCAAACCCATTCGCCTCCAGAACGATGCCTACAATATTTTTACCGATACCGTGGACATCGCCATTGACTGTTCCTATCAAAACGGTTCCCACTTTGGCTATATTTTTTTTCAGGGCCTCCATCGCTGGTTTCAGCACGTCTATGGCAGAATTAAATGCATCCCCGGCGATCAGTAAGTCTGGAAGAAATATTTCTCCCTTCTCAAATCGATCTCCAAGAACGATCATCCCTTTTGAGAGTCCCTGCTCAACCGCTTCCAGGGGATCTATTTTGCTGCGGAGCACTTCATGAGCAAACGCTTTCGCCTTGTTCTCATCACCTTCTATAATGGCCATCGATAATTTTTCGAAAATCTCCTGCTGCTCCATTGATTTCCTCCCTCCATTCAATCAGCCCTTTGATGAAAAGGGAATTCCCATCCTTGCTAATTCTTCTTTCACCTCATCATACAGCCGAACATATGCCTCCCCAGGCTTCCCGGAGACGACGTCGTAGCAATCCTGGTAGCGGCTTCCCGAAGGGGGGGCCTCGATCTGAGACTCATATTTCTCCAAAAGCCGAATCACTTTTTCATTGGCCTGTTGTCGACTGGCCTGGGTCGCGGCCTTGGCCGTTTCAACTCCAAATTTACATTCCATCGGGGTGAACCCATCCATTTTCACTGCCTTCGCTGGATGGGGGGTTTGGACCGATGGGGCGCCGGAGGCAACGGCACAAAGCAGATAGGCAGCTGCTTCATAAAAATACATCTTTGTATTTGGACCAGCGGCCGTGTATCCCAGCCATATTACCGGCATCGGAATATTTCGGCTTGCTGCTTGGCAACTGACAGAAACGGTCCATAGGATATCTCGAGTCGTACAACATCCGTATTTAAAATGAATTGGAAAATGGAGTTGGTAATTCCCTTTTTGAACGAGAAGGCCCATCAGGATGTAAGCTGTGCTGACCACAGCGGTCCCTGCCGGCCCTCCGCAGTATCCTCCCAGGATGGGACTTGTTTCAGCTCCGATGTTGGCTCCCCAGTTAAGAAGGTAGGCGACCTTATTCATCGTTCCAAAATCAATTTTCATCTCGGAGATCGCCCCGCATAACCATCCATCTGTTATTCGTAGCCCAAATTGTGGGGCGCTTGCTGCAATGGTCGTCACTGCGGCGGCAGCGGTTGAAATAAGATTCATGATCGGTAATCCTGGGCGCCCTGCACGCCTGAGGGCCTCACGTCCGATCTTGATCCCTCGAATCGCGGCGTAGAGTTCCGCCGGAGATCCTGCTAACACCGGAATTCCTCGGATGCTGTCAAGGGCCGGGATGCTAATTGAATTGACTTCAGCAATCGACGCATAACCCTCGATTTTGTTGGTGGCCATCTCTTCAGAGGTCGTTACAATTCCAGACCCCACATGGAACCACGGAGCCTTTTGCTCATCTGGCTTTCTCATGCCAAAGATTCCGGCTTCCTTGCCTTCACCGGCAAAACATTTGCCCGACGCCTTTCTCACTGCTTCAAGGATTTCCTCTTGAGTAAACTGAATAATCCGATTCGTGTTCTGGCAATAAATCCCAACCTGACTCAAAAAATCTACAGCGGCTTTATAAAGATGATCTGCTGCCCTGTCATCAGAAGGCACGGGGGTTTCCCTGTTGTACTGGATCCCATAGGCATTGACCACATTTCTAAGCCTTGGGATAAAGACCTTCATGTCAAAATCCTTCTCACTCATGATAGGCCCTTTGATCGCTCGTTCATAGACATCAAGAAAGCTTAACATCTCTACCTTCTCCTTCCTGTGGTAATGTCCCTCACCACCAAGAGTCTGTTGTTTGAATCATCTATGTAAAACCCGCATGAAGGAGGGAACCGGCATGATAAAAAACGGGTTAGTCTTTTCTTAGAACGTGGATGTTTTTAGGAATGGTCAGATAAAGTTTTTCATTTTCCTTAAAAATCCCCGTTTCCCGGGGATTCGCCTGGTCAATAATCATCCTCTCGCCTTTCACCTGTACCGTATATTTGGTCAAGGAACCCACATACATCCCGATTTCCACTTCACCCTGTAAGACATTATCGCCTGTCGTTGGCTCTGACCGGGAGATGTTAATAGTCTCAGGCCGAATCACCAATTTCACCTTATCCCCCACGTTAAAATTCCTTTCCGGCACAAAGTCGATTCTTCCGATAGGAGTCGATGCCGTGGCCATATCGGGCCGGATATCGACTCTCTCCACGACACCGTCCAGGAAATTAACATATCCTACGAAGGAAGCGATGAACTCATTATCGGGTCGTTCGTAGATCTCGATAGGGGACCCGATCTGCTGGATGACTCCTTCCTTCATGACCACGATCCGATCCGAAATGCTCATGGCTTCAAATTGGTCGTGAGTGACGAAGATCGTGGTGATTTTCAATCGTTCCTGTAACTTCCGTATCTCCCCCCTCATGGTCAGTCTGAGGTTTGCATCCAGATTGGAGAGCGGCTCGTCCAGCAGCAATACCTTAGGCTCAAGGCTCAAAGCACGGGCCACGGCAACCCGCTGTTGCTGTCCTCCGCTTAGTTTATCGATCATCCTCCCTCCAAGTCCCTCCAACTTTACCAATTTGAGCAATTCTTCGACCCTTTCCTCAACCCTGTTTTTCTTCCATTTCTTAATCTTCAGCCCATAGCTGATATTTTCAGCCACGGTCATGTGTGGAAACAGGGCATAATTCTGAAAACAGATCCGGGTGTCCCTCAAATTGGGAGGCAGATGGTCGATCCTCAGTCCATCCAGAATCACCTCTCCGGAGTCAAAAGGGGTAAATCCGCCGATGACCCTTAACAGCGTGGTTTTCCCGCACCCGCTGGGCCCCACAAACGTCACCAATTCACCCTTGGGGACATCCAGGGAAATGCCCTTCAACACTTCGAGATGGTCATAGAACTTATGAATATCCCTGAGCATCAACATCGGAACAGAATGATTGGAACTCATACGGCAACGCTCCCCTTCTTCTGTGATACATCAAACCCTGTCTTCTTGGTAATATAATTAAGAATGACCATGCAAAAGATCACGATGACCACCAGCTTCATGGTCGTCGCCGAAGCGTTTCCGATTTCCCCGTAAACGGCCCGGTCGAAGATTCTGACAGCGGCCAGCTCAAAACCAGGGCTAACAAGGAAAACGACCGCGCTCAGGGAGACAAGGGTGGTCATGAACGTATAAATAAATCCGGCGATAAAAGCGGGGAACATGAGGGGCAACACAATCTTATAGAAGGTGGCCATGAAGTTGGCCCCCAGGTCTGCAGAAGCTTCCTCGATCTCGATGTTGATCTGATGGAGTTTGCTGATGCCTGCCTCCACGCCGACCGCCAGGAATCGGAAAACGCTGTTGAGGGCAAGGATCATGATGCCTCCGGTCAGTTTTAAAGGAGGGGCATTAAAGGCCAGCAGGTATCCTATTCCGATCACCGTTCCAGGCAGTGCAAATCCGGAGAGGGAGATCATTTCGATAAAGCTCCGGCCGAAAAACTTTCCCCTCACGATGACGTAGGCCAGCAATGTCCCAACCATGGCACCGATAAAGGCCGCGATCAGGGAAACCTTGATGCTGTTATAGATGGCCAGATTGGAATCGAAATTCAGGATATGCGTGAGAACCAATTCATTATTGACGCCCAGGATCCTTGTGAAAGAAGCCAACAGGACCATTCCAAAAGAGACGACGATGGCCATGCCAACAGTGCCGCTGATCAGGATAAAAGGAATTTTGACTAACGGGGTCATCTTCCTGGGTTCTGAGGCAACAGGCTTCCCTCCAATGGTTGTAAATTTTTTCCCCGTAAGCATATAATTGTGCAGAAAGAAAATGATAATACAGGGGATGATGAGAATCACCGATAAGACGCTCCCCATTTCAAAGTCGGCTTCGCCAATGATCATGGTATAGGTATCGGGCGCAAGAAACGGGGTCCTTCCCCCCAAGATGGCGGCATTCCCGAATTCGGCAATGGTCATCACAAAAACAAGCAAGCCGGCCTTTAAAATGCCCGGGGCAAGCAAAGGGATGGTGATGGTGCGGATAATTCTTATCTCTGAAGCCCCCAGATCATAAGCGCTCTCTTCCAAATTAGGGTTAAGGGACCGGAGGGTATTCTCGATCATCAAGTAAGCCAGCGGTATAAAGGCAAGGGTCTGGGCAATGACGACCCCGGTGAAACCATAGAGGCTCCATTTAATGCCGAAGGCTTTGGTCATGATGCCATTGTGACCAAAAAGGATGATCAGGGAGATGGCAAAGAGGTAAGGGGGAGCGATCAGCGGCATCATGGCCACCAATTTTAAGGGCTTCCGGAGGAGAAGCGGACCCCGGGTCGTCAGGTACGCCAGGCAAAACGCGGTGATCAGACATACGACGGTATTAATCAAGCCGAGCAATAACGTATTGGTCAGAGACCGGAAATAATAGCCCTTTGTAAAAAACTTAACATAATAGGATAAAGTCAGTCCTTCTGGATCCTTGATGCTTTTAATCAGGACGGCAAGAATCGGGTAAAGAAGAAAGATGACAAGAAGCAGAAATAAGATGGCGGCAAGGATATTGACCAGTTCTGCATTGAGAAAGGCCTTCACCCTCTCCCGGACACCGAATCGGGGAACATGGAAGCTTCCTGCTTCTGCCATCTTCCTTCTCCCTCAAGCGGAGGCTACTTGAATTCCGTCCTGAACTTTTCTTTCCAGATATCGTTCCATTTCGGTCGCATTTCTGCGGCGTATCCCAGGTCCAACTTGATGTATTTGGGTGTAACCTTGCCATAAAGCTTATTTTCTGCAGGTCGAGGCGTGACATAACCGATCTCGGCCATCATCCTGCTGAATTCGGGCGTTCCCATGACATCGATCACCTTTTTACATTCCGCCATTTTTTTGGTCGTTTTGAAAATAAGGGCAAAGGTCCCGTCATAACCGATCCCCTCCTGGGGAACACTCCAGATCAGGGGATATCCTTCGTCGATCCGTTTCTTCACGTTCTCATCGGAGGTAATCCCTAACAGGAATTCTCCCCTCCCCACCAGGTCGGTCGGGGCGTTCCCGCTCCGGGTATAGTGGTGAATGTTCTTGTCCAATGCCTGCAGGAACTTCCATCCCTCCTCTTCCCCGTAGAGCGCCAGAAAAGCAAACCGTATCATGTTCGCCGTCCCCGAGCTCAATGGCGAAGACATCACGATTTGATCCTTCCATTTCGGGTCCAGGAGTTCTTTCCAGCTCTTGGGCATGGCATACCCTTTTTCCTGAAGCTTATTTTTATTCCCAACCAGAACAAAAGAAAAATTGGAGATGTTGAACCAGTATTTATCCTGGTCGATAAACTCGGGGGCAACTCCCTTCCATGCTGGAGAATCATAGGGGACCACCCATTGATTCTTTTTAGCCATGAAAGCCAGGGGGGAGCCGCAGCCCGTAATCATATCTGCATTGAAATTGGGCGCTTCAGACTTCACCTTGGCTTCAATCTCTCCGAAAGATTGAAAAGTCTGGAGAATCTGAATGCCCGTTTTTTCTTTGATGAAGCTGACCACTTTCGCATTGTTTTCCGGCGATAACCCCATATAGGCCCTGATCTCCTGTGCGGGGCTCTGGCTTACGAAAAATACAAGGGAAAAAATAGCTGCTGCGACTGTAAAAATGAACTTTCCTTTCATACCTGTCCCTCCTTTCAAATGTTGAGTATGGACAACCGAAATTCTCTTTTTGACCACCTCCTTTCTTGAAGATACTCTACCAGTATTCCGCCAAAAGTCAACCCTTTTGCTTGTTCTTTTTGCTTCTCAGAGGTTCCCATGCTGGCCCCTTCCTGTTTCATCCAAACAACTTCTTCAGTTCCTTCCGGCTGACATCGAGGAGTTTTTTTATGTCTTGACTCGAATGGGCTAATGAAAGGTAGAGCTTGGTTCCCATCGGGTTTAAAAAAATCCCGTTTTTAAATAATCCCAGGGCGAATTGTCTTGCCTTTTCCCGGTCAGCCCGAAAGGCAGCCCGGTAATCGACAACGGGCTTTTCAGTGAACAGAACCTGGCAGAGAGGTCCGTCTCCTAACACCTGGCCGGAGATTCCCAACTCTTTGAGAAGAGTGATAAAACCGTTCCTCAGACGCTCTCCTATCCCATGGAGTCTTTGATACGTTCCCTGTTTGCGAAGCTCTTTCAAGGTGGCGAGGCTGGCTGCCGCCGAGACGGGATTCCCGGCAAGCGTAGAGGCAAACCAGACATATCGTTCTTTGCCCAAATTCGATTCGGTGCAGAGGTCGAGAATGTCTGCCCTTCCACAGATGGCGCCGATGGGA
This sequence comes from Deltaproteobacteria bacterium, assembly GCA_020059605.1. Classification (GTDB taxonomy): domain Bacteria; phylum Desulfobacterota; class BSN033; order BSN033; family UBA1163; genus RBG-16-49-23. The sequence continues at coordinate 31,240 of JAGVBT010000022.1, forward strand.
TATCCACCTCCCATGGCTTTACCAAAAGCGGCGATATCCGGAATGACTCCATAATATTCCTGGGCGCCTCCATAGGCGAGGCGAAATCCTGTGACAACCTCGTCAAAGACGAGGAGAATCCCCTTCTCCTTGGTCTTTTTGCGGATTCCCTCTAAAAACCCTTTCACTGGAGGTGTGCACCGCTGTAACGGCTCCATAATCACACAGGCGATCTCTTCCCCGTATTGATCGATTATCTTTTGGGTGGTTTTCAAATCGTTATAGGGGGCGATGAGCACTTCTTCCTGAATCCTTTTGGAAGTGCCTGCGGAGGTGGGTTCAGGAGCGGGGAAAGGAAGCAGTTTTTGAGGGAAAAGGCTCATGATCCCAACATCATGAGCCCCATGATAGGCTCCTTCAAATTTTAAGACTCGCGGCCTCCCGGTATAGGCTTTGGAAAATCGGATAGCATAAAAAGTGGCTTCGGTCCCGGATGCCGCAAACCGGATTTTTTCAGCGCAGGGAATGGCTTTCACCAGCTCCTGTGCCAACTCCAGAACAGGCTCATTCACATAGGAGAAACTCGATCCTCTTTCCACCTGTTTTTTGACCGCCTTCGTCACGGCCGGGTGTGCATGCCCGAGGATCACAGAACCCCAGGACAGGGAGTAGTCAATAAATTCCTTGCCGGACACATCATATAGCTTCGACCCCTTACCATGGGACAGGACTGTGGAAAACTCCCTTGGCAAGTTAAATTCTCCAAGGGACCCACCCGGAAAGAAAAGAAAGGAGAGATCGACGGGGTTCATGTTGAAATCGCCTTATCGACCAAAAGGATGGCCTTGTCGATCTTGTCTAACCCCTCCATCAACTGCTCTTCCGTGATGCAGAGAGGGGGCGCGATAAAGATGATATTCCACCGGGAGTACCCCGAGACGCCGTCCTCCTTCAATTGATTCAGCACGGCGGAAATAATAGGATTTTTCTTTTCATAATGTTCAACCGTCCAGGGGATGAGGGGCTCCCTGGTTTTTTTGTTTATTACAAACTCGATGGCGGCAAAGAGCCCTAACCCTCGAACGTCGCCGATGCTGGTGTGTTTTTCTTTCATCTTTTCAAGCGCTGCCATCAACTTCAGGCCCAGGGCCCTGGAATTCTCAACCATTCTTTCCTCTTGATAGACTTTGATCGCGGCGATAGCCGCCGCACAGGCAACCGGGTTTCCGAATTGAGTTAACCCTCCAGGGAAGAAATGGTCATCGAAATAGCGAGCGATTTCTTCACGGACCACCGTCGCTCCCAGAGGAAGGGCGGCTGAATTGATCCCCTTCGCAAGCGTCATGATGTCCGGAACGACTCCCCAGTGTTCACAGGCAAACATCTTTCCGGTCCTTCCAAACCCGGTCATCACCTCATCCACAATCAACAAGATGCCATAATCGTCACAGATCTCTCGAAGTTTCTGCATGTAGCCATCCGGAGGGATGATGCGGCAGTTGCTCCCGGTGATGGCTTCCACGATGATCCCTGCAATCTCCTTGGGGCCTTCTACCTCGATCACTTCCCGGATCTGATCGGCGCAGAAAACATTGCACTCAGGGTATTTCTTATCAAAAAAACAGCGATAACAAAAAGGGTCCCAGATGCGAACAATCCCGGGAATGCCCGGCTCGTTGGGAAGCCTCCGCGGATCGCCCGTAATGGACATGGCGCCGTAAGTGGCGCCATGGAAAGATCGCCACCGGGAGATGATCTTCGGTCTCCCTGTGTAAGCCTTCGCCATTTTCATGGCGTTTTCATTGGACACTCCCCCTCCGCAGGTAAAAAAACTTCTCGTCAAATCACCCGGAGTGATCTCGGCCAATAGCCGGGCTAACTCGGCCCGGGTCTCATTCGCCATACCTGGCGCCACGTAGCAGATTTTCTCTGTTTCTTCCTTGATGGCCTCAAGGATACGGGGGTGTTGGTGACCCGCATTAACATTAAACAGCTGGGAAGAAAAATCCAGATACCTTTTCCCCTTGTCGTCCCAGAAGACCGCCCCTTCACCGCCCGTGATGATAAAGGGTTTAAAATCTTTCTGGGCGGTCCAGGTATGGAAGACATATTTCTTTTCGTTTTGAGCCACCTTTAAGGGATCCATCCTTTTCTCCTTTCCTCAAGCCCCTATTCACTCTGGGGCTATTCGGTTTGTTACAAAATTCGAAATACGAATATCGAAGCACGAAACAAATCCGAATTTTCAAAATCCAAATTTTCAAAACTTTTTGTTTGTAACATTTGAAATTTGGTCATTGGAGATTGTTTCGAATTTCGGATTTCGTGCTTCGGATTTAAAGAACTCCATTCCCTGAAAAAGTAATGCTACCTTGCTGCGATCCTAACCTATTACAAGAATTATAAGAACTCTCTTTCGATCAATTCCGGCAGATCGGCCACGCTCGGAATAACATGGGTATGCCAATACTTTCCCCAGTCGGTGACCGGACGAGGGCCGCTTAGCACGCCGATGACTCCCCGGCATCCGGCATTCCTTCCCTCCAGCATATCCGCAGGGGTATCTCCGATCTTAATCACTTCGTGAACACTCTGGACATTGAGCTGTGTCATGGCATAGAAGATCATAAAGGGAGCCGGCCGGCCGATCTCTCCGGGGATGCTTTCCACATCCACGGAAATATCAACCAATCCATTCTTAATCCATCCCAAACCTTCCATGATGGCATCAGTAATCACCCGGTGGAATCCCGTGTCAGTGGCAACCTTGATCCCATGTTCGTGACACCACCGAAAAGTATCTGACGCTCCGGGAACTTCCTGGCACTGTTTCCGATAATAGCTGAGCATGATCTCCTGATACCGGTCAAAGATTTTTTTGGCGAGAGGATAGGTATCGGGATCCTTGATGCGTTCGAAATCTTCTATCTCAATCTTCTTTCCCCTCTCGCGGGCGATGAGGAACTGATAGAGGTGAATTTTATTCGTCCCCATATGGAGAAGGATTTCCTCGGGGGTTGTCTTCAATTGGAACTCACGGGCCGCCTGGTAGAGACAATCCCTCACCCCCGTGTCATCATAGACCGTGGTACCCGAAAGATCGAACATCACCATGCTTATCTTCCCCATCGGTTAAACCTCCATTAAATTTCAAAAGGTAGACTCGGTTGAAGAGGGTCGGGCGCCTTATCCCGCTTGATTTTTATAATGCTTTGCTCTATATTGATCAATGTAATAATTTTTATATTTTGGATAAATAAAAGTTATATAAGGTGAACTTCAACCAGCTTAAAACCTTTTATTTTGCCGTTAAATACGGAAGCTACAGCGCCGCAGCAGAGGCCCTTTTCATCACCCAGCCGGCTGTAACCAAACAGGTGCAACAGCTTGAGTCGGCCTATGGGATCAAGTTTCTCAACCGTTTTGGGAAGAAAATGGTCCTCACCGATGCGGGAGAGGTCCTTTATGATTTCGCAGATAAAATTTTTCAGGTGGAGAGCCAGGCCGAAGAAAGCCTGCGTGACTTTCAACAACGCAAAAGCGGCCGCCTCCGGATTCATGCCAGTGAAAGTTTTGGGGCTTACTATCTTCCCTTCATCATCAATATTTATAGGAAAAAATATCCTGACATTCACATCTCCGTCAATATTTTCCCAAATCTCGAGGTGATAGAGAACACAGTCAAACTCGAAAATGACCTGGGGTTTATCTCGTATCCCCTCGAACACCGGAAATTGGTGATCCAGGAGGTATTAGAGGATCGCCTCGTTCTCATTATTCCTCCCTCTCATCCTTTTTCCCGGTTGAAACGTCTGGACCCTCAAAAACTGGATGGGCAGCCCATTGTCATGCACGAAAAGGGGTCTGCGACGCGAGAGATTGTGGACACGTTTATCCGGAAAAACAACCTTTCTGTATTCATCACCCTCGAGCTCTCCAACAATGAAGCCATCAAGCGGGCAGTAGAAGAAGGAGCCGGCGTCTCCCTGATTTCAGAACATGTTGTCTATGAGGAAGTCAAGAGGAAGAAATTAAAATCGGTCCCCCTCGCTGACCCCACGATGAAGCGGAAGTTTTATCTCATCCACCACAAGGACAAATATTTTTCCCATCCCTTCCAAATGTTTCTTTTCATGGTGAATCAGTGGGCGACGGAGTATTCCACGACTCAAACCTGACCCACATGGAGGCTATTGGCCGAACGGGGCACTTTCCGATCGACGCCCCTGCATTAATCCTTCCCCCACTTCTTAAAATAGTCTCCGAAGAGATCCTCATCCGGGGGAATGTATTCTTGCACGGGAACCGATAGCCAGGTATAGTTGAGAAAATTCCTGTAATTAATATTCTCGCTGGTCATGTTCCCGGCCCAGGTGCCGCAGCCCAGGCTTTCCGTCCAGATCTGGCCATTGTACCAACTTCCCGTATTGACGAGGCAGTGAGGCATATTGCACTCGACCCTTCCAACTTTCGCCCGGATGGCCAACTCCTCCATTCGGTCCTGCCGATTGCTGTGGAGGGATACGGAATGGCCGATGCCGGAAAACTCAAGAATCTTTTCAAGCCGCTGGAGCATTTCATTCCAATCATTCCATTTCCATACCGTCAGAACAAGGCTTAACTTTTCCCCGGAGAACCTGTCTTCAGGGCCGATCTTCTCCCCCATCACCATTAAAAACTTTGTTCCCGCAGGGGGGTGGATTCCCGCTGCCTCTGCAATAATGGGAACGGACCTGCCGAAGATGTCCCGGTTGATTGTCTTACCGTCCGGCCAGAGGGCTTTTCTCACTTTTTCACGTTCCTCGGTTGTGCAAAGATATCCACCCTCCTTCTTTAAAAGATCCACAAATTGATCGTAAATGGGTTCGTATATGGCAACCGCATTTTCTGAAGAACAAGAGGTAGAGTTATTAGCGGTCTTGGAGCGCATAATCTTGTTGGCTGCTGCAGGGAGATCCGCTGTTTCATCCACAATCGATACGACATTGCCGGCTCCCACCGTTTGGGCCGGTTTGCCAGCCGCATAGACCACCTTGATCAGTGCGGCTCCGCCCGTTGCCATAACAAAATCGACATTCTTCATCAATTCCTGTGTCTTTTCATTGGAGGGAGATTGAATACATTGGAACAGGTCCTCGGGGGCGCCGACCTTTTTAAGGGCCTTTCTGGCAATTTCAACCGCCATATAGGAACATTGTTTGGTCCTCGGATGGGGGGAACAAATCATTGCATTGCGGGTCTTTAAAAGACTGAGGCCGATGGTACAAACCGTTCCCTCGGGATTGGTCATGGGAACAACGTTTGCCACCACACCCATGGGTTTGGCGAAAATTTTCAACCCTCTTTTTTGATCTTCTCTTACCAGACCGCAGGTCTTTACCCCCTTGAAGTCATTGATGGTGCCCCGCACCTTGCTCCTGATCTTATTAATCTTGTCTTCGTAGACACCGATGAGGCCTTCATCTACAGCAGACTTGGCCATGGCTTTGACGTTTTCATCTTTCTGCCATTCCCAACCCACGGCTGCGCACATCTCGTCAACCTTCTCCTGGGGCCAGTATTCGACGATTTCAAAAGCCCTTCGCGACCGGCGGTACATCTCCTGTACATTGTCTTTATGGTCTTGTGGCATTTTAATCTAACCTCCTTTTTCTAAATGTAAAGAACCCCGCCTACAGGGCGGACCTTAAATTATTTCAACCAAAAAACTCAGATCCCGAAATAAGTTCGGGATGACAAAATGATTCAAAAAATATCTTGTCATGCTGAACTCGGTTCAGCATCTGGGTTAGGCTTCTTCTGTATTTGGCAATCCCCTCTACTCCTTCCGATCTTCCGGCTTTGGAACCGGCCGATCCGGGGTACCGTCATAATATTTTGGCCCCTGGATAGAAAGATCAAGAAGATTGATCATTTTGGTCGTACGGGAGGCCCTCCAGGCTTTTTCCCGGGTCATCTCCTCAATGGCATGGGCTCCACAACTGAATCCGCGGCAAAGGACTCCAATGGCCCAGGCAGCAAGGGGACTGAATCCAAGGTCCATAAAGACGGAGTTGCCGCCACCGATGACATTCGTCCAAACCTTCTTTCCGTTAATCTTCTCAAAGGCTTTCTCAATCTCAATCTGCAAATCATGGAACTTCCCCGCTATCCCCAGGTCCCTCGCCATCTTCATAATCCGGATCGCTCTCGGATCACCATGAATATGCTGGGGCTGTCCCAGGCCCATGATGTTCTTCCCTTTATGATCTTTGACCAGTTGCTCGGCGATCTGCTCGAGGGTCCATCCATTTTTCTCGCCCATCTCCATATATTTATGGACCATGATCCCATGCAGGTGCCCCGGACCATGAGCCTCGCCAAAGGTCATGATCCCTGCAGCAATCGCTGCATTGAGGGCCGGCCTTCCGGAGGCGCAGCACCTGGCCGTTAACGTGGACGGCGACATGGCATGCTCCATGAACTCGACCATAAAGAAGTTAAGCATCTTCTCCTCATTCTTCTTTGGGAGTCTCCCCTGAAAAAGTAAGAAAACCACGGCCGCAAAACTCCACCCTGCCTCTGCCAGCGCTGTCGTATCATATCCCCTCAGGACGATTCGATCCGCCGTCTTGTATGCGATCGAAGTCTGCCAGTGGAACGGTTCCCTCCCCGTTTGATCATATTGATCTCCCCATTGATCTGCCATCTCTTCTTTCTCCTTTCTCGATGTTGGATTAACAATAATATTGTGTAGTTATAAAATGTTGATTACTATGAGTCAATCTAATAATTTTTATATTTTTTATAAAAAAAGGTTATATTTGAGGGCATTTGGGAAGGTTATTAATCAGTCCATAATTGTATAGACACGAAAAAAAAACCGTTCGTGCTGAGCCTGTCGAAGCATGAACGGCAGGATACCACACCCTTCGACAAGCTCAGGGTGAACGGTAAGGGATATGTCTTTCCAATTATG
>JAGVBT010000143.1 GCA_020059605.1 Deltaproteobacteria bacterium
CGACGTCGCTTCGCTCCGACTAAAGTGTCCGGTTTCGCCCGGAACAGATGTCCGGAATCAGCAGGAATGACTGTCCGGAATGACTGGAATAGGCAATTGGCGAATTTGATTTTTCGGTGCTCGCAATAAGCTTTTTAAAATATTGAAATAAAGTGCGCCGTATGTTCCAGCAGGTTAAATTAACGTTAGACCATGTACCATTATGACTATTACAGCAAAAACAATAAAAATGTTATGGGGGCGTTCAGGTGCCCGATGTTCCTTCGATGGATGCCAAATTGAACTGATAAAACTCAGCGAGGCAGGGAAGGAGGATGCTGTACTTGGTGAAGAAGCTCACATAATTGCCCAAAGCAAAGATGGGCCACGAGGAGAGATACCAATTGAGTCTCCACGCATAAATCTCTATGAGAACCTCATTTTACTTTGTCCAACTCACCACACATTAATTGACGCCCAACCGAAAAAATACAATGTCGATGTGTTACACGAGATGAAAAAGAATCATGAGTTTTGGGTAGACTCTAATCTTAGAAGTGCTAATCGGGCAGAGGAATTTCACTATATCCCCGATCCAACCTATGCAAGTCTCTGTGACCATCGATTGGTACACATCTGGAAATATCCCCAAGCCCATATAATTTGCTGTTCCTTCGGATCTAATCCTGTTCAGATTCTATCCGGGATCTGGAAAGCATCAGGAATTGAATTTAAGCGGATTTTATCTTCAAATTTTGACCAGACTCCAGAGGATATTATAATTGTAGGCGAAGCTGAGCCTGAAGTTGAATATAGATGTGACGCAGAGGCACTAGAGGTCACCCTTTTTACGTATGATCCGAGAGCGACGGCTTTTGTTCCGTTTGTAACTATAAGGTTCGAACATGACAGGCCCATAGAAAAGAAGATTATTTCAATTAGGCTTTCACCTGACATATCACCAATTGAGCCTGTTCTCGAAAGCCTTAACAAAACGAGGACAACAATAGATTCCCAAGCAATCGAAAAGGAATTATATCACTTGAGGAATATAGGAATATCAGTTCCACACCAAGCTCTTAAATGGGCGAATAAGTTATGGTCTTCTTGGTGGTGCGATGGGTACTTGGCTGAATCTTTAAAAGATATAGAAAAACAGTTCGAGCTAATCATTGATGCGGAAAGTGTTGAATAATTTGGTCTAACCACGGCTTTCACGGCAACGGCATAAAGCCGCCGCGTGTGAAGTCGGCCGTTAGCCCCCAATATTGGGACTAAAGGAGCATTTATGGCAAGCATACTTGAGGTTCTTGGTGTTGTATTTTCGTCTACAATAGTTAGCGTATTTGTCGTCAATATGCTTATTAAATATTGGATAAAGGCCCGTCTTGAACAATCTATTAAGCATGAATACGACAAGAAGCTCGAAGAGGTCAAATTCGAAATGAGAAAACGTGAACAGTCTGCGCTGGTAGCGGATCTGTTTTCGAAATGGATCCATATCAAAGATGAAGCAAACAATCCCAATGCTCGCGAGTTGAACAGATTGTCGTTCGAGATATCTCTCTGGCTTCCTGATGAAGTCGCAATTGAGATAAATAAGAGACTAAAAAATCTTCAAAGCGCCAAACCTGCCATGGACCTTCTTGTTGAATGCAGAAAGGTTATTCAAGGAGCCGATACAAAACTTAGACCAGAGGATATTACCTTTTTCGGTATATAAGATTATGGAATCTTTCATTATCAATAGATATTTGAATGCAGTGCTAACGAGGGGTTGCACCGGATCGCCGATAAATACGGCTCCCAGTGACCCCCGATGTTATGCAACACCGAAATCGCATATGAAAAAGAATATCAGCATTTGTTATCTATGTGGAAAGTCTATTAGCGATGACATTGGCAAGGACCATGTTCCGCCCAAGCAGTTCTATGCACGCGAGCTAAGAAGAAAATATGGTCCGAATCTGTTCACATTACTTGTGCATCCGTCCTGCAATAAAGCGTACCAAAAGGATGAGGACTACTTTGTGCATTCTGTAGGACCTGTCGCGATGGAATCGTATTCAGGCAAAGCGCTCTGGGGAGACATATCAGATCGCTGTGAAAGGCCTCAAAACAAACGGATTGTGCAAATGGTTTTAAAGGAATTCGACGAAAGACCTTCCGGACTGATACTCCCATTCGGAAAAGTAGCAAAGCGCTTTGACGGTCCAAGGGTATGGAGGGTCGTATGGAAGATAGTCAGAGGTCTTTTCTTCAAGGAAATAGGTCAAGTACTTCCTGACGATCTGCCAATAAGATGTGAAATGTTGTCTCCTGGAGAAAACCCTCCTCCTGAATATGACATTGTCCGCACTGCGCCTCCGTTAGGACAGTACCCTGCAGTATTTGACTATAGATACATAGGGATTCCCGAAAAGATGTATCTCTGGGCCATGCTCTTTTGGGACAGAATTATCATGTTTGTAGGGTTTCACGTCCCTGGATGTACCTGCAAAATTTGCACTTAAAACCATAGTGGTGATGCAAAGATGATTACTTTTCTGAGTATGGGAAAAGAGGAGACATGGGCATGAACCTTGAACCAAAATAAATAACCGTGCATAACAACCGGCTGCACCGGATCGCCGATAAATCCGGCTCCCGGTGAGCCGGAGCGTTAGGTGAAAAATAGAATCATGGGAAAGTCGTTTTTATACAGGTTTAAAGTTTATAATGTGCCTCTCCTCCTCCAGCCGGTATTCTACCTTTATAGTTATTTTGTTGCTCTGATTTTGTTTGGTTACGCTTTAATTGTTCATTTTACGAGTAAGATTAAAATCATAGGGCGGGAACACCTTGATGCCCAGCGAAATTATATTTTCTGTTATTGGCATACCTTTGTTCCTTTGTATGGTGCTGTATTCTTGAACAATCGGTCACAGGTTTGGATGCAACATCCCTTCTGGTTTATGAAGTCAATTCATTTATTCCTTCGCTTTACGGGTGTTAAGAAAATAATCCTTGGCTCTACAGGGCATTCTGGACGAGAGGCAGCTGACGAACTTGTGGAATACCTAAAAAAGGGATATTCCACTGTTCTTTTACCAGACGGGCCGAGTGGCCCCGCTTTTGTGGCAAAAAAGGGGATGCTTCATATTTCATTACGAAGTCAAGTTCCCATTGTACCAATGCAATTTAAGGCTTCAAAATTCTTCGAGAGTCATGGTTGGGATCGAAAGAAATGGCCGGTGCCTTTTTCTTCAATAAAGGTGCAATTCGAAAGACCTGTCTTGATATCAGAGCATAACTTTGACGAAGCGTATGGTGAAATTACAAAGGCTTTAGGGTGAGGACATTTATTTAATATTTCAATACATACCTAACCAGACACTCCAGCGGATGGCTTATAGCCCCCGCTGACCTAAATCGTTCGGCCCCCAAACAACTCGCTTTGCGGTGGGCTTAAACTCTAAAACATGAGAGCATATGATATGGCGGAAGCAGCATTTATTGAGGAAGTTGAGCACACAATCTTTCTCTATGAAAGGGGAATCGGCCACGCTGCAACACGCACTAGACCGATGATTGAAAGGTACGGCGAAGTCGAGGCCCTTTCCCGCCTCATGGTGACCGCGGACCTTCAACAGGGGTTCAAAGCACTGCGTGATCGTAACCAACTGGACAAGACCTTTGAAGCTCTCGTGGTAAGATTTCAACATTTGTTTAGACCCGATGTCGTTCAAGCGGCAAGGTGGCGCTTAGCTCATCCGTATGAGCTCTTCTGATGCCCTTGGGTGGATAGGGCCGAGTCAATCAAGGCAACGGGTGATAGCCCGTCGCCATCGGCGGAGGTCATTGCCCCCGCGCCTTTTTTCTATCGTTCGGCATCTTGAGATAAGGAAGTATCCGTATGCAAAATGATTCAGCCTTACAGACACGGATCCATAATCTCTCTGATGAAGAGTTACTCAAAATGATCAAAGAGGCATCTTCATATCAGCCAGAGGCCATTTCTTTTGCCCAAGAGGAATTGGCGCGCCGCGGTGGGTCAGATGCAATAGCCACTGAAATACAAATATCTGAGCAATATCAGGAGGAGAAAAGGAAAGAGCAACATGCAACTAAACCACTTTTTCTACATATTCCCATTGGCAGGCTGATCGTCATGTCAGTAGTGTCGTTCAGTCTCTACGAAATGTACTGGATTTACAAAAACTGGAGTTATCTGAAAGAAAGACACAATCTCGATATTAACCCATTCGGGCGAGGCTGGTTTGGCATCTTTTATTGCCACAGCCTTTTACGTCGCATTCACGAAGACAAAGAAGCACGCTCCATCCAAGTGCCCTCCTTCTCACCTAAAAGCCTTGCTACTGGTTGGGTCGTGCTTCTAATCATTTCGATCATAGTAGGTCGTGCCCCTGGTATTGCTGCCAGCATTATTTCAGCGTTCATCCCATCCTTCCTATTTCTCATCCCCGTCCAGAAATATGTCAACGCTGTGAACGAGCGACGAATTCCCGGCCTGCCTTTCTACCGGTGGTCATCCGGGCACGTTGTATGCCTGGTGTTTGGAATCATCATTTGGGCAGTTCTATTGCTCAGACTGGGTGCGGAATGAAAAGCAAAGGGTGCCGAACAAGCCAATCAAGGCGACGGGAAATAGCTCTCTGCCATTTTGCGGAAGTGAGTGCCCCGCGCCTTATCTCTATCGTTATGTGCAGGGATAGATATGATAAGATACAAAAGCGAGACGAGAACAGTTGAGGAAATCACCTCTTTGAAGTGCGATAAATGTGGAAAAGAATACGATGCGAACGACCTCGAGGTGCAAGAGTTTCATCATATTAAATTTACAGGGGGTTATACATCGGTATTTGGAGATAGCACGGAAGTTGAGTGTGACATTTGCCAGCATTGCTTGCACCAGATGATAGCTGACATCTGCAGACAGAAAGAACCCACATAACAACCGGCTCCACCGGATCGCCGATAAATCCGGCTCCCGGTGAGCCGCAGCGTTAGGTGCTCGATATTAAAGAAAGGGGGTAGATGAACCATGGTGAAAAGAATCTTTTTATTTCTCATTATACTTTCTGCCACATCAACTTTTATATGCACCGCTTATTCCCAAACGGAGAAGACGACGGTAACACTTCCAAGCGGTGAAGTAGTTTGTGACCTTAATGGTGAATGGAACGTATTATATGCACATTACGGACCGATGCAATGGGTTGGAGATATTAAGAGTATGGTGAAGATAACACAGCAGGGCAACATGTTCGTTGCCACATCGTTAATAGATACTGGATTTACACCAGCAGGCACCGAAAAGATACGAGGTGAATTAGATAAGGATGGAATTAAAAATGTTCGGTATTATCGCCCTGATATAGGCTGGACAGATGCCAAAGGTGAAATGAGCAAGAATTGCAATAAGATAGTATGTGATGATGGTAAGGGCGTAAAAACAATACTCGAACGAAAATAGTTGGTAGTTGACGACCTGGCCCTCAGATTAGTTTATTGAATTTTAAAACGAAAAAGAGTAGCACCTAACAAATCACTCCAGCGGATGGCTTACAGCCACCGCTGACCTAAATCGTTGAGCGGCGCGTAAACGCGCCGCTCAACGGCGAGCTGCTACGCCAGCGTCTTGTCAGGCGGCGCAAGAATGCGCGCCGCCCAACAATCCGCTGGAGCCTCGCGCCGCCTCGCCGTCTGACTCCGTCATCCGGCAACCGGCACCGCGAGGCTCAGCTCGCCGTTATGCAATGAATAAAAGACTAAAAAGGCAAGTTGTTTATGGAGATAAAATTCTCTCGCCACGCGAAGCGAAGAGCAAAATTATATAGAATCCCAGAGTCAACAATCTTGAGGATTTTGGAAGGAAAAGATTTTACTCAGGGGAGTCAAGAGATTATAGAAAACGTCGAGGGTTTTAAGTATCCACTTAAAATTGCAATTGCCTTAGAAAATGATATAATAACAGTAAAAACCAATTACCCACTAAAGAAAGGAAGAAAAGGATGAAAGTATATTACGATGATGAAGTAGATGCCCTATATTTGAAATTGAGCGATGAGTCTCCAGAAGGAGTGATAGAAATTTCTGAAGGAGTTAATTTAGATACAACTTCTGAAGACAAAATAGTCGGAATAGAAATCCTGGATGCCTCAAAAAAAATAGATTTAAAAACGGTACTATCCTATACACTTGAATTTGAAAAAGACTTGATAATTCAAAAAACTGCCTAACAAATCACTCCAGCGGATGGCTTACAGCCACCGCTGATCTCAGTTGTTAGGCAAAAAGACGAAAAATGAAATTTACCCAATATTTTCTCTATACCATACAGAGACCCGATCGTGCTAAAATAAAGATGGAATGGATTGAAAAGACTGTCAAGAGTCCAGACTATACGAAGGTCCAATCGGATAAGAGAATCCGAAAGTGGAAAAAGATAAAGGAGGAAGGCAAGTTTCTCCGAGTCATCCTACTACCAGATGGAGAAACGATTCATAATGCTTTCTTTGACAGGAGTTTTAAAGGAGGAACGAAATGAAGATAAAGTATTTTTCAGATACCGACACGGCATTGGTTGAGTTTTCTGGGCGTAAGGTCGCTGAAACCAAAGAGATAAATGAAAATATTTACATCGATCTTGATAGCTTTGGCAATTTGGTTGCGATGACAATTGAGCATGCCCGCAAACAAGCCAGTCTTCCCCATTTGTCTTATGAGCAGATAGAAAAGGAATTGCCTAACAAATCACTTCAGCGGACGGCTAAGGGCCGCCGCTGACTTCAGTCGTTGAGTATCTAAAAATTTTTTCCAACTTCTCACCAGATCATATCTATTCATCGAGAAACCGTATCACCTCACCGTTTGGAATAGGTCTCAAGCGTCCACCTTCATTCATGTCACGGACTTTTCCTTCGGTGATGAGAGCATCGTCGGGATATCCACGCTGTTCCCAAAAGCCGGAGATATACTGGTCCATCAGTTCGATCTTAATGACGCTCTTCGCCGACTTATAACCCCAAAGATAAGGACAGAATCCGCGAACAGGACCGCCATAATCTTCTTCTAATAACTCCTCATCGAACTCATAGGCGAGAAGGGTCCTTTCACGGAGGGCCGTTTCAATAGGGATAGAGGTATCATAAATCATCCTGTAAGACCAGAAACGAACATACTTCACTTCAGGGCTGGCCTTAACCACGTCCAGCAAATCGGCAATCTTCACCCCTCCCCACTTCCCCCGCACGGAGAACCTCGTGACGCTCGTCAGGCGCGCGTCGGCAATCGATTTCGGCAATGCGATCAGTTCCTGCCAGGTGAATGTTTTCGGATTGGCGCAGAGGCCGCTCACTTCAACGACCCAACCCTCCCGGTCAAGTTTGCCCGGATGCCCTTCTGCCCAGAAAACCGGCGTCCGCAGATCTTTCAGCCTGCTCACTCATCGCCTCCTGTATCCAAGCTCTTTAGAATAGAGTTATCCAGATAATGCGACTCATTTATCTATTTGAAACTCCACGACATTTTGAAACTGGCGGACCACATAATAAGTCTCCACATCCATTCTCAGCAAGGCACAGGTAGGAGAGGAGACAAATTCTTTTAGGTAGGGGTGTTTGGAAAGATAGAGCTTTTGGAAACGTCTCTTCTGCGGGCCCAAGGTTTCTTTCACGACTCCTGTTGCGGTCACTGCCGCAGCCTTGTGGAAATCGTTTTCCTGATTGGATCGGTTGTCTACGACCATGGCGATCCTCGGGTTTCTCGAGATATTTTTATATTTCCGGGTGGCGCGTGTTGTGGCAAAGAGAAGGTGTTTCAAGTCATCCGTTGCCATGAAGGCAACGAGGTTCCCGTAGGGTTGCTTTCTGTCCTGTGTAGCTAACACCGCTAATTTTTGTTTAGAAAAAAGATTCTTCAGAAAATTTTTTAATCGGGATGTTTTTTCCATCGAGTTCCTTCCGTAACATTTCAAGAAAACGATTGGTAAACGGGAGAGTTGGGCGGGATATGAAGGAAGGCCATTGCCTTCTAAATCCAGCCAGATTTACGGACTCACAATATCCTGAAGAGCTTTTTCAATATTTGGGTATTGGAAAAGAAAACCACTGTCCAGCAATCTTTTCGGGATCACCCGCTGTCCCTCCAGGATCACAGAACCGAATTCTCCCAGGACAAGCTTGATCATAAATCCGGGGGCCGGCATGAAGGAAGGCTTGTGAAGGGCTTTCCCGAGCGCCCTGGCAAGGTCCTTATTCCTCACCGGATTGGGAGAACAGACATTGACAGGGCCTGACATCTCCGGATGTTTCAACAGAAAAGCAAAGGCCTCGGCCAGGTCTTTGATATGAACCCAGGAGAACCACTGTTTCCCGTTTCCGATCGGCCCTCCGATATATTTCTTAAAGAGAGGAATCATCTGGCCGAGCGCTCCCCCTTTTTCACCCATGACGATGCCGAAACGGGTGATGACCACCCGTGCCCCCCTGTCCCCGGCTTTCAATGCCTCTCCTTCCCATTCCAGTGCAATCCTGGCTAAAAAGTCATCCCCATGTGGAGATTCCTCTGTCAGCTCCTCGTCCCCACAAAAACCATAGTAGCCAACGGCAGAGGTGCTGAAAAGCGTAAAGGGTCTCTCGGGACGAGAGAGTATCCCCTCAACAATATTTTGGGCGGTGCTGACCCGGCTCTCTCGAATTGCTTTTTTATGTTCATCGGTCCACTTACTGAAGATAGATGCCCCTGCAAGATTGATCACGGCATCATGCTGTTGAATCGCCTCCTGCCAGGGCCCTTTCCGGGTTGGATCTCCTTCTAAGTAGGAAATTCCTGGTGAGGTCCCCTTTGCCCCTTTCAAGGAACGGGTCAGGACGGTCACTTCGTGGCCATCCTGGATCAATCGCGTAATCAGTTGCGTCCCGACAAACCCTGTGCCGCCTGTGATCAGGATTTTCATAACTCCCCCTTCCCCCTCTTAATGTTAAGAGGGGGGAAGCCTACACGCAAAAGGATGAAAAACTTCTACTGCTTATCTCCAATCAAAGGGAGCACTTTATCAATACGAAAATAGACAAGGTATTTAATCTGGTCTTTATAAACGGTATAAGCAGGACAGCTATCTTTCCGCCGGATGTTATCGATCAGGGCCTTGTCCTTTTCTTCCCTGATTTTTGTCAGGTATAATCTTTTACCCACATATTTTTCTTTGGCTTCCATGAAGATATAGGCGGCAGAAGGATTGGACTGGAGATTCTTATGCATCAACCGGTCTGCCATGATGAAGGCAACGGTCTTTTCATTGATGAAATGGGGCCTTCCATAGACCGCCATACCGACTTTCCCTTTTGAATCGGAGGTCGCAATTACCCCTCTTCCTTTTGCCTTCTCAAAATATTCGCTAAGTGTCATCAGCATCCCTCCTTGATTTGATTTAGACCCATTATATCATACTTGGTTTGAATTAGGCCAGTTGAAAAGCCAAGGTCCATGCGGTTTATTGTGATGGATACATCATCTTCACATATTGATCCGCATCAAACTTCCTTTTTAAACCCTTATCATTCATGTATCTCACGTTTCCAAAAATTGGTCTTTCTCCCCAGGGCCGATCATGTTTTCCAAAGCACCAGGCCACCCCCGCAAACCCGTTTGGATCTCTTCCATCCAATTCATATTTATTATTCAGGTATAGGGCATTCCGAAAAGCCTCTTCAGGCGTTTTGGACCATTCTAAAACTTTTTTTCCCCAGTACATCCTCATATACCCGTGCATCTTCCCCCATACAACCATCTCTTTCTGGGCGGCATTCCAATAGGGGTCATGGGTTCTAGCCTGTTCAAGTTCCTCAAGAGAATACAGGTGCGGCCGCTTATCTCTCTGATGCAATCTGAGTGATTTTTTAGCCCACTCAGAAATGGCATCAAATGAGTCATACCTCTCGTTATAGAAGACATAGTTCATCCCCAGCTCTCTCCGGACAATCAGTTCTTCGAGAAAAGCCTCTACACCAGGGCTCTTAGTCTGTTTCACCTTGAGAGCGATAAAAAGGGGAGAAATCTGACCAAAGTGTAAGTAAGGGCTCATATGGGAGAGAAAATCCAGCGTGGGATCATTTCTGAGTTCCGGATACCGATCCAATTTTCCTTCTAAAAAGACCTCGAGATGTCTCAGGGCTTCTGCCCTCCCTCCCTTAAAAGAGTCCACCTTCTGAACACTCCGGTCGATACGAAGCTTTAAAAGAGCCTGGCCTATATCTTCAATGTTAAAAGATTTAACATTCGAGGATAAGGAATCGATGACAGGATCTTTTTGCCTTAAAGGAACCAGAAAATGACCTAATTTCTTATGGATCTTCGACCGGATCGTGGCCGCCGCATACTCTTCTTTGTTTGACACTTCCTCAACTGGTACGACAACATCACTTTCAACCTGGATCAATGGACACGTGATCCGGTGCGCCGCATCCTCTCTCCACTGTCTCTGGATCCTCAGGTAACCTCGGTCCACGATGACGAGGGAGGCCCTTTTTGCCAATCGGACGGCACCTATCTCTGGGGATTGATACAGAATGACCATCCGGATGCCTCTTTTTTTAAGGGACTTTTCCACTTCTTTCAACCCTTCCAGCATAAAAGCATAATGCCTTTCATTCGCCTCAGGGTAGTGGTCGGTGATTCCAAAAAAGACAAGGACCGGCTGCTGCAATTCATTCGCCTTTAGGATTGCGTATTCAAGGGCATGATTATATTCCGTCCTCTGGGAGGCTTGCATCCAATAAAGGACGTAGTCCCCTTTCTTCATTTCTTTTTTATTAAGTGCCCTTATTCTTTCTTGCTGGATCATTTCTTTTAACGGTTCAGTATCCACAGCGAAAAGTTTAAAAGCGCTGCAAAACTTAGCCATACGAGATAGGGGATGAGGAGCGTTCCCGCCGATTTGGAAATCTTAAAGAAATTTAGGATCGTAAAGAGTATGGCAACCCATAGAAGAATGATATCGATAAGCCCTAAAAGAGGGGACCGGAGCCCGAAAAAGGCCGCGGACCAAAAAACATTGAGCATCAACTGAACAAAAAAGAAAAACAAAGCAGGTTTGAACTGTGGATGATCCGATCTCCGCCAAATGAGGAAGAGGGATATTCCCATAAGTAGGTAGAGAGTGATCCAAACCGGACCGAAGATCCAATCCGGGGGGGTGAAGAATGGCTTATTTAAGGTTGGATACCAGGTCGGAATCGCTGGAGTCGTAAAAAGAGATCCGATAAAACCTACCAACTGACAGAGAAGAACGCTGGCCGCCAGTTTAAGGGCATCGTTGATCTTCATCTGATCCTCCCATGGACAGCCAATCTCACTGTTCGCCCATCTTTTTTCAACCCATCCGAAAATATCGGATTTGGAGAGAGCGTTACATCTTTCTCTGGAAGTGAACCAAATCCAAAAACTGTTTTAGAATGCGAGCGGTGGCGCCCCAGATGGTATGTTCCCTGTATTGATAGGCATAGACGATTTCTCTTCGGCCCATCCGGGTGATTTCATGCTCGGTGAAATTCTCCCGGGTGAGTAAAAAGGAAAGGGGAACTTCGATCAATTCGGCGATCTCCACCTCGCTTACTCGAAAAGGGTAAGGATAGGGAAAAAGGCCGACAATGGGGGTGACGATAAATTCGGTAATCGTCACAATGTCGTCCAATAGCCCGATGATCTGAACATCATTCTCCTTGAGTCCGATCTCTTCATGAGCTTCTCGCAGTGCGGTATGGATCAATTCCCGATCTTCTTCGTCAACCATCCCTCCCGGGAAAGAAATTTCACCCTTATGGTATTTGACCTGATCCGACCTCTTGGTGAAGAGAAGATGACATCGGCTTTCTTTTTGATAGAGGGGGACAAGAACCGCCGCATGGGAAAATGGGGGATGGTCAATGACCCTCCTTTTCCTTGAGGAGAGAATGTGCCGGAGCTGGTCGATAAAATGTTGTTCGCAGGGGTTCATGTCGTTAGGAATTCCTCAAGGGTCATGATTTTCAACAGGGGGTGGAGGGCAAAGTCCCGGTAGAGCGCAAGGCATCCCTGATGAAATTCCCTGTTTCTGCTCGCGCAGCAATCCTCCAGAATAATCGCCGAGAAATCGTGACACAGTCCATCCAGGGCCGTCATCAATACGCAGACTTCCGTGGTGATGCCTGTTACGACGATCGTATCCATACCCAAGACCCGGAGAGTCATATCCAGGTCGGTTTTAAAGAAGGCACTGAAGCGCCTCTTCGGTAACACGACATCCGCGGGCTCCGGTTTCAGTTCGTCCAGGACCTCTGACCCTTTTGTGCCCCGGAGGGAATGAACTTTCATCTTTCCTTTAAAAATAAAATCCCCCTCCAAAAAACTGTCACAGGCATAGATAATGGGAAACCCTTTCTTTCTGCTTTCCTCCAGGAGTGTCTGAAGATTTGGTAGAATGTTTTTTCCTTCCTCAAAGTACGGGTTCCGAGGACTCTCCTTCAAATTATCTTTAAGCATATCCACAACAAGAATGGCCGGTTTCATGAATGCTCCTTGCGGGAAAAAAAATTTCTGTGCTAACGTTTACACGGATTTCAATCTATAAACACGTAATGCGTTCTCCGTGGTGATCTCGGCGACTTTTTCAAAAGAAACCTTTTTAATCTCTGCGACTTTTTGAGCCGTGTATCGAACATAACTCGGCTCGTTTCTTTTTCCCCGGAATGGGACGGGCGTTAAGAAAGGGGCATCGGTTTCAACCAGGAGGGACTCCAACGGAAGCCTTTTAACGATTTCGTGGAACGGGTTTGCATGCTTATAGGTGATGCTTCCGGGAATGGAGATATAAAATCCCATATTGATACAGGCCGTTGCCATCTGCTCATCTCCTGAAAAGCAGTGGATGATTCCTCCATGCTCCCCTGCGGTTTCTGACTTCAAAATCTCCAGGGTCTCACGGTGGGCCTCGCGATCGTGGACTACGATGGGCAGTTTTAATTCCTTGGCCAAACCGATCTGCTCCCGGAATCGTCTCAACTGGACATCCCTGGGGGAATGGTTTCTAAAAAAATCCAGGCCGATCTCTCCATAGGCTTTCACCTTCTCGTTCTGACACAGTTTTTTCAGGATCGGATAGGTCCGGTCATCAATCTCTTTTGCGTTGTGGGGATGGACTCCTAAAACCGCATAGACAGACGGATAGGATTGAGCGATCTCAAGGGCTCTCCTCCAGTCCCTTTTCTCTGTCCCGACGGTGAAGATATATTCTACGCCTGAATCCTCCGCTCTCTGAAGAACTTCACTTAAGTCATCTCTGAACTCAGGCATCTCCAGGTGAGTATGAGAATCGATGAGCATAACCAAATACCGGAATACTGGAATAATAGAAAATTGGAATATTGGGGTAAATCTCAGTTCAAACAAATTTTGGGTTTAAACCATTATTCCATTATTCCAACATTCAATCATTCCTTCTTTTGAGATTTGCTGCCGGTGGCTTTGACCTGATTGAAATAGTCGATCAATGCTTTTACCATCTCTTTTGACTTAATGAGAACGGAAACCTCATTGTTACTGGTCAGGGAGGAGAAGACCCAATTGGTACTCCCTAACAGGACAAGCTCTCCGTCTGCAACCATCAATTTTGCATGCAGTGTTTTAAAGAGGGGATCGTAGATGACCTCGACTCCTCCCTCGGACAGTATCTTTCCGGTCTCGCGGTTACGTTTGGTCGTTCGATCATCCCCTTCCCTAACTTCCAGGATCACCTCCACCTTGACTCCGCGCTTTTTTGCCCCGATCAACTCTTTGATCAAGATATTCGATGGGGTATTGGGATGCTTTTCGTAATATCCCATCTCAAACATCATCATTCGTATGGAGGATTTCGCCTCCTGAATCATCTTCTTTGCCACCTCAAAATATTGTGCATCGGTCACCAATTGAGCATCCTCGACAGGCAGCCCAATGGAGGGTGGAGGGTAGAAAGTGGAGAGTAGAAAAAAGACAAATAGTATTGGGAATCGACTGTATATAACCATGAATAAAGTTCTATTTCTTTTTTTCATCTTCTGCCCTCCGCTCCAATTTCCTATCATTCAATAGATCCTCTGACGTGTGGAGTTCTTTCCCTTTTCCCCGAAAGGTATCCGTAGGATATTGAGAGGCTATGCTACTGGCGCGGCGGAGGCGATCCATGATCGCCCTTCCCAGGCCAACTTCGGAAACAGGTTCCGCCAGAATCAGATCCAACTTTACGGCATCCAATCGACGAATCGCTGCAAACAGGTTCGCTGCCGCTTCTCTGAAATCCCCTTTCTTCGAAAGCACCTCCACGTGATCAAACTTCAAACCATTGACAGGCTCCCGAAAGACAAGGAGTCCAATCTTTTTGCCTTCATAGGAACGGAGATCTTTGTCACTCCAATCCAGGACAATTGGTGTTCGCGGCGCATAGTGTCTGGCCAGCATCCCGGGGGCAGAAGGCCTCTCTTCTTTAACCGGATCAATCTCCACCTTTCCAATAATCGATTCGACCTCCTCGAGCGAGACTCCACCTGGTCTCAAAAGCCTGGGCCTTTTTTCTAAAAAAGAGAGGATGGTGGATTCCACTCCCACTTCACATGGTCCTCCGTCCAATATGAGATCAACCTCATCTCCCAATTGTTCTCGAACATGTTGAGCAGTGGTCGGGCTCAGATAACCAAAGGGATTGGCGCTCGGTGCGGCAATGGGACAATCCCCCAGTTCAATCAATTCCAATGCGATGGGATGCGATGGGATGCGGACAGCAACTGTCGGAAGACCGGCGGTGACAATGTCGGGAACCTCCTGTCTCTTTGGAAGAACTAAGGTTAGTGGGCCTGGCCAGAATCGATCGATTAACTTCTTGGCTTTAGATGGAATGTTCAAGACGATCTTCTCCAGATCGGCAGGACGGGCGATATGGATGATGAGAGGATCAAAATAAGGTCTTTTCTTGACTTCAAAGATTCGGGCCACAGCAAGGGGATTGAAGGCATTCGCTCCCAATCCATATACGGTCTCCGTCGGGAAGGCAACAATCCCTCCCCTTCTGATGATCTTTGCAGCTTGACCGATGATCCCCGCCTTTTTTTGAGATGGAACATCTCTATTTAGAACCATGTCGATGGCTTCTTCCATATTTTCGGCGACCGATATTCCCGGAGGAAGTTCATGTAGGTGTTTCTGCCCGTGACCTGTCAGGAGAAAGATCCCCTGGGCCCCGACATTCTTTGCCATCCCCACATCATGGGGATGATCACCGATCGCAAACGACCGGGAAAGGTCGAGATGAAATTCCTGAGCCGCCTTCAGGATAAAATAAGGAGTCGGCTTGATGCACTCGCATCCCTGATCACGCGTGTGGGGGCAGTAATAGACCCCGGAAATGGTCACCCCTTCCCGGGCAAGGGTATTCACAACAAACCGATTAATCCGCTCCACGTCCTCATGTTTGAGGATTCCAAGTCCAATGCCCGACTGGTTGGTGACGATGAAAAGGAGGTAACGACCATTTAACCTCTGAAGGGAGGCGATGGTATCCTTATAAAAGACCACTTCGGATGGGAGGCGAATGTATCCACGGTCTTCAATAAGTGTTCCGTCCCTGTCCAAAAAGATTGCAGGCCGGCGAGACGAGAAGGTCATCGACTTAAATCTTCCCCTTTTTCAGGGCCGCTGATTTTCCTTCCAGCGACTTTCTCGTCCTCGATCTAAAATCCTCTAATTTTTTAGCGATCTCAGGATACTTGATTGAGAGAATTTCGCAGGCCAGATAAGCTGCATTCTTCGTCCCATCAATTCCCACGGTGGCAACGGGAATCCCAGGGGGCATCTGGACCGTAGAGTAAAGGGCATCCACGCCTTCGAGGGCTCCTGATTTTAATGGAACACCAATGACTGGCAACGTGGTATGGGACGCAATAACTCCGGCAAGGTGGGCTGCCATCCCCGCTCCTGCAATTAGTACTTCAATTCCCCGCTTTCTCGCAGTCTTGGCGTAATGAGCTGTCTTCTCAGGTAACCGATGGGCTGAACTGATATCGATCTCATAAGCAACTCCCATCTCCTCTAAAACCTCTGCCCCCTTTTCCATGACCGGTAAATCACTGTCACTTCCCATCAGAATTCCAACCAAAGGCTTTTTCATGATAGGCCCCCTCCCTAAATTACTAAATTCGAAATTCGAATATCGAAATCCGAAACTTAAGGCTACCTCTAAAAATGTCATTCCGGCGAAAGCCGGAATCCAGAAGGTCTTGATATTACTGGACTCCGGTTTTCACCGGAGTGACGAATCTGGAATTATTAGAGGTTCCCTTAAATCTTACAAATTTTCAATTTTGTATTTTCGTCATTCGAATTTGTTTCCGAGTCTCGTGCTTCGGATTTCGAAACTCTTCTTTTATAGATTATCTTAAAAAATTTCCTCTGTTTTCACAAGAGAATAAAAAGCCCTCTCGTGATAAAAAAGAGGGCTTAAATCCAACGCACAATAAGACCAATTAAGCTGGAAGCCTCCTTCCTGCCGACACCTTCTTCCTTAAAATGATTTTGGTGAGCTCGATGATCACGAAGACAACCAGTCCGAAAGAAACGATCAGGACCATGTCGGCAACAGTGGGTTTCATGATGCCAAATGCCTCGCGCACCGATGGAATCTGGATCAACACCCCGATCAATACGATCTCCCACGCAAGGGCGAGGATGAGCCATTTGTGGGGAGGAGCCTTGAAAATGCTGTAGATGAGAGAGCGGCAGTTTAGGGCGACCACCAGCTCGATGACGATGAAGAGAAAGAAGACCTCCGTTCTTGCATGCGTTAAATCCGAAAGCTCATGAAAAAATAAAATATAGAAGAACGGGCATTCAATTAAAACGGCCCGTAAGATAAAAGACTTCACATCCCAACCGAAAACACTCTCTTTTGGATCTCTTGGTGGTCTCTGCATAATATCCGGGTCAGGAGGTGAAACTCCCAAAGCCAGTGCGGGGAGGCCATCGGTGGCCAGGTTCATATATAAGATGGCCGCAGGGAGTAGAGGTAAAAACTCCGGGCCCATCACCAGGACGATTCCCCCGATCACCACGACCTCGGTGATGTTGCACTGAAGCAGGTAGGCCAGATATTTCTTGATATTGTCATAAATCCATCGGCCACGTTCAATGGCGGTCACGATCGTCGCAAAATTGTCATCGGTCAAGACCATGTCCGCAGCCTCTTTGGTAACCTCTGTTCCCGTAATTCCCATGGCCACCCCGATGTCGGCATGTTTCAGGGCCGGGGCATCGTTGACTCCATCCCCGGTCATCGCAACCACTTCGCCGCTCTTTCGCCAGGCTTTGACAATCTTGAGTTTATCCATCGGCGACACCCTGGCATAGACGGTGACCCGGCGAACCATCTTCTCAAACTCTTCATCCGGGATCTTTTCCAACTCTTCCCCCGTTAAGACCAGATCGCCCGCCGTATAAAAACCGATCTCCCTGGCAATGGCCACGGCAGTGAGCTGATGATCTCCTGTAATCATGACCGGTTTGATCCCTACCTGTTTGCATAACTTTGTGGCCTCGATGGCCTCTTCTCTCGGGGGGTCCATCATCCCCGCTAGACCGAGAAAGACCAGATCACGTTCGAGGTATTCTTCCGTACACTCGATCGGATCCGGGCATTCGCGATAGGCTATTCCAAGCACTCTCAACGCGTCCTGTGCCATCTCCTCGTTGACCTTTAAAATCTGAACTTTCTCTTTCTCGGTCAAATCCTTCATCCCGGCATCTTCCAAGAGATGAGTGCACCTCTGCAAGACCACTTCCGGAGCCCCTTTCATAAATATCTTTTTCTTCCCGTCGCTCATTTGATGGATCGTTGTCATTCTCTTCCTCTCGGAGCTGAAAGGAATTTCCTCAATTCGTGGGTTATCCAGCCTCGTTCCGGCCTGAGCCAATCCTGCCTTGACAGCTGTCACAACAAGGGAGGCTTCCGTGGGATCCCCTTTAATAACCCACTTGCCCTCATTTTGTTCTAAGAGGGCGTCGCTGCATAAAAGGCCTGCCTCGAGAAAGGTCCGAAGGGAAAGATGATGATCCACCCGGATGGGTCCGGACCCCCTGAACTCTCCCTCGGGATGATACCCCGCACCGGTCACTTCGATCATCCGGCCGCCGGTGAATATCTTCCTCACGGTCATTTCCCCCTTGGTCAGGGTGCCTGTTTTGTCGGAGCAGATCACCGTGGTGCAGCCAAGGGTTTCCACCGCAGGCATCTTCCTGATCAGGGCATTCTTTTTTGCCATCTGGCGCATCCCGATGGCAAGGGCGCCTGTGACGATGGCCGCAAGCGCTTCGGGAACGGCTGCCACGGCAAGGGCGATGGCGAACATGACCACCTTCATCGTAAAAGGCAGATCAAGACTTCCTCCCAGCGCTTCCCTAACGATGCTGATTCCGGCAACAAGGAAGCAGATACTGAGAGCAGTAATGCCGAGCCATTTACCGATCTCCTCCGTCCTTCTCTCAAGAGGCGTCTTCTCCGTCTTTACAGAAGTTACCTCATGGGCAATTTTCCCAAGCTCCGTATTCATTCCCGTTGAGATGACCGCAGCCTTTCCCCTGCCGAAGGTAACGCTTGTGCCCGTGAAGACTATGTTCTTCCGGTCGCTTACCCGGACGACCTCGGCCAAAGGCCTGATATCCTTCCCCACGGGAACCGATTCCCCCGTAAGGGATGCCTCATCGCAACGCAGAGAGTGGGTTTCAATCAGCCTCGCATCCGCCGGAATCCGGTCCCCTGCCTCAAGGAGCAGAAGGTCTCCAGGGACAAGCTCCTTGGACGGAACCTCTTCCTCTTTCCCCCCCCTGATCACGGTGATCATGGGGGTGAGCATCTTCTTCAACGCCTCAAGCGCCCGCTCCGCCCGATACTCCTGGACAAATCCAAGGGCTGCGCAGAAAACGACGATCACGGCAATGATGGCCGCATCGATCACCTCCCCCACAAGCGCCGAAAGAATAATGGCGATGATCAGGATGATGACGAGAATGTTTTTGAATTGATTGAAGAAGATGGTAAACGGGGAGACGCCCTCTTCCTTCTTCAATTCATTGTAACCATACTGGTCCAATCGGTTTTGAACTTCATCCCCGGTCAGACCATGATGGGGATCCGTATCCAGTTCTTTTAAAACCTGGGGAACTTCCATGGAATGCCACATTCTCTCTGCCATAGGCTATCGCTCCTTGAAGGGAATGGATGGAATCTGCTCCGATGGATCATTTATATATTACGAACGGGGAGAAAAAGCAAGAATTCCTGATCAGAGGATGAAAACCCACCTTCGGGCCGATCTTCATCTTTTTTTCTCTACAAAAAGAGAGAAAGATGTGGTAAGATGCCGCAATGTGAATATCAATACATCAAAATCTTAAGTTGTGAAAGAAAGGAGGAGAAATGGATTATTTACCGATTTCTTATGAACGTTTTAAGAAGGAGTTCCCAGAGATTGAGAAAGAGTATGAGAAGCTCGCTAACCTATGTCATGCCACCGGCCCCCTCGATGAGAAGATGCGCAGACTCGTCAAATTAGGAATTGCCATCGGTTCGGAGTCGCAGGGAGCCATCAAATCCCATACCCGCAGGGCGGTCGACATAGGGATCTCTCCCGAAGAGATCCATCATGTTGTCCTTTTAAGCCTGACCACAATCGGGTTCCCGAAAATGATCGCCGCACTGAACTGGATTAATGAGGCCTTTGAAGAGGGCCCGACGAAGCATTTTGGCGGTGATTGAAAATCGTCGGATCAGATGATTCCCATTCCCTTCAGCACGGAGAGCATGACGGCCGCCGCCATCACCGAGCCGACCTGGCCGCCCGTATTGGCCCCCATGGCATGCATGAGGAGGAAGTTCTTCGGATTATATTTCTGGCCTTCGCGTTGAACCACTCTCGCGGCCATGGGGTAGGCGGAGATCCCTGCAGCGCCGATGAGGGGGTTGATCTTTCCGCCGGTAATCACCTTCAGCAGTTTCCCGAACATAACGCCGCAGACCGTATCGAGGCAGATGGCAATAAAGCCCAGGCAGAGGACCATCAGCGTTTGGGGCGTTAAAAAGTTTCTGCCATCCATGGTTGCCCCAATGGAGATACCCAGGAGCAGGGTAACGATGTTGGCAATCTCATTTTCAGAAGCCTTGGTCAATCGGCTCACCACTCCGCTCTCCCGCATCAGGTTTCCTAACATGATCGTTCCGAAAAGGGGCAACCCTTTAGGTGCGATGAGACCTCCGATCACCGTCACCACCAGGGGAAAGAGGATCTTGGTCGTCTTGGAGACCGACCGTTTCACGGTTCCCATATTGATCTTCCTCTCCTCTTCGGTGGTAAGAAATCTCATGATGGGGGGCTGAATAATCGGGACCAGCGACATATAGGAGTAGGCTGCTACCGAGACCGCACTTAACAGATGGGGAGCATACTTGGAGGAAACGTAGATGGCCGTGGGGCCGTCACAGGCGCCGATCACGCCGATGGCAACGGCGTCCAGTTTAGAAAAGCCCAGGGCAAGAGCCAGGGCCAATGTTAAGAAGATCCCGAACTGTCCCGCCGCGCCAAGGAGAAAAATCCTGGGATTCTCCAAGAGGGGGCCAAAATCGGTCATCGCGCCGATGCCGATGAAGATGAACAGGGGGAAGAGCTCCGTCGCAATGCCTGCATCGTAGATCGTTTTGAGAAAGCCTTCCTCTTCCATCAACCCCGCCAGGGGGACATTGACCAGAATGCACCCGAATCCAATGGGAAGAAGAAGCAAGGGCTCAATATCTTTCTTAATGGCGAGATAGAGGAGAAGACCACCCACGCCGATCATGATCGGATTTGACCAGTGGAGGTTGGTAAATCCGGCAATCAGTCCGTATAATCCGTTTCCAATGGCGTCAAGCATAATTCATCCTCCTTCGATATTTGCCCCGTTCGAAAATCCCATCCATGGCTTGCGGGATTGGTTCGGGGGGTTTACTTTCCTGCTTCCTCTTTTTTATAAGGGAAAAGCTTTCTCAACAGTCCCATCAATAAACTGAGGAGCCACATGGTTAAAATGGTCCCTCCCATCCCGACAATGATCATCGTGATTCCGAATGTCCAGTTGTCCATTGCGTTCTCCTTGTGACTCCATGATCCTCCGATGGAGTCTATCGTAACATTGCCAGAAACATCCCGGCTGCCGTCGTTGTGCCAATCACCCCTGCCACGTTGGGCCCCATGGCATGCATGAGGAGGAAATTGTGGGGGTCTTCCTGCTGCCCCAACTTTTGAGCCATTCTGGCCGCCATCGGAACCGCTGAGACGCCCGCGGCTCCGATGAGAGGATTGATCTTTTCTTTTAGAAAAAGATTCATGATTTTGGCCAGGAG
>JAGVBT010000047.1 GCA_020059605.1 Deltaproteobacteria bacterium
GGCTTCGAATGGCGGTTTTTTAGAATTTTATGGGAAACGGGGGATTTCACCTAAAGTGAATTCCGGCAGGGAAACGAAACGAAAGCGCTGATACGGAAAAAGGTTCGCCCCTGCCTTTGCCGAAGCGGCTTCGCGCAGGCAGACCACCTCCCTTTTCTCGCCGCGCAAGCGCTGGCGCAGCGGGCCAAAGGGAGGAGAAATATTCCCCCCTTTTGACAAAGTCGCTTCGACTCGCAACCGAGGGGGATGAAGGTCGTTGCGGCTCGAAACCGACGGGATTAGATAACTTTTTTCAAAGCATTAAAGTGTTACCTTTTTATGAAATCGTGAAAAGCTCGATCCCGCCCGATAGATTGAGCGCAATGCCGGTGATGTAGTTGACTTTATCCGGGGCTGAAAAAACAATTGCATTGGCCATATCCTCAGGTTCTCCAGGCCTTCTCAAATCGGTCCGTTTGATTGGTCGCTCCCTCATTTTTGATCCTTCCAACCCGCCACGGTCCCGACCGGGGGCAGAGCAACAGGCATTTGATTGATCTGCTTTCTCCACTAAAACCTTTGCCCATAGGCCACATCCGGGGTTGTCTGAAGGACTTGGAATGGGTTAAATAGGAAGCAATGAAAATCCTTCTCATCTCACCGGAAAGAGAGAGAAAGAAAGAGGAAGCCTTCCTCTTCAGACTGGGCTTCCTGAACCTCCCCTATGTGGCGGCGGTCACCCCTCCGGACGTGGAGGTGAAGATCGTTGACGAGGCCGTCGAGAAGATCGATTTCGACGAGAAAGCCGATTTAGTGGGTCTGACAGCCCAGACCCCTGCAGCCCCCCGGGCCTACCGGATCGCGGGAGAATTCAGAAGGAGGGGGATTCCTGTCGTCATGGGAGGATTTCATGCCAGCATGCTTCCTGAAGAGGCCCTCCGGCATGTCGATGGGGTCGTCATCGGCGAGGCGGAAGAGGTCTGGCCTCAACTGATCGAGGATTTGCGAAGCGGGCAGATGAAACGGATGTACCGGGGCAATGAATTTATCAACCCCTCCGCCCTCCCCCTTCCGAGGCGGGAGTTGCTTCACCCTGCCTTCTATTTCCCCCTGAAACTTCTGGAAACGACGAGAGGATGTCCTCACCAATGCGACTTTTGCGGGGTCTCAACATTTTTCGGTTTTCGATACCGAAACCGTTCCCTCGGCGAGATCGACCGGGAACTGGCTACCCTTTTCGATAAAGGTCCGGTGATGCCTCCTCTGCCTAAAAAGGTCCTCTCTCTTTTCAGCAGGGACCTGCCCTACTTTCTCAAAAAGAGGCTTCTCTACATCATCGATTCCAATGTCGCAGGAAACAAACGGTTTACCTCTGGCCTTCTCTCCCTTCTAAGGGAGTATGACCTCCGCTGGTATGGCCATGCCCCGGTCTCGATCGGATTCGACCAAAAGTTGCTTGCCGGATTCTCACAAAGCGGATGCATTGCCGTCAACATCGGTTTTGAATCCTTTTCCGTTAAAAACCTCAAGGCCATGGGGAAGGGGTTCAACCAACCCGCTCATTATGCCGAAGCGGTTAAAAGGATACACGATCACGGCATCGGCATCATGGGAACCTTCATGGTGGGCCTCGATGACGATGATCCCGGAGTTTTTCAGAGGATCTTCGACTTCTGCGTTGACTCCCAAATGGACTGGGCGCTCACCTTTATCATGGCCCCCTACCCCGGGACCGAGTCGTTTTTAAGACTGGAAAGGGAGGGAAGGATTTTTTGCAGGGATTGGGAAAAATATGACTCCCTCAATGCCGTCTATCACCCCCTCCGGATGTCCGTGGAGGAACTGGAAAAAGGAACGAGGTGGGCCTGGAAAAAGGTCTTTTCTCTTCCCTCGATCTATAAGAGAATACTTAAAAGACCCTGGATCCACCCCCTCTTCTACCTCGTTATGAACTTGCAGTTTTACCATTTGACAAAAAAATGGTAAAATGATTTATACGGGTTAACCGCAGGGGGAATCGATCTCATCATGAACATCTACTTCTTTAAATTGGCCTCACTCTTCTATCTGCTCGGGACTTTATTCTATTCGGTCTATATCCTCTTTCTAAAGGACGCCCTCTCTAAGCTGGCCGCGGTGATCGTCACCATAGGTTTTGCCTCTCACACCCTGGCTTTTTTGACCCGGTACGTGGAGGCAGGGTACCCCCCCGTGACCAATCTCCATGAATCGCTCTCCTTCTTCGCGTGGATGATCGTGGGCGTCCTCCTGGCGGCAAATTTGAAATACAAGATCAAGGTGCTCGGGGCCTTTCTCACTTCGATCGCCCTCATCCTCATGCTCTTTGCCTTTGCCCTTCCAAAAGAGATCGTGCCCCTGGCCCCGGTCCTTAAAAGCTTCTGGCATCCCTTTCATGTCGCCTTCGCTTTCTTGGGCAATGCCATCTTTACCCTGGCGTTCTGTTGCGGGGTGATGTATCTGATCCAGGAGCATCAACTCAAATCGAAGAAGCTTGGAGCCCTCGCGAGGAGGCTTCCCTCCCTCAAGGTGTTGGACGACCTCAATTACCAGGCCTTAACTTTAGGATTTCCATTGCTGACCCTCGGGATCATCACCGGTTCCGTCTGGGCGGAATATGCCTGGGGACGATACTGGGGATGGGATCCCAAGGAAACTTGGTCGCTGATTACCTGGTTTCTCTATGCAGCCATGCTGCATCAGCGGCTCACCGTGGGGTGGAGGGGGCGCAAGGCGGCCATCATGGCCATTGTTGGCTTCTTCTCGGTTCTTTTCACCTTCTTGGGGGTCAATCTCCTTCTCCCGGGACTCCACGCCTATTCGAATTGGTAGGTTTTATGTAAATGGTTTTTGATGGACAATAAAGAAGGCGGCAAACGGTAAGGGTGACGATGCCCGTATCGTCCATAAATGGCTAAGTCTATGGTGTTTAATTCTATTAACGTAGCCTTCACCGAATGACGAAACTGACATCCTTGCCTTAACCCATGCACGAAGAATTTACCCTTTTCAAGACCTATGGAACTTTTTGTCCTCGGATTAAATCATAAAACGGCGCCCATCGAGGTCCGGGAACGGCTCACCTTCCAGGAATCGGAACTGGAAAAAGCTCTTCTCCGGATCCACTCCCTTCCTTCCCTGAAGGAAAACATGATCCTCTCCACCTGCAACCGGGTGGAGATTTATGCGGCGGCCGGAGAGACGGAGAAGGCCCTCCAGGATCTGAAGGATTTTCTCTCTCAACATCACCACCTTTCTTTAAGGGAGTTTGAAAAGAGTCTCTATTTTCTCGTCGGGGAAGAGGCGGTGAGGCATATCTTCCGGGTGGCCTCCAGCCTCGATTCCATGGTGGTGGGCGAGCCTCAGATCCTGGGCCAGATCAAGTCCGCCTACACCCTGGCGACCGAATCAAAGACCTCCGGCCTCATCCTTCACCGGCTTCTTCACCGGGCCTTCCACGTGGCCAAAAGGGTGAGGACGGAAACGAAAATCAGCAACAGCGCCGTATCGGTCAGTTCGGTCGCGGTTGAGCTGGCCGAACGAATCTTCGGGAACCTGGGAACAAGGGTCATTTTTCTGATCGGCGCAGGCGAGATGTGCGAGTTGGCGGCACGGCATCTCGTGGCAGAAGGCGCCGGGAACATCCTGGTGACGAACCGCACGTTCGATCGGGCGGTGATGCTGGCTCAAGAATTCAACGGGGAAGCCATCCGTTTCGAAGAGATGGCGCTGGGGTTGAAAAGAGCGGACATTGTCATCAGCGCAACCGATTCCCCTCAATACCTCGTCCGGCATGATCAGATTTCAAAGGTGATGAAAGAACGGAAACAGAAACCCATTTTCTTTATCGATATTGCCGACCCCCGTGATGTCGAGCCCGGCGTCGGTGACATTGAGAACGTTTATCTCTACAACATCGATGACCTCCAAAAAGTGGCGAATGAAAACATCAAGGACCGGGAGAAAGAGGCCCAAAAGGCAGAGGCCATCGTTGAGAACGAGGTGGTGAAATATGCCAACTGGTATCAATCCCTGGAGGTCACTCCGACCATTGCCGCCCTGAAGAAGAAATGCGATGGGATCAGAAAGAGAGAGCTGGAAAAAATGCTTTCCCTCCATCCCCATCTTCCCGAAAAGGAGCGACATTCCCTGGAGGCCCTGACCTCGGCGATCGTCAACAAGATTCTCCACGATCCCCTCACCCGGATCAAGCAAAATGATGAGGAGGGGATGACCGTTGTTTATATCGATGCCCTTCGAACCCTCTTCCACCTCCCGGACCAGACGGGGGAGGAATGTAAAGAGGAGGATTGAGATGCCCGAATTCAGACAGAACATGGTCTCCAAGGAATGGGTCATCATTGCCACCGAGAGGGCAAAAAGGCCCGACCAGTTCCTCCAGAAAAAGGAGGGGAAGAAGGCTCTTCCTCATTACAGGAAGGATTGCCCCTTCTGCCCTGGAAATGAATCGATGACTCCCCCCTCTCTTTTCTCCATCGAGAAAAACGGCGCCTGGTCTCTCCGTGTCGTTCCGAACAAATTCGCCGCCCTTCAGAACCATCTCACCACAGAGCGAAAACATGAGGGCCGATTTCTGAAGGCCGACGGATTTGGGATCGCGGAAGTGGTGATCGAATCACCTCTCCACAACCCGACCCTCGCCACCATGGATCTCGAAGAGGTGAGGAATACCGTCTTCGCTTACCAGGAACGATACAGTGTCCTTTCAAAAACGGGAAGGATCGACCTCGTCACTATCTTCCGAAATTACGGAGAGAGGGCGGGAACGTCGCTCGAACACCCCCATTCCCAGATCATCGCCACTCCCATCGTCCCGCCCCATGTCAGGAATCCGCTCTATCAATCCCAGCTCGCCTGCGATACCTTCGGAGATTGTATTTACTGCGGAATGATGGAGGAGGAACGGCGCCAGCAGGTGAGAGTGGTGGATGAGACTGATTATTTCCTCGCCCTCTGTCCCTTTGCCTCGCGCTCCCCGTTTGAGACCCGGATCTATCCGAAGACCCATCGGTCCTCCTTTGTTAACCTATCCGGCGAGGAGCTCGCGGATTTCGCCACCGTGCTCCAAAATACGCTCAGGAGGCTCCATGTCGGATTGAACGATCCTGACTATAATTACATCATCCGTTCCGCTCCCACGGAAGACAGCAATGTGAAATACCATCATTGGTATGCCGTGATCGTTCCCAAATTGACCACACCGGCCGGATTCGAGATCGGAACTGGAATCTACATCAACACCACCCTGCCGGAACAGTGCGCAGAATTCCTGAGAGGGGTGAAGATCGGATGAACCCTCGCGAATTCAGGATAGGAACCCGGGCAAGCCAGCTCGCTCTCTTCCAGGCCGACTGGGTGAAGGAAAAGTTAGAAAAAGCCCATCCCCGCCTCAGGGTAACTCTGGCCAAAATTAAAACCACCGGCGATAAGATTCAGGACGCCCCGCTTGCGAAGGTCGGAGGCAAAGGCCTCTTCGTCAAGGAGATCGAGGAAGCCCTGCTAAGAAAGAGGATCGATCTTGCCGTCCACAGCATCAAGGATGTCCCGACGGACTTCCCCGATGGTCTCCATCTCTCGGCCATCACAAAAAGGGAAGATCCCCGCGATGCCTTCGTCTCAAGGGAGGGGATCCTGTTAAAGGACCTGCCCCGGGGGGCAAGGATTGGGACAAGCAGCTTGAGGCGCCAGGCCCAGCTGCTCCATTTCAGAGACGATCTCCGGATCATTCCTCTCAGGGGGAACCTGGACACGCGCCTGAAGAAGCTCAAAACCCTGAACCTCGATGGAATGGTCCTTGCCTGTGCCGGTCTGAAAAGGCTCGGCCTCGGTGAGAAGATCACGGAAATCCTTCCGACCGACATCTCGCTACCCGCCATCGGACAGGGAGCCCTCGGAATCGAAACAAGGGTGGGCGATGAAGAAGTCGAAGAAAAGATCCGCTTGTTAAACGATCCGTATTCGTCGACCGCCATAACCGCAGAAAGGGCTTTTCTTAAAAGACTTGAAGGGGGCTGCCAGGTTCCCATTGCTGCTTATGCCCGGATTGAGAACGATAGGTTGGAGATCAATGGAATGGTTGGGACGATCGATGGGAAGAAACTAATCCGACATCGAACGGAAGGACCGATAGAGAAAGCGGAATCTATTGGAGTCGAATTGGCTGAGGTTCTGCTTGCGAGGGGAGCCAAAGAGATTCTTGAAGAGGTCTATCAGAGATCTAGACCAACTGAATAAAATTACCAAACACCAATGACCAATGTCCCAAATAATAACTCCCCCTCTCCCCCTCCCGTGGTGGGGTCTGTTCGACTTAATCTAAGATGGGGTAGGAGGGCGTTATTGGTGATTGGTTATTGGGTTATTGGAATTTATTTGGAGCTTGGAATTTGGTTATTGGAATTTGAAATGTTACTAAAAACTGAATCGAGAGGCACTCACTTTGAATAGGATACCTCTGAGGGGCAGAAAGATTCTCATCACCCGTGCCAGAGAACAGTCGGCGGAATTTTCCAACCGGCTCAAGAAGCTCGGGGCGGAGGTCATTGAATTTCCCACCATCGAGATCGGTCCGCCTTCCAGCTGGAGGGGAGTGGACCTTGCCATTGCCCGGATCAAATCTTACGACTGGGTCATCTTTACCAGCGCCAATGGAGTCAACTTCTTTTATGAGAGGTTGAAAGAGAAGGGTAAGAATCGGCGCTGCCTCTCGGGTTTAAAAATCTGTGCGATCGGCCCGGCCACAGCAGAGCAGTTAAAAAAGAGGAAAATCCGGGTCGACTCTATCCCGGAAAAATTCATCGCCGAATCGATTCTCAGGGAGTTTGCAAGGATAGGGGTAAACGGAAAACGAATCCTCCTGGCCAGGGCAAAGAAGGCGAGGGATGTCCTGCCGGAAGGCTTGAAAAGGATGGGGGCGGAAGTGGAGGTCGTCGAAGCCTACCGGACGGTCAAACCAAGAGGAGGCGCAGTGAAATTGAAGCGGCTTCTGGAGAAAAAGGAAGTCGATGTCATCACCTTCACCTCTTCTTCAACGTTCAGTCATTTCGTGGATCTCCTTAAAAAGGAAGACCTGAAAAAGCTTCTCAAAGGCAGGGTGATGGCTTGCATCGGGCCGGTCACCGCCCGAACCGTAAAGGACTCCGGCCTGAAGGTCCATATCCAACCCAAAGAATATACGATACCTGCTCTCACAAGAGCGATTGCTGAATATTTTGCCCCTCACCCTTTCGAAGGTGGATTAAAAATGTAGCGGCGGCATTTACTGCCGCCGTTTTTAATTCGCCCCCAGTAAATGGGGGGCGCTACAGTTTTTAATAAAATTTCTAGCGGGGTCCAATTGAATCAATCTCCTATCGACGTCATCCTCTTCGATCTGGGCAATGTCATCCTTCCTTTCAACCACTATCAGATCGCAGAAAAACTGTCACGGTGGGCCCGGAGAGATCCATTTAACGATCCTCAAAAGATCTTTTCCTATCTTTTTGACTTTCAGAAGGGAGCCATTAACGACTATGAGATGGGAAAGGTTTCCACCCTTCAATTTTTCAAGTCCTTGAAAGAGTCACTTAGACTCACCCTCTCCTTCGAGGAATTCATTCCTGTCTGGAACGACATCTTCTGGGAAGACAGGGGCGTTTCCGAAATCATCCGCTTCTTCAAGGGGAAGAAGAGGCTCGGTCTTCTCTCAAACACCAACCCGCTCCACTTCGATTACGCTTTGATGAAATTCCCGATCCTCAAGGTCTTCGACCGATGGATCCTTTCCCACGAGGTGGGCTATAAAAAACCGGCTCCCCAGATTTTTCTAAAGGCAATGGAATGGGCCTCGGTCGAACCGGAGAAGATCCTCTTCATCGATGATATGGAAAGCCATGTCAACGTGGCGGTTTCACTCGGAATGCGGGGGATTCATTTTGTATCCTCCCAGGAATTGAAAGACCATCTGGCAATTTTCTTTGACACAGACAAGGCTTGAACTTACCTGTATCGAAAGAATCGATTTTGAAAGGAGGAGATCATCCTATCAGGGTTAAAACGTCTTCATCCCACTGGCTTCATTGAATCTTCCTGCAAAGCCATCAAACTTTGGAAAAGGAGTGAAAACCTATGGATCTGCTTCAAAAGGACCAGCTGAAAACATTGATTGGGAAACATCCGGGACCGTGTATCTCCGTTTATATGCCGACGCATCGGGTATTTCCGGAGACAAAACAGGGCCCCATTCGATTTAAGAATCTCCTGCGGGAGGCCGAGGAGCAATTAAAGGCAGCGGGATTTCGTTCCCCGGAGTCGAAGAAAATATTAAAGCCGGCCAGGGCCTTGATCAAGGACGGCCCTTTCTGGCAGCATCAGGAGGATGGATTGGCGACCTTCATTTCTCCGGATTTATTATATCACTACCGTTTGCCCCTCAAGCTTGATGAACTGTTGGTCGTCACCGACCGGTTTCACATCAAGCCCCTGCTTCCCCTTTTCAGCCATGAGGGAAAGTTCTACATTCTGGCGCTCAGTCAGAACGAAGTGAGACTCTTCCATTGCACCCGATACAGCCCAACGGAGGTTGAGCTGAAGGGCGTTCCACGAAGCCTGAGCGATGCCCTTAAATGGGATGACCCCGAGAGGCAGCTCCAGTTCCACACCCGGGCGCCAGCTGCGGGCGGAGAACGGGCCGCAATCTTTCACGGCCACGGAGGGAGAATGGAGGATGCGAAAAACAATATCCTGAGATACTTCCAGCAGGTCGACGGCGGATTGCGTAATATCCTTCGGGAAGAAACCGCTCCACTTGTCCTGGCGGGCGTAGATTACCTCTTTTCGATTTACAGGGAGGCCAATAACTATTCCCATTTGATGGAGGCTGGCATCGCCGGAAATCCCGAAGGGATGAAAGCGGAAGATCTGCATGAGCAGGCATTGACAATAATCGAACCCATTTTTCTAAAGGCGCAGGAAGAGGCCATCGCCCAATATCGCCAGTTCGCAGGAAGCGAAAGGGCCTCGAATCGCCTGAAGGAAATCATTCCCGCCGCCTGTGAAGGACGAATCGATGTCCTGTTTGTGGCGGTGGGCGTCCAGCGATGGGGCTTTTATGATTCGGAGAAGCGGACGTTTCACCTCCACGAGGAGCCTGAAGCCGGAGATGAAGACCTGCTCGATTTGGCCGCGGTTCAAACCTACTTGAACGGAGGAACAGTTTATGCGGTCAAACCGGAAGAGATGCCGGACCAGGCCCTCATCTGTGCCCTATTCCGGTATTGACCGGAGAGCGTACATACGACCTGCGCCGAAAAGGCAGGAGTCGGCTTATGACAATCGAAATCGGACTGACCCTCGGGATTCTGCTCATCGCCCTCGTGCTGTTCATTACCGAATGGATCAGGATGGATCTGGTCGCCCTGATGGTCCTGTCGGCGATTGCGGTTGCGGGCCTGGTAACGCCGGCGGAAGCGGTCAGCGGCTTCAGCAATCCTGCGGTCATCACCGTCTGGGCCATGTTCATCCTGAGCGAGGGGCTCACACGCGCCGGGATTGCCGACCACATAGGACGCAGTGTCTTGCGCACCGCCGGACGAAGCGAAGGGCGCACGATCGTAATCTTCATGATCGTGGGGGGCCTGCTCTCGGCCTTTATGAACAACATCGGTGTGGCTGCGCTGATGCTTCCGGTGGCCATAGAGGTTGCCCACCGTTCCGGCGTTGCGCCGTCCCGGCTATTGATGCCGCTCGCCTTCGGAACGCTGCTCGGCGGCCTGACGACGCTCATTGGCACGCCGCCCAACCTGCTGGCAAGCATTGCGCTTCGCGACGCCGGGTTTTCGGGCTTCAGGTTCTTCGATTTCTCTTTTGTCGGGTTGCCGATCCTGCTCGGAGGCACGGCTTTCATTGTGCTGTTTGGACGCCACCTCCTGCCCCGGACCGACACCACCAGGTCTCACGAAGGTCAGCCCGATCTGAGAACGCAGTATGGGCTTCAGGAGCGGATCTTTGCTCTTCGCATTCCTCCTAATGCGCTGCTTGCGGGCAAGACCCTCGATGAGTCCGGCCTGGCATCCGCCGCAGGGCTGATGATCATTGCCCTCACCCGTGGGGGGCAGACAGAAGCCCTGCCGGACAGGCAGACGGTGTTGAGACCGGGCGATGTCCTGCTCGCCCAGGGGAGGCTTGAACGATTCGACCTGCTGCGCCAATGGAACACACTCGTCATCGAGCGCGAGGCGCCGGTGCTCCATGGTATGCTCTGGAA
Organism: Deltaproteobacteria bacterium; assembly: GCA_020059605.1. Taxonomy (GTDB): domain Bacteria; phylum Desulfobacterota; class BSN033; order BSN033; family UBA1163; genus RBG-16-49-23. The sequence continues at coordinate 10,262 of JAGVBT010000047.1, forward strand.
GAAAACCACGTTCAATGAGCTGGTGATTGCCGAGAACTCTGCACTCATCGGGGAACCCCTGCACCATCGAAATTTCCGTGAACGTTACGCGGCCAATGTCCTGGCGGTTCGCCGGGACGGCACCGTCCGCCGGACACGGCTCGGGGAGATGGTCATCGCGGCAGGAGACCGCCTGCTTGTCCAGTGTGCGAACGAAGCGCTGGAGGCCTTACGCAGATCGCCGGAGTTTAGCGGAGTGGCCAAAGTGAGCGAGGCCGATCTGCGGGAAACCTATCGTCTTAAGGAGCGGTTGTTTGTGTTGCGCGTGCCGCAGGAATCTGCCCTTGCTGGAACCACCGTCAGTGAAAACCGGTTAGGTGACGCTTTCGATTTCCGGCTGCTCGGCATCTTCAGAGCCGGTGAGCTGATCGAGTCGCCCCCATCGGAAGAGATCGTGCAGCCGGCAGATTTGCTGCTGATCCAGGGACGCGAGGAGGACCTGGATGTTCTAAGGGGCCTGCAGGAACTTGAAACCCTTACGGACGTTGCTCCCTACCTCGGAGTCTTCGAGCAGGGGCAGCTGGACTTGATCGAAGCCACACTCCACCCCCGGACTGAACTGGTGGGAAGGAGCGTGGCCGATTTGAAGCTGAATGAACGCCATCAGGTGGAAGTGGCTGCCATTTTGCGCGACGGCAAGCCTCACCGATCGGGGCTTGGTGCGATGACGCTACAAAGGGGGGATGCGCTGCTTATCGTCGGCCCAAGGCGCAAGCTCGCGGAACTCAATCAGGATCAGAACCTGATCGTGCTCAATCCGGTGCATGTGCAGCCCATCGACACCCGTAAGGCGCCGCTTGCCGGCGCATTGATGTTTCTGGTTGTCGGCTCCGTGCTCGCCGGCTTCCTGCCTATCGCCATTGCCGCTGTTGCCGGCGCTACGCTGATGGTCCTTACCCGTTGCCTGAGCATGGAGCAGGCCTACCGGTCGATCGACTGGCGCTCGATTTTTCTCATTGCGGGCATGCTTCCGCTTGGCATCGCAATGCAGCAGACAGGAACGGCGGATTATCTCGCTGACGGCATTCTCGCCCTGATCGGCCCGTATGGCCCGTGGCCCGTGATCGCCGGGCTCTATGCGGTCACGATGTTAGGGAAATTAGTCGTTCCAAGCGCTGCCCTGGTCCTCCTGATGGCGCCGATCGCCCTTGCCGCCAGCGCCGATCTGGGCATCCTGCCCCAGGCGCCGATGATGGCCGTGGCCATTGCAGCCTCTGCAAGCTTCGCCAGCCCGGTTTCGCATCCGGCCAATGTGCTGGTCATGGGGCCAGGCGGTTATCGCTTCGTCGACTATCTGAAACTCGGAGCGCCTCTGACCCTGCTCGTATTTCTATTGACTGCAATCCTGCTGCCGGTGTTCTGGCCGTTACAATAATCCCTCAGTTACGGGGTGGTGTTGCCTTAACTGAGGGGTTACCCGTTACAGTAATTTTTTCTTGAATTCAAAACTTACCCTGTAATATAATTGCCACACCTAACTGCCACCCCTCACCCTCCCCCCTCTCCCCTTCGAGGGGAGATTGAGGAGATGAGAGGTCAACTTTTTGCGGGGTAAAGGAGGGGGCTATGAAGACAACCAAATTAATCGGAATACTCGCTTTAGTGCTTGCCCTTGGAATTGTGATCATACAAAACCGGGGGCCCGTCCAGACGCATTTTCTTCTGATCACCGTAGAAATGCCGCAGATCCTCCTGCTGTTGCTCACGGCAGGCGGGGGATTCGCTCTCGGCTTGTTGGTGGCGTTGTGGGGAAAATCCAAGCCTAAGATATAGCTCAAGGCCCCGATATTTCGGATGGAGATGAACGGTGACAAACGACCAAATTCTCATCATCAGTATTTTGATGGCCACCGTGGCCATGTTCCTGTGGGGCCGCTGGCGTCATGACATGGTGGCCGCCGGCGCCTTGCTTGCCTGTGTTCTAACCGGGCTGGTATCCTACGGGAATGCTTTCGACGGTTTTAGCCATCCTGCAGTGATTACCGTCGCCTGCGTTTTAGTGTTAAGCAAGGGCCTTCAGAACTCAGGCGCCGTGGACGTCCTGGTGCGATATATTATGCCGGCATCGGCAGGACCGACGCTGACCATTGCAGCGCTGACCGGAATTGCGGCCGTGCTGTCCGGGTTCATGAACAATGTCGGCGCGCTGGCGCTGTTGATGCCGCTGGCCATGCAGGTCGCCACGCGCCAGGGTCTTCCCCCGGGGCGTGTTTTGATGCCCCTCGCATTCGGATCCATCCTGGGAGGCATGACGACCATGATCGGGACACCGCCCAACCTGGTTGTTTCGGGCTTTCGCGCTCAAAATGGGTTGGGCAGCTTTACGATGTTCGATTTCACCCCTGTGGGGGTGGCGGTAGCAGCAGTTGGTGTCGTCTTCGTGGCGCTGGTCGGGTGGCGGCTGGTTCCGGCCCGGAAATCGGGCATGGGTGAAAGTTTTGACATGGAAGCCTACCTTACCGAGGCCCGTGTGCAGGAAAACAGCAAGGCCGCGGGAGCGACGCTTGGCGAGATCGAGACGACCCTGGATGAAGCGGACGCCCAGGTCATTGGCCTGGTGCGCAACGAGGTGCGCCTCACCGCGCCCACCCATAGTTGGGTAGTTCATCCAGGAGATATTCTTGTCATTGAAGCCAAGGCCGAGGCGCTTTCGGAGGTGTTATCGAGTCTTGGTTTGAAACTTGAGGAATCGAAGCGCCCCGAGCCAGAAGAAAACGGCGGAGATCAGGCCGGGAAGAAAAAGAAGAACGCAGATAAAAAGACGAATGGCGATGAAAAAGAGGAGACGCCCGTTGAATCAAAGGAGATTGTCCTGATGGAGTTTGCTGTATTGCCGGGTTCGAGTTTGGTAGGCCTTTCCGCAAGCGACATCTTGCTGCGCACCCGCTATGGCATCAACCTGCTCGCTGTGTCGCGGCAGGGACGGCGCTCGATGGCGAGACTTCGGACAATACCCTTCAAGGCAGGCGATGTCCTGCTGATGCAGGGGCCGTCCGAAGCGCTCTTCGATTTCGCCAGCAATGCGGGATGCGTTCCGCTGGCGGAGCGCTCCCTCCGTATTCCGAGCAAGCGTAAGGCGATGATCTCCGGCTCCATCATGGCGCTGGCGGTCGGCGGAGCCGCCTTCGGTCTGTTGCCCGCGGCTGTCTCTTTTGCCGCCGGAGTGCTTGCATCGATGGCTTTCCGCACCGTTTCGCCAAGAGCGGTCTATGATGCGATCGACTGGCCGGTGATCGTTCTGCTTGCCGCATTGATACCGGTAGCCGGCGCCATGGAGAGCACCGGAGCGGCCGAGCTGATCGCCCGTTTTATCCTTGAAAGTATTGCGCAGGGACATGCAATTGTCGGCCTTGCCGTGATCCTGGTCGTGACCATGACCTTCTCGGCCGTCCTGAACAATACTGCCACCGCCGCGGTCATGTGCCCGATTGCTCTCGGGACAGCAGGTCAGTTGGGGTTGAGCGCTGATCCCTTCCTGATGGCGGTGGCCGTGGGCGCCTCATGCGCTTTCATCACACCCATCAGCCATCAGAACAACACCCTGATCCTGGGGCCGGGCGGTTTTCGTTTTGGAGATTATTGGCCCCTTGGCCTGCCCCTTCAAATTCTGGCATTGGTGGTGGGCATCCCGATGCTTCTATGGGTGTGGCCCCTATGATTGCTTTTGTGAACACACAAATTTAGCTAGAAAATAAGGTCCATAACCCCCCTTCCTCCCCCCTCGGTTTCGAGTCGCAACGACTTAACTTAAGGGGGGAAAAGAGGGGGGTTATCGATTTTCATCGTTCGAGGGCGCCTCCGGGCATGGGCCATTGGTTAGAACATTTGACACGTTATCCAGTCTTTGATAGTATGGGTTAAAAGAATAGAAAGGAGGCAGGCATGTCCAAAAAAATTATATGGCTTATTCCTCCGGTCGTCATCCTTTTCATCATCATCCTTCTTCTTCTGATCGGGCGCGAAAAACCTCCCATACAGGAAATGCAACAAGCGGAAAGAGCCGTCGCTGAAGCAAAACAGAAAGAGGCCGACCTTTATGCTCCGGATATTTTTTCAAAAGCAGAAGAAAGCTTAAAAAGGGCCAGAGACCTGTTGGGAGAAAAGAGATACAAGGAGGCAAAGAAGGCCGCCGAAGAGACAACCGATTTTGCGAGGCAGGCGATTTCTCAGGTTGAGCCGAATAAGTTGAAGATGAAGGCGCAAGCCGAGGAAAACATCGCCAATATCCGGGCAGAAATCGATGATCTGAAGCGTCTTGTTGCAAAACCTTTCAAACGAATCACAGAACGTGAAAGAAAGGAACTGGAGGTAATGATTCAAAAATGGGAAAAAGAGGTCAATGACATCAAAGCGATGATAGGAGAGCAGAAAATCAGGCAGGTCTTTGACTCATTAAACTCTTTAAAGAAGGAAGTTCACTCCAAATGGGAAAGGTTTATTCCATCGCCCGAAAAAGATAAGTGATAAAATAAAGGCTTTGGACAAGAAAGGAGGCGAAAATGAAGAGGCATATTCCGGTGTCGTTGCTGCTCACGTTGGTTTTTGTGGTGGTATTAAGTGTGATTTCAGAAAGTCCCGGGCAGGAAAAAGTCCAGCAGGGACTTTCTCCCGGAGAAATCAAAGACTTTACGATCGCCCGATTGGTTGTAGGAACCGGGGTCGAAAACAGGGAACCTGTCGGGGTGGCCGAATCCTTCCCTGCATCGACAGAAAGGGTTTACTGTTTTCTGGAGGCGGTTGACATTACAAAGGATACGGAGGTTTCATTCGTCTGGTATCACGACCAGAATGAATTGTTAACATTTAATCTCCCGTTGGAAAAGGGTGCAAGGTGGAGGACCTTTGCTTTTAAGAACTTACATGGACAAAAAGGAGATTGGAAAGTTGAAATAAGGGATGAAGACGGAAAACCTCTCAAAGAAGTTAAATTCAAAGTGGAGTAAACCCCGTTAGAAAGTCTTCGACTTTCCAACGGGATGGTTTACACGGGGCACTCGCCGCGCAAGCGCTGGCGCAGTGGGTTAAACCCCGTGTTCGATAAAAAAGGAATTAACTCATCCCCGCTGCAAGCAGCGGGGCTTTCTAACGGGGTAAACCCCGTAAAATATTCCTCCCTTTCGGCCTCCAATGGTCCGGAATCCGTAGACCCTGCGGGCCTGCTCCTGAGGGATCGCGGTTTAAAAATTATATGGAAAATTTTTGCCCAGTATGTTAAAAGATACGGAGAATACATAAATCACCAATAATTTCATCGTTTTGTTGTTTTGCGGTTTTGTGTGATGACCCTTTATCAGTTTTTAATGGAGATCTTTGAGGGGATTATGTTTGAAAACAGCTGAACTCCCGTAGCTCCCGAAACAATAATATATGGCTAAAAAAATAATTTCTTCTGCCCTCTCCTTAAGCTACCTCATACAAACTTCTCTTTCTTTCTCTCTCTCTCTCTCTCTCTGCAAAAATGCCTGTTTATTCGACTCTCCCACTTAGAAAGGAGGGAAGAAGTAATTCACCGTACATGATCAGGTTCCGGAAAAGAAATTTGAACCCTCAACCTAATCATCGGACTTGCAATTTCATCATTGGTGAATCATAGCCGGTAAGCGGTTATGTTTTCGATAAAAACCAGAGGTGTATGACATGGTTAAGAAATCTGTTCGAGCCGGACCGCCGGGGAAAAAAAAGAGAAATCCTCCCCCTGGCAAAAACTCAAAAACACGTCCACCATTCAAACGAAAGCAGGTCTTCCCCATCGCCGGAATTCAAGATTCCATTAGTGGATTCGAAGCCTTTAAGACATTGGCGGAAAATGCACCTGACGTAATTTTTCGGGTGGACCGCAATCTACGTTTCATTTTCGTTAATCGTAAAGTGAGTGAGTTCACCGGCATACCGAGCGAACAGTTCTTCGGAAAGACACTTCTCGGGTTAGGACTCCCAAAGGATTTCTCCATTTTTTGGGGTAAGAAGGCGAAAGAGGTATTCGATGCAAAGGACCCGAGGGAGTTTGAATTTACTTTTGATGGGCCTGAAGGGGCACGATGGTTTCATGCGCGCATCGTGCCCGAGTTCGATGTTCATGGGAAGGTTGAAACGGTTCTTGGGATAGCCCACGAAATAACGGATCTTAAACGGACAGAGTTAGCCTATAGAGACGAACGTGCCTTTCGAGACAGCATTATGAGGTCTCTTCGCATCGGAATCACTGCTGTTGATCCGGAAGGCCGGCAGAGTTATGTCAACCCCTCCTTCTGCCGGATGGTAGGCTGGAGCGAGGAAGAATTAGAAGGAGCAAAGCTTCCGTTCGTCTACTGGCCTCCTGAGGAAACAGAAAACATTAATCGGGCGTTTCAACAAGTTCTCAACGGCGAAAGTCCAACGGGTAATATGGAGCTCCGTTTTCGGAGGCGAAATGGTGAACGGTTTGATGCCCTGGTATTATTTTCGCAGCTCAAAGACAGTCAGGGCAATGTGATCGGGTGGGCAGGGTCCGTCGGTGATATCACCGAGCAGAAGAAAAAGGATGAAGAGATTCAAAAATTAAACTTCGAGCTCGAGCAGCGCATCATTGAGCGCACCGCCGAATTAGATGCAGCTAAAAAAAGGCTACAAGAATCCGAACGGAAAGCGCGCTTACAGCTGGCGGAGCTTGAAACCATCTATGATTCCGCCCCCGTGGGTCTATGTGTGTTTGATCCAAATCTTACTTACCTCCGTATTAATAAACAAATGGCAGAGAATTATGGGGTTCCTGCCGAAGACCACATCGGGCGCACCCCCTGGGAGATAGTTCCGGAGATAGCCAATCAGACAGAGGCTCTTTTGAGGCAGGTCTTAGAAACTTGCCAACCTATACGCAATGTGGAGGTTAGCGGTGAAACACCTGCTCAGCCGGGAGTGCTTCGCACGTGGCTCGAACATTGGCTGCCGTTGAAGAATGAGGCGGGAGAGGTGATCGCTATCAACATCGTCGCACAAGAAATCACCGAGCGTAAAAGGATAGAAGAGGCTTTACGGGCTCAAGAAGGAACTTTACGGGCGTTCTTCAATACAGGCAATCTTCACAGAAGCATACTGGAGCTTAAAGAGAATGATATTGTTTACAAACTTCCGAACCAGAAGACGGCTGCTTTTTTTGGTCTCACCGTGGAAGAAATGGTTGGGAAATCGCTACGGGATTTAGGTGTGCCTGAGGAAGGGATTCGTTTTTGGTTGGAACAATTCCGCCAATGCCAGAAAACAGGAGAAACGGCAAGATTCGAGTATGTTTTTCCATATAAAGGTAAAAAGCCCTGGTTTGAGTGCAGCTTCAGCCCGATTCAGATCAGTAAGGAGAAGCCGTCCCTTTTTAGTTTTGTGGCAATGGAGACCACTGATCGCAAAAGAGCGGAGGAAGAGATTGAAACCCTTAATGAAGGTTTGAGGCGCCGGACTGCTGAACTTGAAAATGCCAACAAAGAGCTTGAAACCTTCTCCTACTCCGTATCCCACGACTTAAAGGCGCCCCTGATCGTGGCCAGCGGGTTTTGCCGGAGATTATCAGAACGCTATGGCAAAATGCTCGATGCCAGGGGTAACCGCTACCTTGAGCGAATACAGGAAGCATGTCGGGGCATGAATCTCCTTATCGAAGACCTGCTCAACTTATCGAAAGTGACTACCGGCAAGATAAAGTTCAAATCAATTGATCTAAGCGACCTTGTTAAATCAATCGCAACTCAACTTAAAGAGACACAACCGGAACGGAAGGTAAGTTTCTTCATTGAAGAAGGATTAACTGCAAAAGGGGATTCTCGACTTCTAAAGGCCGTGCTGGAAAACCTGCTTGCCAATGCCTGGAAGTTTACAGCAAAAAGCAAGAAGGCAAAGATCGAATTTGGCTTATTGAAACCGATCGGAGAAGAACCCATCTATTTCGTGCGTGATAACGGCTGCGGTTTTGACATGTCGATGGCGGGTGACCTCTTCAAGCCTTTCCAGCGTTTGCATACGGATGAAGAATTTCCCGGCACGGGAGTCGGCCTGGCATCGGTTCGCCGGATCATTACAAGGCATGGGGGGCGCATTTGGGCCGAAAGCGCCGCCGGGAAAGGCGCAACCTTCTTTTTTACCCTGACCGCCCAATGACGGGGGAAACGACGGCCGTGAGGACAAATGAGAGACAAACTTCATAAAATCCTGGTGGTGGATGATGACCCAAGGATGTGCGAATTGCTCTCTGATATTCTTTCGGAGGAGGGTTATTCTACTAAAACGTCAGGGAATAGCTTGAAGGCGTTAAAGACACTTAAAGGAGAGGAGTTCGATGTGATCCTCACCGATCTTAAAATGAAGGGGATGGATGGAATGGACCTCCTTGAAGAGGCGAAGCAGGCAGCCCCTTTCACTCCTGTGATCATCATGACAGCCTTCGGCACCATTGAGACGGCCATCAAAGCCATGAAAATGGGGGCTTACGATTACGTTCTCAAGTCAGATCAAACAGACGGGCTTATCCTGACGGTTAAGAAAGCCCTGGAATATCGACTTCTCAAGAAAGAAATCGCTCGTTTAAGAAAAAGGATGGAATCCGAATATCAGTTCCATGATCTGATTGGAAAGAGTCCTTCGATGAAAAGGGTTTATGAGACCATCGAGATGATCAGGGGGGCCTCCTGCAACATTCTGATTACCGGGGAGAGCGGAACCGGCAAGGAATTGGTTGCCAAGGCGATTCATTATCATAACGACAGAAAGGAAGGCCCCTTCATCGCAGTCAACTGCGCCGCCATTCCCGATACCCTCATCGAGAGCGAACTCTTCGGGTATAAAAAGGGCGCTTTTACCGATGCAACATCGGATAAAAAGGGATTGATCTTTGAAGCCGACGAAGGAACGCTCTTCCTGGATGAAATTACGGAGATGCCTCTCACCCTCCAGGCGAAATTGCTCCGTGTGATCGAAGAAAAAGAAGTTCGACCTTTGGGCGATACGGTGTCTTACCCTGTCGATGTAAGGGTCATCTCGAGTTCGAACCGCGAGATCCTACCTTTCATCCGGGACGGTAAATTTCGTGAGGACCTTTACTATCGATTGAAGGTGATCGAGATCGAACTGCCTCCTCTTCGTGAGAGGAGAGAGGATATCCCTTTGCTTATCCAACATTTTATCGACACCTTTGGCAAAAAGATGAAAAAGAAGATTTCAGGGATTTCCGGAGACGCCCTGAAGGCTCTGTCGGACTATTCCTGGCCGGGCAATGTGAGGGAGCTGGAAAATGTCATCCAGAGAGCGATGATCCTCAGTCAACAAGAGACACTTCTTCCGGCCGATTTTCCCGATTCGATCATTGGGGAAAAACAAAAAAAGGATGGTCATCTCCTTGAGAAAGCTGTTCAGGAAAGATATGCTTTTGATCAGTTGTTGAAAGAATATATCAAAAGGTTGTTGATTGAAACAGGGGGCAATAAGACAAAGGTTTCCGAGATCCTGGGAATTGATCGAAAAACCCTCTACCGAAAAATGAAAGAATGATAAATTTGAGGGCGGAGCTTTCCGGCAAGGTAGTTTCCTCTTAAATTGTGCCTGTCAAGAAAGATTGTCTCGAAATGGGGCAGGATGCTACGAGTGTGGGAGGCTGCCCCAATCCTAAGTAATTCTCAGTATTCTTTTGTCATTACCCATTCCCAATAAAATCTCTCAACTCATTAGAATGAATCATGAAATTCTTCATCCTTCATTATACTATCTTGGCATGCAATTTGATAGAACGAGGTGGGATATAAATTGTAACAAAGTATAAATGATGATCTCGTAAAAAGTCAAAAAACAGAAACAATGTCATGCTGAACTTGTTTCAGCATCCAACAGTTTCAAGAACTTACGAGACCCTGAAACGAGTTCAGGGTGACAGGTCGGGACTTTTTACGAGATCATCA